>JAZULL010000119.1:0-14315 GCA_045603085.1 Eubacteriales bacterium | reverse complement strand
GATCGAAGAGGACAAGGCTTACGGTATCAGAAGGATCGCAGAGCCTATCGGCGTTGTTGCCGCTGTTATCCCCACGACTAACCCCACTTCCACCGCAATCTTCAAGTGCCTGCTCGCACTCAAGACTCGTAATGCCATTATTATCAGCCCTCACCCCAGAGCAAAGAACTCTACCATCGCGGCTGCAAAGCTCGTTCTTGAAGCAGCAGTAGCAGCAGGAGCACCCGAAGGAATTATCGATTGGATCGATGTACCTTCTCTTGATATGACTAACACCGTAATGAAGGAGGCAGATATCATCCTCGCAACCGGTGGCCCCGGCATGGTCAAGGCTGCATACTCCAGCGGCAAGCCCGCGCTTGGCGTTGGTGCAGGTAACACCCCCGCAATTATAGATGAGACCGCAGACATTCTGCTCGCAGTCAACTCGATCATTCACTCCAAGACCTTTGATAACGGCATGATCTGCGCCTCCGAGCAGTCGGTCATCGTTCTTGAGAGCATCTATGATGCAGTCAAGGCAGAGTTTGCGGCACGCGGATGCTACTTCCTTGATCCCATTGAAACCGAAAAGGTTCGTAAGACTATTATCATCAACGGCGCACTCAATGCAAAGATCGTTGGTCAAAAGGCAGCAAAGATTGCACAGCTTGCAGGCGTCAGTGTTCCCGCAGGTACCAAGATCCTCATCGGTGAGGTTGAGAGCGTAGAACTTTCCGAGGAATTCGCGCACGAGAAGCTTTCTCCCGTGCTTGCTATGTACAAGGCTAAGACCTTTGCAGAAGCTCTTGACAAGGCAGACAAACTGGTTGAGGACGGCGGCTTTGGTCACACCTCCTCTCTGTACATCAACGAGATCACCGAAACGGAGAAACTTGCTGCTTACCAAAGCAGAATGAGAACCTGCCGTATTCTGGTTAACACTCCCTCCGCACACGGCGGTATCGGCGACCTTTACAACTTCAAGCTCGCGCCCTCGCTCACACTGGGATGTGGCTCTTGGGGCGGTAACAGCGTATCCGAGAACGTAGGTGTCAAGCATCTGCTCAACATTAAAACAGTAGCCGAGAGGAGAGAAAACATGCTTTGGTTCAGAACACCCGGAAAGGTGTACATTAAAAAGGGTTGCCTCCCCGTGGCGCTTGATGAGCTCCGCACCGTTAGAGGCGCAAAGAAGGCTTTCATCGTAACAGATACCTTCCTTTACCAGAACGGTTATACCAAGCCGATTACCGATAAGTTGGACGAGATGGGTATTCAGCACACCACCTTCTTTAACGTTCAGCCCGATCCCACGCTTGCAAACGCAACCGAGGGTGCTGCACAGATGAAGGCATTCCAGCCCGATACCATCATTGCACTTGGCGGTGGCTCCGCTATGGACGCAGCTAAGATCATGTGGGTCCTTTACGAGCATCCCGAAGCAGACTTTATGGATATGGCAATGAGATTTATCGATATCCGTAAGAGAATCTACACCTTCCCCAAGATGGGACAAAAGGCTTACTTCATCGCTATCCCCACCTCCGCAGGCACCGGCTCCGAGGTCACTCCTTTTGCAGTTATTACCGATGAAAAGACCGGCGTCAAGTATCCTTTGGCTGACTACGAGCTTCTTCCCAATATGGCAATCATCGACACCGATTTCCACATGTCCGCGCCCAAGGGATTGACCGCAGCTTCGGGTATCGACGCTGTGACTCACGCACTTGAGGCATATGCCGCAATGCTTGCGACAGACTACACCGATGGTCTTGCACTTCGCTCGCTCAAGATGATCTTCGAGTACCTGCCCAGAGCCTATGACAACGGTCAGACCGACATCGTAGCCCGTGAGAAGATGGCAAATGCTGCAACCATGGCGGGTATGGCATTCGCAAATGCATTCCTCGGTGTCTGCCACTCCATGGCACACAAGCTGGGTGCATTCCACCATCTGCCCCACGGCGTTGCAAACGCGCTGATGATCGAAGAGGTGCTTCGCTTCAACGCTTCCGAGGCCCCCGCAAAGATGGGTACCTTCTCGCAGTACGATCATCCTCACACCCTGGCAAGATATGCAGAGATTGCTGACTACTTAGGCCTTGGCGGAAAGACCAACGAAGAGAAGCTTGAGAACCTGATCAAGGCGATCAACAACCTCAAGGCACGCGTTGGTATCAAGGAAACCATCAAGGACTACGGCATTGACGAAGCTGACTTCCTTGCACGTCTTGACGACATGGTAGAGCAGGCATTTGACGATCAATGCACCGGTGCAAACCCCAGATATCCTCTGATGAGCGAGATCAAGCAGATGTACCTCAACGCTTACTACGGCAAGCACTTCGTTGAGCAGGATATGCCCGCGACAGATCTCGACATTCAGACTTCCGATGCAATCAAGACCCCCTATCGCAAGGGCAAAAAGGCTTAATTTAAGGAGGAAAAACACATGAATCTTGATAGAGTAATTGCAGTAAGAAATAACAAGACCATCTACCGTGACGGCGATCGGTGCGTCAAGGTATTCAACGCAGAATATTCCAAGGCAGACGTGCTCAACGAGGCACTCAATCAGGCAAGAATCGAAGAAACCGGCCTGAACATCCCCAAGGTGCTTGAGGTAACCATGATCGACGGCAAGTGGGCAATCGTTTCTGAGTTCATCAAGGGTAAGACGCTGGCGCAGCTGATCAAGGAGGCAGAGGATGATGCAGACAAGAAGGCGCAGTACATCGAACTGCTGGTTGAATTGCAGATGAGCGTGCATGCAAAGACCTGCCCGCTGCTGAACAAGCTCAAGGACAAGATGAGCCGCAAGATCGCACAGACCGAGTTTGATGCGACCACCCGTTACGATCTTCACACGCGTCTTGAGTCCATGCCCAAGCACAACAAAGTTTGCCACGGCGACTTCAACCCCTCCAACATCATCATTGCCGAGAACGGCACTCCCTACATCATCGACTGGTCCCACGCAACACAGGGCAACGCGTCTGCTGACGTTGCACGTACCTACCTGCTGTTCTGGCTGAACGGTGACATTGCCGGTGCGGAGCTTTACCTTGACACCTTCTGCAAAAAGAGCGATACCGCAAAGCAGTATGTGCAGAAGTGGATGCCCATCGTGGCTGCTTCGCAGTCGGTGAAGGGCAACGAGAAGGAGCGCGAGTTCCTTGCAAGCTGGGTCGGCGTTGTCGATTACCAATAATTCAATTTCCAAATTAACTGTTAACGCTTGATGCGGCAAGTCCGCATCAAGCTCCCACATTTATGAATTAAGAGAGGAAGAATAATATGATTAAAATTACAGTTTGTATCGGAAGCTCCTGTCACATCAAGGGTTCTCGTCAGGTAGTAGAGCAGCTTCAGTATTTGATCGCCAAGAACAACCTGGGCGATAAGGTGGAGCTTGGCGGCACCTTCTGTATGGGCAAGTGCCAGCAGGGCGTGTGCGTCACGGTCAATGATTCCTTCCATTCCGTCACTCCCGAAAACGTTGGAGAGTTCTTCGCTAAAGAAGTTCTCGCAAAGGTATAAGTATATGTTGTTCGTTCAGGTTTGTGTTGGCTCGTCTTGCCATCTCAAGGGCTCGCAGGATATTGTAGAGCTTTTTGAAAAAGCCATAGAGGAACATCATATTGAGGATGAGGTCGTGCTTTCCGGTAGCTTTTGTATCGGAAAGTGCAACCGCATCGGCGTTACCGTGCAGGTAAACGATGACGTTCACGTAGGCGTGACGAGAGAAAATTTCAGAGAATTCTTCAAGAAGAATATTCTTGATGTGATTGAAACCGAAGGGAAGTGACGACCGTGGCAAATTGCTTGACACTCAAAAAATCCAACTGCAAAAACTGCTATAAGTGCATCCGTCACTGTCCCGTAAAGGCAATTCGCTTTTCGGGAAACCAAGCGCATATCATCGGCAATGAGTGCATTTTGTGCGGTCATTGTTTTGTTGTTTGTCCCCAAAATGCCAAGGAGATCGTTGACGGCACCGAGAAGGCAAGAGTGCTGTTGCAGAGCGGTGAGCCCGTTGTGGTCAGCCTTGCCCCCTCATTTATTGCAAACTATGATGGCGTAGGCATTGAGTCCATGCGCAAAGCACTCAAAAAGCTCGGCTTTTTCGACGTGGAGGAAACCGCGATCGGTGCTACCATCGTAAAAACCGAATATGAGCGTATGCTGCGTGAGGAGGAGCGAGATATCATCATCACCTCCTGCTGTCACTCGGTCAATCTGCTCATTCAAAAGCATTTTCCGTCTGCACTTGAGTATCTTGCGGACGTGATGTCGCCCATGCAGGCGCACTGCGCCGATATCAAGAAAAGAATGCCGAATGCAAAGACGGTATTCATTGGTCCTTGCGTTGCGAAAAAGGACGAGGCTGAGCATTACGAGGGGCTTGTCGATGCCGTTCTGACCTTTGAGGAACTTACCAATTGGTTGAAATCCGAGAGAATTGAGCTTGAGAAGGAAGTAGATGATACACCCGAAAGTCGTGCGCGTTTCTTCCCGACAACAGGCGGTATACTGAAAACAATGGCTCAGAATGCGCCCGGATATACGTACATCGCGCTTGACGGCGTTGAAAATTGCATTGCTGCGCTCAAGGATATTGAGAGCGGTAAGATCCATAAATGCTTTATAGAAATGTCTGCTTGTGTTGGCAGCTGCATCGGCGGTCCCGTTATGGAAAAATACCACAGCACCTCGCCGATCAAGGATTACGTCACCGTGGCGGATTATGCGGGCGAGCGCGATTTTGACGTTGCACAGCCTGATTCCATGCACCTGAAAAAGCATTTTTCCATGATCGAGAAAAAGCTGCAGGCTCCTTCGGAAAGTGAGATTATGTCGGTGCTGCGTCAGATGGGCAAGTTCAAGCCCTCCGACGAGCTGAATTGCGGCTCCTGCGGATACAATTCCTGCCGTGAAAAGGCAATCGCCATCATTCAAGGCAAAGCAGAGATCTCTATGTGTCTGCCTTATCTGAAGGACAAGGCGGAAAGCTTCTCGGATACCATCGTAAACAATACGCCCAATGGTCTGATCGTGCTCAATGAGAATCTTGAAGTCCAGCAGATCAACAATGCAGCACGCAAGATCATGAACATCCGTGCAGCAACCGACGTGCTTGGCGAGCCTGTTGTCCGTATTCTCGATCCCACCGTGTTCATGCAGGTCAGAAACAGCGGCAGAACAGTCCGCGATCAGCGCACTTATCTTGCAGAGTACAAGAAATACGTGGAGCAGACCGTGGTTTACGCCCCTGATTCCCGTATGCTGATCGGCATTATGCGTGACATTACCGATGAAGAAGCCGACAGAGAGAAAAAGGCAAGGATCAATAAGCAAACGGTTGAGGTTGCCGACAGCGTGGTTGAAAAGCAGATGCGAATCGTTCAAGAGATCGCTTCGCTGCTTGGTGAGACCGCAGCGGAAACCAAGATCGCTCTGACCAAGCTGAAGGAGTCGATCGACGATGAATGATTTGTGTGCAGATATCGGATATAAAAGCATCAATCATGTCGGCGAAGAGCTTTGCGGCGACCACGTAGACGTCGTCGAGGAAAATGAGAATTCTACCGTGATCGTGCTTGCGGACGGTCTTGGATCGGGTGTCAAGGCCAGTATTTTGTCCACTCTGACCTCCAAGATTATTTCCACCATGATGGCAGCAGGACTTCCCATTGAGGAATGCGTGTCTACGATTGCCGCAACCTTGCCCGTATGCTCGGTGCGAGGCGTGGCATATTCCACGTTTACCATTATTCATTTGTTGAACAATCAGATAGCCGAGATCATTCAGTATGATAATCCGCACGTGATCGTGATCCGAGATTACGACATTTACGATTATCCCAAGACCGAAATGAATATCGGCGGCAAAAAAATATACAAATCCACCATCAAGTTGCAGGAGGATGACGTGTTCATCGCGATGAGCGACGGCTGTCCTCACGCAGGTATGGGCGGCAAATACAACTTCGGCTGGAAGCGCGAGGATATCGCCGGCTTTATGCAGGCGCTTGTCGTCGGTGGCTATACGGCCAAGAACCTTTCCACCATGCTTGTGGATGAGTGCGACAAGCTCTACGGTCATAAGCCGGGCGACGATACGACCGCTTGCGTTGTAAAGATCCGTAAGCGAGAGCCCATGAATATTCTGTTCGGGCCTCCTTCCAACAGAGATGACGCAAACCGTATGATGTCACTGTTCTTCTCCAAGGAGGGAAAGCACATTATCTGCGGTGGTACGACCTCCTCGATTGCAGCCAAGTATCTTGGCAAGAGGGTAGAGGTCAGCCTGAGCTTTGAACGCAGCGACATTCCGCCCGTTGCCAAAATTGAGGGCGTAGATCTTGTTACCGAGGGTGTGATCACCATGAACAGAGTCATTCAGTACGCCAAGGATTACCTGGGCGAGAACGAGCTTTACGAGGAGTGGAATTTCAAGAAGGACGGAGCTTCGTTGATCAGCCGCTTGCTCTTTGAAGAAGCAACCGACATCAACTTCTACGTGGGCAGAGCAGTCAACCCCGCCCATCAGAATCCCGACCTTCCCATCAATTTCAATATCAAAATGAATTTGGTTGAGGAGTTGTCCGCTTGCCTTCGCAAGATGGGTAAGCGCATCAAGGTAAGTTATTTCTAATGGAGGTGCAGGATGCGAAAATTTGATACCAAAGTACAGCATCTGAAATATAAAGTATTACGCGAGGTCGCAAGGCTGGCGTGGGAGGACAAGCTGCTGGAGAATATTATGGATATTCCCGCAAAGCTTGCTCCCGGCAAGGAAGCAACCATGCGTTGCTGTGTCTACAAGGAGCGCGCAATTCTTGGCGAACGTGTCAAGATTGCCATGGGCGGTGACAAGAATAATCCCAATGTGATTGAGGTGATCGATATCGCTTGTGACGAGTGTCCGGTTGGTGGCTTTGAGGTCACCAATGCCTGCCGAGGTTGCCTTGCTCACCGTTGCGAGGACGTTTGTAAGTTTGGTGCGATCTCTTTCGATCACAATCACGTTGCGCATATAGATAAATCCAAGTGCAAAGAGTGCGGCGCGTGTGCAAAGGTTTGCCCCTATACTGCAATTGTCAGTCGCAAGCGTCCTTGTCAGAATGCTTGCAAGGTAAAAGCAATCTCTATGAATGAGGAAAAGGCGGCTAAGATCGATAATTCCAAGTGTATACAGTGCGGTGCATGCGTATATCAGTGTCCCTTCGGGGCGATCATGGATAAGTCCTATATGGTCAACGCCATCGATATTCTCAAGAAGAGCGAGCGTAATACTCGCGGCGGAAATTACAGAGTTTATGCCGTAGTCGCTCCCTCAATTTCGAGCCAATTCTCTTACGCTAAGCTCGGTCAGGTCGTAACAGGACTGAAAAAGCTTGGTTTCCATGATGTTGTTGAGGCAGCTCTCGGAGCGGATATGGTTGCTATGGCAGAGGCAAAGGAGCTCTCCGAAAAGGGACTTCTTACAAGCTCTTGCTGTCCTGCATTCGTGCAGTATATCAAATCGCAGTTTCCGAATCTCGTTGAGCATATTTCTCACAATATGTCGCCTATGGCAGTTCTTGCAAAGTACATCAAGCAAACCACGCCGAACGCAAAGGTGATCTTCATCGGCCCGTGCACCGCTAAGAAGGCGGAGGCACAGTTGGAAGAGGTCAAGCAATACGTGGATTGCGTACTTACCTTTGAAGAGCTTCAGGCACTCTTTGACAGCCGAGATTTCGATCTTTCTTCCTTTGAAGAGGGCGTTCTGGATAATGCCTCCTATTTCGGCCGTATCTTTGCGCGCAGCGGAGGTCTGACCGATGCGGCAGCGCAGGCCATGAAGGAGCAGGGCATTGACTTTGAGATCAAGCCTGTGGTTTGCGACGGCATTGAAGCCTGCCGTATGGCACTTCTCAAGCTCAACAAGGGTGTTCTTGACGGAAACTTTATCGAAGGTATGGCTTGCATTGGCGGTTGCATCGGCGGTGCAGGATGCCTTACCCACGGTGAAAAGAATAAATCCGAGGTGGATAAATACGGCCGCGAGGCACTTGAAAAGACCATCGGAGATGCGATATCGTTGTTACAGTAAAACAAATTCTAAAGCCTTGATACACAACGTATCAAGGCTTTTTTCTGTCCATTTTTCATTCGGTTTTAGACGGTTTTAGACCAATCTTTTTTGCCGGTTTCCCGTCGGGGAGCCACCGTAACCGCCCGGAAGACGAGAAAAACAGGCCCTTCAAAGATTGACAGATGAAGAATTCCATCAATATTTTATCGTATTTTTGCCGCCAAGCTGCCCAAAAGTATGGACTAATCCGACAAAATGTGGTATAATTAAATGTAATACTTGCTTTTGTTCCTTAATCCTAAACCAGTGATACATGGATTATCAATAGATTCTTAGGCTGAAGATTAAATGACCATGGAGGCTTTAATGAAACCTGAAGAAAAAGCTCGATTAACTATCGATAAAAAGTTAATAGACTCCGGCTGGGTGATCCAAGATGTTAAATCCTTGAATCTGTCAGCTTCTCTCGGTGTTGCTGTTCGGGAGTTTCCAACGAGCACGGGACCTGTGGATTATGCTCTTTTCATAGAAGGCGTGCCCGTAGGAGTTATTGAAGCTAAGAAAACAGATGAGGGCGAAAATATCACTGCTGTTGAGGGGCAGTCTTCTCGTTATGCAAACAGCACTTTTAAGTGGATAAAGAGCGTATATCGGATCCGCTTTGCTTACGAAGCGACGGACAAGCTCACTCGTTTTACGGACTATACCGATATTAAGTATCGTTCAAGAACAGTGTTCTCCTTTCATCGTCCTGAAACGCTGAATGCCCTTTTGAAACAGGCAGACACTGTTCGGAACAATATGAAGCATTTTCCCGAGTTTGATCCTACGGGATTCCGTAAATGTCAGATAACCGCTATTGAAAATCTTGACAAATCCTTTGCCGATAACCGTCCGAAAGCGTTGGTGCAAATGGCAACGGGCACGGGAAAAACATTTACGGCTATTACCGCAGCATACAGACTTTTGAAATACGGAAAAATGAACCGTATTCTTTTCCTTGTTGATACGAAAGGTCTTGGCGAGCAGGCAGAACGCGAGTTCTTGGCATACAGACCGACTGATGATAACCGTTCCTTTTCGCAGATCTACGGTGTACATAGACTCAAATCCTCGTATATCCCCGAGGGTGTACAGATCTGCATCAGCACTATTCAGAGAATGTATTCCATTCTCAAAGGCGATGAGCTTGATGAATCCGCCGAGGAAACCTCGTTCAATGAGTTTGTAACGGCAGACTCCAAAGCACCCAAAGAGGTAGTGTACAACGAGAAATATCCGCCGGAATTCTTTGATTGCATAATCGTTGACGAGTGCCACCGTTCCATTTATAACGTGTGGAATCAGGTGCTTGAATATTTTGACTCCTTTATTATCGGTCTGACAGCAACGCCCGATAAGCGTACCTTTGCGTTTTTCAATGAGAATGTGGTAAGCGAATATCCTCGTGAACAAGCGATTATTGACGGCGTAAACGTAGGTGAGGATATCTTCCTCATTGAAACCAATATCGGCAAGAACACAACGCATATTATGAAACAGATGATCGAGGTGCGTAGCCGCCTGTCTCGTGAAAAACGTTGGAAACAGCTTGATGAAGACATTGATTACAGACCGTCACAGCTTGACCGAGATATTGTCAATCCAAGTCAAATTCGTACTGTAATTCGCACGTTCAAAGAAAACGTGTTTACATCCTTGTTCCCTCGTCGTAAGGAAGTGCCGAAAACTCTGATTTTTGCTAAAACCGATAGCCACGCAGACGATATCATTCAAATCGTTCGTGAGGAGTTTGGAGAAGGTAACGAGTTCTGCAAGAAGATTACATATTCCGCTGAGAACCCCGAAAGCGTGCTCAGCTCTTTCCGCAACGATTACTATCCCCGTATCGCTGTTACCGTCGATATGATTGCAACCGGTACGGATGTAAAGCCTATCGAATGCTTGATATTCATGCGTGACGTGCGCAGTAAGAATTATTTCGAGCAGATGAAAGGTCGTGGAACGAGAACTCTCTCTAAAGACGATCTCCAAAAGGTCACGCCCTCCGCAACCGATAACAAAGATCATTTCGTTATTGTGGATGCCGTTGGCGTTACAAAATCCAAGAAATCCGACACTCGTACTCTCGAGCGCAAACCGTCCGTCAGCATGAAAGAATTGATGATGAACGTTACTCTCGGAGATAAGAGTGAAGATACACTCACCTCTCTTGCAAACCGTGTCATTCGTTTGAATAGTCAGATGACTCCAAGCGAAAAGAAAGAGTTTGCGGAAAAGGTTGGTGACAGCGCAGGACAAGTTGCGGAAAAGCTGCTGAATGCCTTTGACGAGGACGCCATTCTCCATAAGGCGCAGGAGCAGTTTGCAACCGCAAAACCTACTGACGAGCAAATTGCCGAAGCAAAGAAAACTTTGGTCGTTGAAGCCGTTGCACCTTTCCAAAATCCCGAAGTACGCGATTATATTGAAAACGTGCGCCGCAGTCATGAGCAGATCATCGACAACGTAAATCTCGATGAAGTACTGTTTGCCGGATTCGACTCGCAGCAAGAGGATAATGCCGATCGTGTGATTTCGTCCTTCCGTGAATTTATTGACGAAAACAGAGATGAAATCATTGCTCTGCGTATCATCTATAACCAAAATTATAAAGATCGTCCGATGGCGATTGAAGGGCTTAAAGCTCTGTATGAAAAGCTGAAAGCCAAGGGTATCACCATAGAGCGCCTTTGGGATTGCTATGCCATTAAGAAGCCCGAAAAGGTAAAGCGTGGCACGATAGCACAGCTTGCAGACCTTATTTCAATTATTCGCTTTGAAATGGGATATACCGAGAATCTTGCGCCCTTTGCTGACAGAGTAAACTATAACTTCATGCAGTGGACACTCCGTCGCAATGCAGGTGCGGTACACTTCACGGACGAGCAGATGGAATGGCTCCGTCTTGTCAAAGACCATATTGCCGTGTCTTTGAGTATTGAAACAAGCGATCTCGACCTCAATCCCTTCGACCGCAAAGGCGGTCTCGGACGTTTCTACGAGGTGTTTGGCGAGAGCTACGAGGCGATTTTGATGGAAATGAATATAGAATTGGTGGCGTAAGGAGAGAAATAGATGAAAATTGAAGATAGAATCCGAGACGATTTATGGAAAGCCATACAAGCGCATTACGAGCGTACCGACTATACCGAAGCAGTAAGAGATGCTGTTTTTCATATGAGTGAGGTTTTGCGCGAAAAAGGTGGAATTGAAGATAAAGATGGAACTAAACTCGTTGAAACTGCTTTGCTCGGAAGCAATCCTGCTATCTTGGTTAATAAAAACGAAACCACAACAGAAAAAGATTTTCAGCAAGGTATAGGTTTTGCTTTCAAAGGAATTATGCAATCTGTTCGTAATCCATTGAGCCATGAAAGTTTTCAGTACACCCAGGATGAAGCCGAAGTTCTCATTCTTTACATCAATTTCCTTCTAAATCAAGTGGATAAGTCTGGCGGAGGCACAAAAATAGATAACATTATTGAACTTTTGTTGGATGATGATTTTACTGATACCCAAGAGTATGCAGATTTGCTTTTAAAAGAAGTTCCCACAAAAAAGAGATACGATTTATTATTGGAGCTTTATCAAAGACGTGCAGATTTACCGCGAAATAAACTTAAATTTTTCTTGACCGTCCTATTTTCATCATTGACAAAAGCAGCAAAAAGCGATTTTGTACGTGTTGTCAGTTCGAGTTTGATGAAATGCAAGGATGACAATAACCTACGCATGTATTGTCATTATTTTATGAAGGATACATATGCAGAAATTGATAAGTTAGCCCAACTTCGCATAGAAAATATGATGTTGAAATCTATCAAAAATGGAAGAGTATCATACAATCTTGATGAGATGGGCAATGAAGTTGCTAGGTGCGATTATAAAGGAAGTTTGGCGACTTGGATTTCTGCTTCTGAAAAACTTGATTTACTGAGCAACAAAAATGAAATCATTCAAGAACTGTTTTATGGCTTGATGTCAGAAGATGTTGAAAGAGAGAATTATGTATTTGAGTACTTTAGGGGTATTGTTTTCAATTCCAGTTTGGAGTTAACGCAACGTCAAATCAAACATATAAAGAGCAAACTCAATTCAGGAGATAAACGATATTCAGATGCTCTTTGTTGGGATATGGAGTTCGAAGAAGACCACTGTCCGTGGTATGGTTTATTCAAGGACGAATATGCTGCGTGCAAAAAAATTATAGAAGAAAGAAACGAGTTGCCGTTTTAACAGGAGAAATCTATGACACCCTATGAAGAATTGTGCGTTACAAGAGTATATCAAGCAGCTCTTGGTACGATTGATCGAAAAACGATTACAAAAAAAGAAATAGATATAACCGTCGAGGTGCTAAAAAAGCACGCAGACGATCGCAATGATTGGAACGATCAGCAAAAAGAAGCGTATAAACTTCTTGCAGATTTTGCCAAAGAGCAAATTAAGAGGGATATTGATGGCTAAATGGACTGAATATGAGCTTGGAGAACTGTTGTCATATGAGCAACCGACTCCATACATAGTAGAATCAACGGATTATAGCGACAGTTATGACACACCTGTATTAACTGCCGGCAAATCCTTTATAATCGGATATACGAATGAAACAAGCGGAATATATGATAAACTTCCTGTCATTATTTTTGATGATTTCACTACCTCTACGCAATATGTGAATTTCCCTTTTAAGGTTAAATCATCTGCGATGAAAATACTGACTGCCAATACTGAATTGGTTATCCCTAAATTTATTTTCTATCGGATGCAAATCATTGAATTTGATCATAGTACACATAAACGATATTGGATTCAACAGTATTCGAAAATAAAGGTAAAAATCCCACCTGTACCGGAGCAAGAAAGAATTGTTGCTAAAATTGAAGAACTGTTCTCCGAACTTGACAATGGTGTTGAAACATTGAAGAAGACAAAGCAACAACTTGCTGTATATCGTCAGGCGGGGCTAAAGGAAGCGTTTGAAGGAAAATTCACAGCACATATCCCTTGCGATGTGGAATTGTCGTGGGCATCTGAAGAAGAAACTAAAAGCCTACCTGCTATTCCAAAAGAATGGCAATACATTGCGCTTTCCAACTTGGGCGATTTAGGGCGCGGAAAATCAAAACACAGACCAAGAAATGATCCGAAATTATTTGATGGTGGGAAGTATCCTTTTTTGCAAACAGGAGAGGTTAAAGCAGCTAAACAATACATTACCGAATATTCAAAGATGTATGGTGAGTTTGGTCTACAACAAAGCAAATTGTGGCCTAAAGGAACTCTATGTATTACCATAGCCGCAAACATAGCCGAAACAGCCTTTTTAGGTATTGATGCTTGTTTCCCGGATAGTGTGGTCGGTTTTACTCCGTATGAACACATTATTCCAGAGTACATTAAGTATTTTATTGAATCACAAAAGTTGCGGTTATGGGCATTTGCACCGGCGACCGCTCAAAAGAACATCAATTTGGACACTTTGGAAAATTTGATAGTTCCTTATTGCTCTGTAGAAGAACAGCAACTTGTAATTGCTGAAATTGAAGCAAGGATGACTATTTGCGATAGCATTGAGCAAACGGTCGACATCGCCTTGCAACAAGCTGAAGCTATGAGGCAGAGCATCTTGAAAAAAGCGTTTGAGGGAAATGAATTTAATGACTCCATTTGATAAAAAAAGAAAAGAGTTTGTTGTAGAAAAACTTAAGGAACCAGACACGTACCGGAATCGGTATGTTGCCTTTCTTGATTTGTTGGGTTTTAAGAATATTGCTAATCAAATGGACTGTGCTAGCATCAAGGCATTATTTAACGACATTGAATTCATTAAGTTTTCATTTGATGAACTATTAGGCACAAAAACCTTTGGTGTACACTTCGTTGATGATGTTGATTTTACTATAATGTCTGATAGCATTGTGATCTCTGTAGAAGGCACCGATGAAGGGCTTGCGTATCTTTTGTTTGTTTGTGCTACAATACAATCTCGATTATTTTTGTCGCCAACACAAATGATACTTTTGCGAGGCGGTATTTCTTATGGTCAATACTTCAAGTATAATAATTTGTCATATGGTCCGGCAATGACAAATGCGTATTTGTTAGAAGGAGAGGCCTCAACACCTAGAATAATACTAGATCCAAATATAGCGGAGAAACTCAAAGAAAAAGGTATAATTGGAAAAGTTGGTATTAATAAATATAC
>JAZULL010000118.1:0-9099 GCA_045603085.1 Eubacteriales bacterium | reverse complement strand
GATCAGGAGCTCAAGTGGGAGTCCCCTTGGGGCATCGGCTACCCCGGCTGGCACATTGAGTGCTCGGGCATTTCCATGAAGTATCTTGGCGAGTATCTTGATATTCACTGTGGCGGCATTGACAACGCATTCCCCCACCATACCAACGAGATCGCGCAGAGCGAGGCTTATATTGGCCACAAGTGGTGCAATTACTGGTTCCACGTTCTGCACCTGAATACCGACAGCGGCAAAATGAGTAAGTCCTCGGGCGAATTTCTCACCGTTTCTCTCTTGGAAAGCAAGGGCTACGACCCTCTGGCTTACAGATTCTTCTGCCTGCAGTCCCACTACCGCAAGTCTCTTGTGTTCTCCTGGGAGAACCTTGATAACGCCGTGGCCGCTTACGAAAAGCTGCTGGCGCGCGTCATGACCCTGGATCCCGCAGGCGAGGTTGACCCCGAAGCGTTTGCACAGGGCAAGGCGAATTTTGCCAAGGCGCTGGACAACGACCTGAACACCTCGCTGGCCATCACCGCCGTTTACGACGTGCTCAAGATGAAGACCAACGACGCCACCAAGCGCGCATTGCTCAACGATTTTGACGCCGTTCTCTCTCTGGAGCTGGTGCAGACCGCCGACAAGCGTCGCGCCGAGAAGGAGGAGGCCGAAAGACTGGCACGCGAGGAGGCCATGAAGGATCCCTTTGTTGCCGAGATCCTGACCCTGATCGATCAGAGAGCCGCTGCCAAGAAGGCCAAGGACTTTGCCGAGGCAGACCGCATCCGCCAGTATCTGCTTGACAAGGGTGTGACCCTGATCGACTCCCGCGAGGGCACGACCTATCAGATTAATAAATAAGAGGCATTATGGAAAACAACACAAAAAAGAACACCAAAGAGGTGCTGATGTATCTTGTATTCGGCGTGCTGACAACAGCCGTCAGCTGGATCGTGCGCTTTGGCATTCTGTGGCCGGGCAAGGCGCTTTTGGGTATCGATAACGAGCTGAGCGTGGAATACACCGTGCTGTTCACGGTGGCCAGCGTGATCTCGTGGGTGTGCGCCGTGCTGTTCGCATTCTTCACCAACCGCGCATTCGTGTTCAAGGATGCAGACAAAAAGGCCAATATGTGGGTGCAGATGGCCGAATTCTTCGGCGGCAGAATTGCCACCTTCGTACTGTTTGAGTATCTGCTCAACCTTGGTGTGGTCATGCTGCTGGGCGCGATTTTGCCCGAGCAGATGGAGATTCTGACCGTGGATCTCTCGGCATACCGCGGCGCGGGCATCGAGATCGTGGCCATGGGCATCGCCTCTGTTGCCAACATTGTCGCAAACTATATCATCGGCAAATTTCTGGTCTTCAAAAAGGCCAAGAAGCAGTCCGAGGAGTAATCTGAATAAACGAAAAGTGGGTCTGAGTCAAAAGTGACTCAGACCCTTTTTGGTTGATCAATCCTCGTAGATGATATTGATCCTTTCCAGAATATAGTCGGAAAACTTGCCGAACAGCACGCTGTTCTTGATGTTGTCATCGCCCATATTCTCGCGGATGTACTCAGCCGTGTACTGACCGCCGTAGTAGTCTACCAGATAATCAAGCTCGTCCTTGATTTCCTGCTCCGAGATCTCCTCAAAGCCCTCCTTCTCGGCGATCGCATGCACCAGCACGTCCTGCTTGACCATCTCCTCGCTCTGCTTCTTCAGCTCGGCCTTCCAGTCCGCACCCTTTTCAAGACCCATGTAATCCACGGCAAACTCATCCATGGAGGAATAGCCGTACATGTACTTGTAGTAGTTATAATAATACTCAAACTCGGCGATGTAATCGTTATAGTAAGCGTCCACCTCGCCCTCGGGCAGCGCGGTGTAGGTCAGAGTGTCCAGCATCTCGTAAACCGCCATGGAAATGGCCGCCTGCTGTGCGGATTCCAGCAGATTCTGCTCCATGTTCTCGCGCATTTCGGCCAAGTAAGCCTCTACAAGAGCGCCTTCGGTATCTGCTACCTCGCCTTCGGGCTCATACTTGAGCGTGTCCTTGACAAATGCATCGGTCAGCTCGGGCACGTCGTACTGTACCACGTACTCGACCACCACGTAGAAAATGGCATCCTTGCCTGCCAGCTCCTCGTTATACTGCTCGGGGAAGGTCACGTGCAGCGCAAAGGGGTTCTCTCTGCTGGTTTCTGCCGGCACAACGCCGATCAGACCCTCTTCAAAGCCGGGAATAAAGCTGCCCGAGCCAATGCCAAGCTTATAAGGGGACTTGTCATCCATATTGGAGCCGCCCTCAAAGGCTACGCCGTCCACCTCGCCGCGGTAGTAAATATACGCCTGGTCGCCAAAGCGGATGGGCTGATCGGTCACCTGCGTGGTGCCGTTGGTAGCCGTGGCGTACTGGTAACGCAGGCTTTGCAGCTGCTCCTCAAACACCTCGTCGGTCAGCACAAAGTCAGCGCCAACCTTGCAATCAAAGGCATCGTAATCAGATGCGCTGAGCGCAAGAAACTGTGCCATATCGTTGGTAAAATAGTCGTAGCGGATCACCTCGGGTGCCGCATCGGGTGCGGTAGTACCCTCGGGCGCTGTGGTTTCGGGCGCGGTCGTGCCGAAGATCTTGTCCAGCACGCCGTCGATCTGCTCGCGTCCGCCGCTGAAATTGCCGCAGGAGCAAAACAGCGTACATGCAATCAATACACCGCAAAGCAGTGCAATTCTCATTTGCTTCATAATAACCTCTTTTTGATATTTGATGTCAATATCATACACCTTTCCGGGGCAAAAGTCAAGTGCTGTTTCCCAAAGTTCAAAAATCGCTCACACACTCGCCACCTTGACGAAGCTTCCTGAATATGCTATAATAATGGCAGTAAACGATCAGGAGGTTGCCGCCATGCTGTGCACGCAGGTCTTTGACTGCATTGATTCCACCAACGCCCAGGCGCGCCGCATTGCCGCCGCAGGCGACAGACAAAACACGCTGATCATCGCGCGCGAGCAGACCGCTGGGCGCGGCCGCATGGGACGCTCCTTCTATTCTCCTGCCGACACCGGGCTCTACATGACTCTGCTGTGCTACCCCGACGCGCCGCTGTCCGATCTTGGCGGGCTGACCTGCGCGGCCGCATGGGCAACCGCCCTTGCCATCGAGGAGCTGACAGGCGCGACCCTATGCATCAAATGGGTCAACGATCTGTATCTGCACAGCCGCAAGGTCTGCGGCATTCTCTGTGAGTCGGTGGGCACGCCGCACGGCATGGCCGTGTTGGTAGGCATCGGCATCAACCTGACCACCGAGGATTTTCCCGACGCGATCGCCAACGTAGCGGGCAGTCTGCAGGTGCAAGCAGATCCTGAGCAGCTTGCCATGCACATCTGTGAGCGGTTTTTGCCATATATTGAGCACCCCGATAACACGCTCTGGCTGGACGGCTACCGCGCGCGCTTTATGCTCCTTGGCATGCAGGTCACCTGCATTCTGCCGACAGAGCGGTTCGAGGCCACGGTACGCGGCATTTCGGATGGCGGCGCTCTGCTGGTCACAGATAATGACGGCCGCGAGCGCGAGCTTTGGGCAGGCGAGGTCAGCATCGGCGCGGTCGATCCGAATTCCCCCTTTTACAAATACTAACCTCGGAGGTACTATGATGTTCCGTGAAATTTCTCCTTATGAGATCAACAACAATACCTTTTCCGCCATCGGCAAGGACTGGATGCTGATCACAGCCGCCAAGGACGGCGTAGCCAACTCCATGACCGCCTCTTGGGGCACGCTGGGCATTCTTTGGAACAAGCCCGTGGCTATGTGCTTTGTGCGCCCGCAACGCTACACCTATGATTTCTGTGAGAGTGCCGATACCCTCTCTCTGACCTTTTTCGACGACGAATGGCGCGACGCGCTCAAGCTCTGCGGCACAAAAAGCGGCCGTGACGTGGATAAATATGCCGCTACCGGCCTTTCCCCCGTCTTTGACGGCGAGACGCCCTATCTTGCCCAAGCGCGGCTGGTGCTGATCTGCAAAAAGCTCTACGTAGACGATCTGAAAAAGGCTAATTTCTTGGATTCCCATCTGCTCTCTCACTACCCCATCGATGATTTCCATCGCGTCTATATCTGCGAGATCACCAAAGTTTTGATAAAAGAAGGTTAAAACATGAAGCTCTTGATTGCATCCGACCTGCACGGCGGTGCAGACGCCTGCGCCCTGCTGTGCCAAAAATTCGTCGAAAGTGGCGCTGATCGCCTCGTGTTGCTTGGCGACGTGCTGTATCACGGCCCGCGCAACGACCTGCCCGCGGGATATGCCCCCAAGCGCGTCATTCCCATGCTCAATGCCATTGCTGATCAGATTATATGCGTGCGCGGCAACTGCGACGCCGAGGTGGACGGCATGGTACTGGATTTTGACGTGCTGACTGCCGCCAAGACAATCACCGACGGCGACCTTGTCATGTACCTGCACCACGGTCACCACGACCTGCCCGACCTTGCGCCCGGCACAGTGGTGCTGTACGGGCATACCCACGTATTGGATTGCACCGAGCAAGACGGCCTTGTCCTGCTCAATCCCGGCTCGACCACCATTCCCAAGGGCGGCAATCCCCCGACCTACATGCTCTATGAAGATCGCACCTTCACGGCCTGCGGCTTTGACGGGAGCGTGCTGTTTGAAAAAAGTGTATAGCAAGCAAAAAAATCTGCGAAAAACCTCTTGATTTTTCGCAGATTTTTTGATAGAATTTTTATATATTTTCAAATCAGGATACGTCCTTCACGCATCCCTTTCAAGGAGGATTTTTATGAGTAACGTTCGTCCCGAATCTATGGTTCGCATCACTACCCCCGAGCTGGCGCAGGCTTTTATTGACGAGCAAATTGCCGCAGTTCGCGCACAGGTTGGTGACAAAAAGGTTTTACTGGCTCTGTCCGGCGGCGTTGACAGCTCGGTTGTTGCCGCGCTTCTGATCAAGGCCATCGGTAAGCAGTTGGTCTGCGTACACGTGAACCACGGCCTGATGAGAAAAGGCGAGAGCGAGCAAGTCGTGGACATTTTCGGCAAGGAGCTGGATGCCAACCTGATCTATATTGATGCAACCGACCGTTTCCTGGATCTGCTGGCAGGCGTTGCCGAGCCCGAGAAAAAGAGAAAGATCATCGGTGCTGAGTTTATCAACGTGTTTGCAGAGGAAGCTTCCAAGTTAGAGGGCATTTCTTTCCTGGCACAGGGTACCATCTACCCCGATATCCTGGAGAGCATTAAGGCTGCCGAGGGCAAGAAGGCCGTCAAGTCCCACCACAATGTGGGCGGTCTGCCCGAGGATCTGCAGTTTGAGCTGGTTGAGCCCATCAAGCTGCTTTACAAGGACGAGGTCAGAGTGGTCGGCGAGGCACTTGGCCTGCCCCACAAGATGGTTTACCGTCAGCCCTTCCCCGGCCCCGGCCTGGGTGTGCGCTGCCTGGGTGCCATCACCCGCGACAGACTGCATGCGCTGCGCGAGGCCGATGCCATTCTGCGCGAGGAATTTGACAATGCAGGACTGGCCGAAACCGTTTGGCAGTACTTTATCGCCGTGCCCGACATCAAGAGCGTAGGCGTTAAGGACGACAGCCGCTACGAGGGCTGGCCCGCCATCATCCGCGCCGTCAATACCAAGGACGCTATGACCGCTACCATCGAGGAGATTCCCTACGCCGTGCTCCATAAGATCACCGCAAGAATCACCGCCGAGGTCGAGGGTATCAACCGTGTACTCTATGATTTGACGCCCAAGCCTACGGGTACGATTGAGTGGGAATAATTTAATATGGCTTTTAAGTGGCTTGGAAGCCTTATTCCAAGCCACTTTTTGCAGATTGCCCTGCAGATCATAAAAGCATAGGAGAATTTGGTATGAAACATAAAATTTTGAACCGTTATCCGATCGGAAACCCGCACCGCAAATGGACACAGGATCATTTCATACTTTCTCAGTTCAAGGCGCACGGAAACAATATGCGCAAGCACATCAAAGCCTGCGCTGACGTTGGCTTCGATACCGTTGAACTCGGTTGGGCATCGGACGAGCAGGCAGATGCCGCAGTTCAGCTTTGCGAGCAATTCGGTCTCCGCCTCATCTACCAGAATATGAGCCGCTTTGGCGGTGCCTGGGACAGAGATCCGATAGGCGGAAACCATGGTCCATATTACTCGAATATGTATCAAAGTATGGTCGGAAGAGGCTCGTGGAAAGAGAGCTCCTTCAAAGGCGAGACTGACATTCGCAAGGTAATTGCAGAAAAAAGAAAATGGAATTCTGTTGTCGGCTATTACGTTTGGGATGAGCCCTTTTTTGAGGAGCAGTTTAAGATCTGCCGCAAACTGACCGATGACTGCGAGAACGAGGATGCGTCGGCTTTGCCATTTACGGTTGCCAATCCCAGCTACAATCCCTATTTTCACTGGGATGATAACGCTTTCCCCGCCTACGTCGAGCGCTTTGCCGATATTATCGATCCCCCCGTTCTCTCTTTTGACTATTATCCGATAGGTACTCCCGAGCAGAACGAGGAGGCTCAACTTGACAACTCGCCGATGTGGTGCGATCTTGCCGCAGTCAAGCGCATCGCGGACTCACATAAAATGCCTTTTTGGTTTTATTACCAGGGCGTGAATTTACATAAAGTGCCCCTCTTTACCTTCCAGATGATCCGTCTGTCGATGTACGCGGGAGCGATGCACGGGGCAAAAGCGCTCCAGCACTACTGCGCAACCGATGCCATCGTCGATGATGACGGAACTCGTCTACCCTTTTTCGAACCACAAAAACAGATAAACGCAGAATTCAAAGCACTTGGTGATACGCTGATGGCTCTTGAATGTAAGCACGTATTCCACGACGATGCCTGTCTTCCGGACTTTGAACCGATGAAGCAATACGCCGAGCCGCTCTCTGACAGCACATTTCTTGAGGGTAAGCTCCCCTATCGTACTTCCGTCGGAGAGTTTGGCGATTACTACGGCAATCGCTATATGATGGTACTCAACCGTGACTATCTTTCCGATAAGACTATTACGCTGAAGCTCAACAAAAGCTACCGTATTTATGAAGTAAGCCGCGACGACGGTATGCAATACGTTAAAACCGATTGTACCAATATGCTTTCGCTTCACCTGGAGGCAGGGGATGCCGCGCTGCTTCGTCTTCAGCCTGCCGAGGAAGAGGCATTTACCATTGAATATAGATTGGTAAAATAAGAACTTAGCGCAAAATTCATAGAAAAGGATTTACGCTAAGTGAGAGGCAGAAGGCGGGCGGTATCGTTGATACCAATTTGATACCGTTTTTTCGCAGACTCCATAGATGAAGCGAAAAAAGGCGGTCAAATTCCTTGTAAAACACCCTCGAAAGACCTAAATTCACGGGGTATAATGCTAATTTAAGCGAGTGGAATAAGCCTTTGGCTTATTCCCATTCAATCAGTTATGATCGCCTGCGGCAAGTTATGATTGGCTTCGCCAAGTTTGAAGTTAAAGGAGGTTGCCATGAAACGGATTATCGCATTTCTGACCAACGTTTTTATGACGTTATCCGCCACTACCCTGCTTTGTGCCGCCACCGAGGCTACCACGGAAGCCACCCAAAACAAATATCTGGAGCATGCCGAAAAAATGCTGTCCGACCCGCTCAACCTGCTTCTGATCGGCGTGGTCGTCTCGGGTTTTGTAGCACTTGTCATTCTTTATCTGGTCAAAAACAGCAGACGTTGAGTCAAAGTATCGCCCACCGCAGATGGCATTCTGCGGTGGGTTTTTTGTGAAAACTATTGAAAACGTATATAAAGTCGTGCTATAATAGATGTATTGTTGAAGAAAAGAGGCGGGGCTATGAAATTGCGCGTTGTCAGCCCCGACGTGGTTGGGCTGCAGGAGGTGGATATCCGCACCGCGCGTGTGGGCGGGCGCGACACGCTTGCCGAGCTGGCCAATGCGGCGGGATTTGCGCATTACCGATTCTGCCGCGCCATTGATTATGCGGGCGGTCAATACGGCACGGCAATTCTTTCGCGCTATCCAATCCTCTCATTCGAAGTCATCCCCCTGCCCTGCGAGGATACAAAAGAGATGCGGTCGGTAGGGCACGCGACCTTGGATGCGGACGGCAAGCGCGTGGACTTTTTCAACACACATCTCTCAGTTGAGTCCGCCGCGGCGCGCGCACCGCAATTTGACGCCTTGGCAGCCTTGACCAAGCCTTTTCCCGGCTGGGTTCTGACCGGAGATTTCAACACCGCCAAGCTTGATTGCTTTTCGGTATTCGAGGGCGCGACCTTGGCCAACCCCGGCCGCTATGCCACCTTCCCCGAATCGGGAAAGGGCATTGACAATATCGTCTGCGACGCCCCTTGGCGCATCACGGACACCGGAATTTTGCAAAATCAACACTCCGACCACGTGCTGCTGTGGGCGGAGCTGACACGATAAAACACAGAAAGGAGCCGCCATGTATTCGCGCGTTTACGTTGAGATCACCAATATCTGCAATATGGCCTGCTCCTTTTGCCACGGGCACAGCCGCACGCCCCGCCGCATGAGCGCGGACGAGTTTTCGCACGTGCTGGACGCGCTTGAGGGGCAGACCAAATACGTATACTATCACCTGATGGGCGAGCCGCTGACGCATCCGGCGCTGCCGCGCTTTTTGGAACTGGCGTCGGCCTGCGGTTTCCGCTCCATTCTCACCACCAATGGCACCCTGCTGGCCGCACGGCAGGAGGAGCTGCTGGCCGCCCGGCCTCATAAGGTGAATATCTCCGTCCACAGCTTTGAGGACGGCACGGAGGAGGCATATCTCGCCTATCTCCGGGAGATCACCGCCTTTGCCGATGCCGCCGCAGACGCGGGCATCATCGTGGTGCTGCGGCTCTGGAATAAAGATTATGACCAGGGCAGGAATCAGGCAACGGAGGCATACTTTCGGGAGCACCTCCAAGGCGAATGGACGCCCAACACCCGGGGCATCCGGATCCGCAATAAGCTGCATCTCGAATGGGGAGAACGCTTTGACTGGCCGGACGAAGACGCGCCGGATCTGGGCGCACAGGTCTCCTGCTATGGTCTGCGGGATCACTTCGGGATCC
>JAZULL010000117.1:0-5860 GCA_045603085.1 Eubacteriales bacterium | reverse complement strand
CGGGTTTTACGTAATCAAAGCCGCCACGGGGTTCTGACTTGTCAAATCCGATGGACGGACAATCGGAATCACCGTCAAAGCAATGCTCGGTATCCACATGGTAAACGACACCGTCAACACGCTTGTACAGATGCTCGACACAAGGATATTCTCCCGCCTGACGGAAGCCGTTTTGGAGAAGCACCTGACGGTACTCGGAGACAGCACGCCCAGCGGCGGTTGCATTTCCGTTGAACTCGGCACCGAAGATATAATGCGTATCGTAATCGTCAATGTACATCTTTGTGCCTCCGCAAGTCCATTTGGGATATTGCGGGAGTTTTGCATCCCACTGCGCCATCAGATTGGCGTTGCGGTCGGCCTGCGCCTGTTCCTCGGCGATAGCGGCGGGGAGCTTGGTGCCGCAGTCCTGGCAGAACTTGGTGCCGATGGCGTTCTGCTTGCCGCAGCTCGGACAGACAGCACCTTGTGCCACCGTCTGTTCGGGAAGCTGTGTGCCGCATTCGGGGCAGAATTTCTTATCTGCCGTGGTCGGCTTGTTGCAGTTCGGGCAGACCTTCATGTTCTTCGCCGCCTCGGTAGCATAGCCCTGCACCGAGCGTTCCAGATTTGCCATTGCGCCCTCCAGACCGGACGAGCGAGCTGCCTGCTGCTCGGTATTCTGTACCGACTGATCGATGGCGTTTGCCGCCTTGTTGGTCAGATCGGTCACGGTCGGCTCAATGGCTTTTCCGATGGCCTTGCCCACGGCGTCGCTGACACCGCGTCTGATCGCTCTTTCTAAAAAGCCCATAAAGTATCCTCCTTTATTCGTTATTCTTCTTATCAGTTTCTATTTTCGTTCCGCACTGCGGACAGTAGCCCATTTCGTCGGACAGCACCGTATCACAGTTGGGGCAGCAGACGTGCTTTTCCTTATATATATCATACAAGGTCTTGTCGGGGAGCCTGTGTCCGCACTCGGTGCAGAACTGCTGATCGCTGGGTGACGGGTTGCCGCAAACGGTACAGACCTTCACCTTTTTCATTGCCGCCGGGCCGAAGCCGTATTGCTCCATGCTCTGCTGACGGATCAGTTCCAGCTTATCTGCCGTCATGCGATCACCTCCCCGTAGCGGAGCCGTGTGCCGCATCCCCGGCAGAAGATATCCTTTTCAGGGATCTTCTTTCCGCAGTGTGCGCAGTAGTTGGGCTTTGCCTCCCAAACGGAGCAGTCAACGCATTGTCCTGTATCTGCATTATACATCTGGTCGATGACGTGCCTGCCGCACTTGCTGCACACGTTAAAGTGTCCTCTGCCTTCGGTGCTCCACGCCAGCTTCAGCTCGGCTTCCTGAGTTTCCGCACGGATGGGCTTGGTCGTACAAACTGCCATGCCGGAGACGTCGCAGAAAAAGCGGTAGCGGTTGCCTCCCGAATCGGCAATGATCTTGTACTTGGCAGTAGCGTGATCGTTTTTTGCCATTGGCTGTCCTCCCTTCGTCACATAAATTTCGTTTTTCTTTTTGGTCACAGACTATTGAAATATTATCCCGTCTGTGATATAATGGATATAAGCATATCGGGATACCTCCGGTTCGGCTTCGGCTGACAGAGGTGTTTATGTTGGTACAGAGTACCAACATAAAGGGATATCCCTTTAACTTTTTCGGCGCTTCGGGGCGAAAATTTTGATTTGCCCGGCCACCTTATGTCTATCATTATACGGATTTTTTCGGTTTTGTCCCTACCCCAAATTGCGATTTGGGTAGGTAATTTGAAAAAAATTCGTGTTTTTCTCGATTTTTTCAAAATTTCGGGTAGGTAAAGGGGTAGTTGACGCCGTGACGGAGGTTTTTGCAATGAAGAAGTCCATCGCACTCATTTTGACCTTGGTTTTGATCCTTTCGGTGCTGCTGACCGGATGCTCAAGCTCTGTTCTCGATCCGAAAAATCCCATCACCCTCACCATGTGGCACAATTATGGAGGGGATATGCAATCCACCATGGATTATCTGATCGACGAGTTTAACGCAACGGTCGGAAAGGACAAGGGCATCATTATCAACGTGACTGCCATATCCTCCAGCTCGGAGCTGAACAAAAGCCTGGACATGATCGCAAACGGCGATCCCGGCGCACCGGATATGCCCGACATATTTACGGGATATCCCAAGGTGGCGATACAGTTCCAGGAAAAAGGAATGCTGGTCAACTTTGACGATTACTTTACCGAGGACGAGCTTTCCGCTTACGTAGAGGATTTCGTTGCGGAGGGCAGACTTGCCGACGGCGGTCTTTACGTATTTCCCATTGCCAAGTCCACCGAGGTGCTTTACGTCAATCAGACCTTGTTTGACCGCTTCTCGGCAGCGACCGGAGCGAAGATGGACGACCTTGCCACCTTTGAGGGCATTGCGCGGCTTTCCGAGCAGTATTACGAATACAGCGGCGGCAAGCAGTTCTACGCAGCCGATTCCTGGTTCAACTATGCCGAGGTAGGTATGGCACAGCTTGGCACCAGCATTTTTAACGGCGAAGCTCTTTCCCTTGCGGGAGACAGCTTTTCCCATATCTTCAACACGGTATATACCCCTGCGGTGGAGGGCGGCATTGCCATCTACGACGGCTATTCCTCCGACCTCTCCAAGACCGGAGACATTGTTTGCTCTACCGGTTCGTCTGCGGGTATTCTGTTCTACGGCGATACCATCACCTATACCGACGGCACGGTGGAGAGCGTGGAATACAGTATCCTGCCGTATCCCGTATTTGAGAACGGCTCCAAGACCGCCCTTCAGCGCGGAGGCGGCTTGATGGTTGCCAAGGGCGACGAGAAGAAGGAATACGCCGCCTGTGAGTTTATCAAGTGGCTGACCGCCTCCGAGCAGAATATGAAGTTTATCGACGAGACGGGTTATCTGCCCGTTACCAGGCAGGCTTTTGAAAACGATATGACGACGCACCTTGCGTCCATTGAAAACGCCGGCGTTAAGAAGATGCTCACCTCGGTTCTTTCGATGTATGAGGACTACACCTTCTTCTCCGCGCCGACCTATTCGGGCTTTGACGACGACTGCGACGGCTTTGAGGAGGATTTCTTCAAGCTGCTTACCGATGAACGCAATGCTTTCCTCGCAGGAGAGACGGTCAGCGCCGCCGATGCGCTTGCAAAGCTCAGAAAATAACCGTGTGATCCGAATACTGCCGGAAAGGAGGGATATGCCGGATGCTGAAAAAAGCAATAGCGCTTTGGAAACAGGAGCGCAAGCACAAGGGAACGACGCTGCACCGCAGACTGCTGATCTTCTTTATCAGCGTTTCGGTGGTGCTGATCCTGCTCTTTACGCTGCTTCTGTCCATATTCGGAATCGACGGCAAGCAGGAGCACAGCGTACAGGCACAGCTCACCACGCAGCTTTCCATGCTTGCAGACAGCGTTGAGGATGACTTCGGGCGTATCTCACTGGACGGTATCGGCATTGCCGAGGATTTGGCGGCACGGAGTGACCGTTTCTTTTCCGATAACGGTATCTCTGCCGACGGGCTGCAGGAGCATCCCGAACTGATAGAGCCGCTTCTTGATCAATATATGCAAACGCTCGTAAATACCGTCAAAACCCGCTATTGCGGCGGTGTATTTGTGATGCTGGACGCTTCGGTACGGCAGGACTCCGAAACCGCCAAGGCGGGCATCTTCCTGAAAAAGACACAGCCCACCGCTACCGAAAACGTGGGTGTGGATATCCACTGTCTGCGCGGCCCTGCACAGCTTGCCCGTGACAACGGTATTATGCTGCTGGGACAATGGAAGATGGAATACGACATCTCCGATCAGCCCTTTTGGAACGAGGTCATGCAGACCGCAAGGGATAACCCCGATCTGCCGCTGTCCCGTCTGTATTACTGGTCGGGACGTGTGGTGCTGAAAGGAAACAGCGAAGCGGGATTTCTGCTTTGCGTTCCGATGATCAGCAAGGACGGCACGGTATTCGGCGTATGCGGTATTGAAGTAAGCGATCGTATGTTCAAGCTCCTGTACACGCCGGAGAGCGACTATTTTGACGAGATCTTTACCGTTGCGGCTCCTGTTTGCGAGGGTGGAATCTGCACCTCCAAGGGACTGCTTGCGGGTAATAGGTTCCTTTCGGGAACCAGATGGGACGAGGACTTGAAGATCACCGACAGTCACGACGGCTTTGTTAACTATTCCGGTGCTGCCGACGATTACGGCGGTAAGGCCGTTTCGGTGCGGTTGTATTCCTATGATTCTCCCTACAAGGATCGGGAATGGTCGGTATCTCTGCTGATGCCGCAGGACATTCTGCACAATGCCGTGGAGGGCAACCGATACATTTTCATTACCGTTGTGATCGGGTTGCTTATCCTGGCGATCACCGCTTCGGTCATTATCTCCCGCCGTTACATCAAGCCGGTCAACGAAGCCTTTGAACAGATCCGCAGCAAGGGCTATCACGAAAGCAGTGCGACGACACGCATCCCCGAAATCGCCGACCTGTTCGCATTCCTTGCACAGCAAGACCGTGAGCACGAGGATCAGATGCAAACGCAAAGGGAACGCACCGAAACCCTGCAAAGCGAGGTAGAGCGTCTGCACGGCGAAAAGACCGCATTGCAATCTCAGGTGGAGATGGTAAAGACCGACAATACCCGTCTTGCTTATCTGCGCAAGGACGAGGTCGATCCCGACAGCTATGCGCTCTTTTTGGAATGTATGCGCTCGCTTTCCAAGCGTGAGAGAGCCGTTTTCGATCTGTACGTTGAAGGCAAGACCGCAAAGGAGATCGCGGAGATCCTGGGCATTACCGACAACGGACTGAAATACCACAACAAGAACATTTACTCAAAGCTCGGTGTATCCTCCCGCAAGGAGCTTTTGAGATACGTAGCCATTTTGAAGCAAGAGCAAGGAGGTAATGTGTAAAATGACGTTAGCTGACAGATTAAACCGGATTATTAACGAACAGCAGATCAGCAAGGCAGAATTTGCACGGCGGATCGGCGTGACACCGCAGTACGTTCTTCTGCTGACAGGCAACGCCAAGGCACGTCCCGAAAGCATCAAGCCTGCCCTTGCCAAGCTGATCGCTTTGGAGTTTGATTGCGACTACGATTGGCTCCTTCACGGCAAGGAGCCGGAGCCGACAGAGACCGCAAAGCCGAACAAACGCACCTGTGAGGGGCCGCTTCGTGCCTACGGCATTTCGGTTCGGGAAAAGGAAGTCCTGACGCGCTTTGCCGAGGGCAAACGCATCAAGCAAATTGCCGAAGAAGACGGTGTTACCGTCAATACAGCGAGCTATTATCTCCGAATGGCGTATAAGAAGCTGAACGTCCACAGCCGTGAGGAGCTTGCCGAGCGGCTTGATGGGTTGGATAAATACGAATAAGTGAAACTAATATTTTTTGACTCCGTTCCGTTTTGGGAACGGAGTCGTGCTTTTATTGTTGGGTGTCGAGGGTTCGGCACCCGTATCAAATTCACGCTGCTATTTGCTTACAAATGAGGCTGAAACAATAGCCAGTCCTGATTCATCGCTCGGCGAAGTTCGGACTGCGCTGCTACGGTTGCTCTCGATATGGCTTGTGTGTCAGCGTGTCGATACCGTGACGGATTATTCCTCGCAGTCAGTTGCAAGATTAATTATAGCTTCCGCAGATGGCAAACCCACCGACGCGATTATTGTAAGCTTGGAACACAAAGACGATTATTCTGTTATTGTTGGTGAGCCTTATAAAGTCGGTCTTTTCAAAAAGGTTACTTTCGGTAATTTGTTTGCAATGGAAGGAAAACACGATATTTTTTAAGGATACATTGGACTCGTTACAAGCATGGCGTTGCGCCCCGGCAGATAGCGGT
>JAZULL010000116.1:0-29959 GCA_045603085.1 Eubacteriales bacterium | reverse complement strand
GACGTACTCGGCCTTCGTGACGGCCGCGTCGCAGGTACCGTTACAATGTACGTAAGCCACCACGTCCTTGGGTGCTTCGACCTCGACGCCAAGAATCGCGCCGATCTCGTTGGCTACGCCCTCGGCACCGGGAACGCAGAGGTTGGGCTTTGCCTTCCCTTCCGCCAGCGCGGCAGCATAGTCGTCACAGCCCTTATAGCCGCAGGCACCGCAGTTGATACCGGGCAGGCATTCTCTGATCTTTTTTGCGGTCTCGTCCTCTTCTACTGCAAAGAACTTGGAAACAAGTGCCAGCAGAATTGCCAGAATCAGGGAAACGGCGGCGGCAACGGCGAATGCAAGTAAAATATCAATCCACATAATCGCTACCTCCTTTTACGCAAACAGATTGTCCACGATGCCCGAGAAGCCCATGAACGCAAGAGAGAGGAAGGATGCGGCGATCAGCGTGATGGCAATGCCCCTGAAGGGTGCGGGAACACGGCTCTCGTCGATTCTTTGGCGAATACCCGAGAACAGCACCATTGCAAGGAGGAAGCCGAGGCCACAGCCCAGCGAGCTTACCATGGACTCGATAAAGTTATAGCCGTCGGTGATGTTATTGATGGCCACGCCGAGCACCGCACAGTTGGTGGTGATAAGCGGCAGGTAAACGCCAAGCCCCTTGTGCAGAGAGGGCGAAACCTTTTTAAGGAACAGCTCCAGCATCTGTACCAGAGCCGCAATGACCAGAATAAAGATAATGGTCTGCAGATAGCCAAGTCCCAGCTTATCCAGCACGAAATACTGGATCGGCCAGGTAAAGGCGGTAGCCAGCAGCATAACGGCGGTAACCGAAACACCCATACCGGTTGCCTGATCCAGCTTCTTGGAAACTCCCAGGAAGGGGCAGATGCCAAGGAAGCGGCTGAGCACGTAGTTATTGACCAGGACGGAGGACATCAGAATAATGATCAAGGTTTTCATTGTGCCTGCTCCTCCTTTGCTTCAACTTCTTGATTGCAAGCCATGCTTGCGGAGCAATGCCCTGCAGAGGGACAGCCTGCGCAGGAGAAGCTCTTCTTAAGCGGTGCTTTGCCGCGGGTGACGATATACACCAGCGCGATCAGCAGACCGTAGACCATCATACCGCCGGGAGCCTTGACCAGAATTTCGATCTTGTAGGGCTCAAGGAACGGAATCGGAATGCCTGCAAAGCTTGCATTGCCCAGCACCTCGCGGATGGTGGACATGGCAACCATCGCCAGCGTAAAGCCGATGCCCATACCGATGCCGTCCAGCGCGGACTTGAACACACCGTTCTTACTTGCGAACATTTCGGCTCTGCCGAGAATGATGCAGTTAACGGTAATGAGTGCCAGATAAACTCCCAGCATGTCGTAAAGTGCCGGGAAATATGCATGCACGATCATCTCAACGATGGTGACAAAGCTTGCGATGATGACGATATAGCAAGGAATTCTGACAGATTCGGGAATGATCTTGCGCAGCAGCGAGATCAGCATATTGGAGCACACCAATACGGCAAGTGCCGCAATTCCCATACCGAATGCGCCCGCCACGTTGGTGGTGGTGGCAAGTGTGGGACAAGTACCGAGGATGAGAACCAGCACGGGGTTTTCCTTGATAATACCCTTGAGAAGAACGCCAAGATTGCTATTATTCTTCATTTGCTGCACCTCCCTCCAGAATTTGTACGGCCTCAAAGGCGCGTTCAATCGCCTTCATATAGCCATTGGTCGTAATAGTCGCGTTACTGATGGCATCTACTTCCCCGTAGGTATCCTTGGTCTTACCGTCAAACTGACTGTAGTAGGATTCCTCACCGCAAACGGCACCGTAGCCACCGCTTTCCTCTTGAGAAACCGTCAGGCATTTCAGAATCTTTCCTTCGGGAGAGATCACCACACAGATCTCAATGGGGATATTCTTTGCCGGCTGATATGCGTGGTCGTCACCAAAGTAAGCAAATCCAAGACCGTTTACATTGATGATATAGTTACCGTCAGCCGTCTTTTGCACCATGGTGATATTCTTATTGATACCGCTGTCCGCAACGTCAAGCGTTGTTTGTGCGATTGCCAACGCCGCTTTTTCTTTTGCGAGCGTCGCAACATCGTCGGAAATGCCCTCTGTGATCACGTCGCCATCGGCATTGATGCCCACAAAGGTCTTATCTGCCACGTAGACGTAACCGGCTTGGTTTTGTGCTACGTAAATGAAATCAATCACGTTTTGTGCGTCTACTACAGGCTTTTTGAAGAAGCTGCCCTCGCCCAGAGGCAGAGCCGCAGCAAGATTATCTGCAAGAATTTCTTCCTCGGTGCGCAAATCTGCCGATCCGCCGGCCATAATAATGGCAGCGTTGATGGCATCCTTGATGGCATCCTTATATGCCTGGGTAGTCTTGGTTGCACCCGAAATGGTTTCTACAGCGGCAACCTGCTCGGCATTCTTGTCTGTAAAGTTTTCACCAAAGGTCTTTTCCTTACCCAAAGTTTCGGTAGAGGAAAGGCACTTAGCACCGCTGACCGTGCCGTCAGCGCGCACGCCGCAGATGATGATAAAGTTCGAGCCGTAGCCCGTGGTGTTGAGCTGGATAACGAATCCGCCACCCTCCTCCTTGTGCGCCTGCACAACGGTTGCGGGGAGCGTATATGCGGAGAGATCGACCGCCTCAAAGTTCTTGCCCTCTGGCATGACCTCCAAGAGTGCCTCGTTGGCAGCTGCATTCTGATTCTCTGCGATAATGGGAGCGGTAATGCTGTTGACCAGTGCCAGAAGGACGGTCAGGACAACGCAGATGCCGACCAGTACGACAATCGATTTGATCGAGCCTTTCATGCCTGCTTACCTCCCTTCACCAGAATTCTGTGCTTGGTCCAGGAGTTGATATAGGGAGTCACGATATTCATCAGCAGGATCGCGAAGGATACGCCCTCGGGATACGCGCCGAAATAGCGGATCAGGAAGGTGATCACACCCGCGCCCACACCGAAAAGGATCTTACCCCAGGCTGTGGAGGGCGAGGTGACGTAGTCGGTTGCCATAAAGATCGCGCCAAGGAACAGACCGCCGGACAGCGTCATGGTCAGCGCCATGGTGACGTCCATGCCTTCCATCAGCAGGCTGGTGACAAATACGGTACCGATAAATGTAAGAGGAATGTGCCAGGTGATCACGCGTCTTGCAAGCAGGTACACAAGTCCTACCACCAAGGCGACCGTGCACACCTCACCGATCGCGCCGCCGCGCAGCCCCAGCAACAGGTCGGTCACGGAGGGCATCTGGGCGCCGGCCTCAAGACTCAGAGGGGTAGCCGAGGAGACGGTATCCACAATAGTGGGAACACCTGCCTTGGCAAGAGAACCGAATGCGATCAGCATGAATACGCGTGCGGTGATGGCGGGGTTAACGATGTTGCAGCCAATACCGCCGAACAGGCACTTGACTACCACGATCGCGAACAGCGAGCCGACCACGCATTGCCAGATCGGCACGGTAGAAGGCAGATTGAGTGCCAGCAACAGACCGGTTACGGCTGCGCTGAGGTCGCCGACCGTCTGCTTTTTCTTGACGATCAGATTGAACAGTACCTCAAAGCCGACACAGCTGATCACGCAAGTGGCAACTACCAGCAAGGATCTGACGCCAAAGATGATCGCACCGGCCACGGTGGTGGGCAGCAGAGCGATCAGCACGTCGAGCATGATGCGACGCGTGGAATTTCCGCTGTGAATGTGCGGAGAAACCGAAAGCTTGACTTGATTGCTCACTTCTTTGCATCCTCCTTTGCTTGTTCTTCTCTCAAAAATACCTTAGCCAGCTTATTGGTCTGTACCAAGGGACGGTTTGCGGGACATACGAAGCTGCAGCATCCGCATTCCATGCAGCCCATGACCATCAGCTTATCCAATGCCTCTGCATCCTTCTTATCGTAAGCTCTGAGGATCTCCGCAGGAGCCAGTCCGAAGGGGCAGGTATTGGTGCATGCACCGCAACGGATGCAGGCCGTGGTTGCAGGCAGCTTTGCTTCCTTTTCGGAAAGTGCCAGAATGGCGTTGGTGTTCTTCATAATGGGAGCATCCGCACCGGGCACGGTCACGCCCATCATGGGCCCGCCGTAGATCAGCTTTGCGGGCTGTGCCGTCAGGCCGCCGCAGAAATCAAACACGTCCTGCATGGAGGTGCCGATGGGAGCGATCACGTTCTGCGGATTCTTGACGGTTGCACCGTCCACGGTCACGCACTTGCGCACCAGCGGCATACCGGTCTGCAGATACTCGCCAATTGCGGCCAGCGTTGTGCAGTTGATCACGATACAGCCAACGTCCAGGGGCAGCTTGCCCACGGGAATCATGCGACCGATCGCCTTATAAACCAGCACCTTTTCACACCCTGCGGATACGTGTCGGGAAGCACCTTGACCTTGAAGTCGCAGATATCCCCCAGCTGAGTACTCAGCTTCTTCATGGCTGCAATGGCCTTCTTTTTATTGGATTCAACACCGATGATGACTTTCTTGATGCCATAGTAAGTGCTGATGGCGCGCAGCGCGTATGCCATGTCCTCTCCCCTTTGCTCCATGGTAACAGAGTCGCTGGTGACGTATGGCTCGCATTCCGCGCCGTTGATGATCAGATACTGCACACGGTCGGGATCAACGTTGAATTTCACGTGCGTGGGGAATCCTGCGCCGCCAAGACCGACCACACCGCTCTCGCGAATGGCGTCCAGCAGCTGCTCGCGGCTTTGTACAACGGGCACAGCCAACGCAGGATCGGGCGTCATCTGTCCGTCGGATTCAATCACGACAGCGGGACAGCAGGTGCCGTTTGACAGCAGGAAATCCTTGATTTTCGTTACCTTACCCGAGACCGAGGAGTAGACGGCAGAGCTGACCGCTCCGTCGGCTTCGCCGATTTTTGTGCCCACACAAACAGCATCGCCAACCTTAACGCAGGGGCGCGCGGGCTTACCGATATGCATAGACATGGGAATCGTGACCGATTGCACCTCTGTCATGCAAAGGACGGGCTTGTCCTTGGTATGTTTTCTATGGGGTGCGTGTACCCCGCGCAGAGAAATAGCCATGAAAATGACCACCTTTCATAAAATTTCAATCGTTTTTTTACAGAAAAAGCAAGACCTGTCGGATTTTCCCACAAGCCTGCCCTATCGAAGAGTTTTAAGTTCTCCTAATATTATAACGATATTTTCGATATTTGTCAATATAAAAGGCACGATTATTTGTGCGATTTTCTCTGTATTTCTTGATATTTAGTTACAATTTTGGTGATTTTGCTCCATAAATGCAACGGTTGGACTTGACAAAGCGTGCACCGTGGGCTATAATACATACATCGAAATATACCGAACTATAGGAGAGATTTATGAACGTTATTGAGATTGCTGTTGAATATGCTCTTCCCTATATCATTGCGATCCTTGAGATCATGGGCATCATCATTGTCGTCTGGTCTGCCGCGGTCGCTTTCTGGCATTTCATTCAGAATGCGCTCATGAAAAAGCATCTTGACGTACAGGTTGGGTTTGCCAAGGGTCTGGCAACCGGTCTTGAATTCAAAATGGCTGCCGAGATCCTCAAAACCGTCCTTGTCCGCAACATGGACGAGCTTTACATTCTCGGCGCGGTCATTCTGCTCCGCGCGATCCTGAGCTTGCTGATCCACTTTGAGATGAAAAGAAGCAAGGAGCCCGAAAAAAAGGAACAGACACCGCGTGAAAACGATCCGATTAAATAAGGAAAGCGCACCGCCGATTCTGATTGGCGGTGCGCTTATGATGTAGTCAGGATATTCATATATGGGTTAAGTATGCAGAGAAGAAAACCGGTTTTTGCTGAAATGGAGGAACCGGTGGCGGGGTCAGGAATCGATACGTGTGATCGGATGATCGCAAGATTATCCCGTTTGTTTGGCCTGAGTAGGAGGACTTGAACCGTAAAAGCCATGCATCGTTTTGACGATGCATGGCTTTTGTCGAGTTCGGATTTAAGTGATCATTTACGAGTTAAGTATGCAACGAGCTCGAAGGCGTTTCTTTATTGCCTCTTACCCGCACCAACGCAAAAAGGGTGATCCAAAGATCACCCTTTGCGTTGGTGCGGGTAAGAGGACTTGAACCTCCACGAAGTTGCCCCCACTAGAACCTGAATCTAGCGCGTCTGCCAATTCCGCCATACCCGCATATTCGGTACAAGGCTCACACCTCGTACCGTTTGGTGCGAGAAACGGGACTTGAACCCGTACGGTGTGAACCACACGCCCCTCAAACGTGCGCGTCTGCCAGTTCCGCCACTCTCGCATTCGCTGCCCTGGCTTGCTTACCGGCAACGTATAACATTATACACCTTTTTCGAAATTTGTCAATACCTTTTTGCAAAGTTTTTTAAAAATTTTTTCCGGGTATTTTCGGGGGCGAAATGCCCCCGATCAATCCCTTTTTACCGCTCTGACGCGGTATCGTCCCCGTTCTTCTCCGACTCGCTGTCGCCGTATTCCTCCTGCGGTTGAACGTAGGTTTTCTTGGTCTGTGCCCGGGCAAAAAGCTCTTCTCTCTCGGCCAGTCTCTTGACCGCTCCGTAATACTGCGGGAGTGTCATGCACAGCGCGTACCAGGCTGCAAAGATCAAATACGCGCCAAGGAAGATCAGGATGCTGACATCCTTTGTGGCCATGGAGCTCTCGGAGGTATAATCGCTGCCGTAATTGATCCAGCCTGCCAGATAGATCACGCCGCCGCTTGCCCAGGGAGAGAATCCGAACAGTAATGCCGGCAACAGATGCGCACCGAGTGCCGCTCCCACAGCGGGAAACACGGCGGCCTTATCAAACGTGGCAAAGTGGTGACCTTCCCAATAGGTCACGGCGGCCAACAGCACGCCGCTGAGCACAACGGTCAGCGCAAGTCGGATCAAGCTTGCCGCATGGGTCTCTGCCAGCACCGCAACGGTATTGAGCGCGCGCATGATCAGATCCGACACAATAAACGAGCAGACCGCCGTAATCGCCAGCAGCACCGCGTACAGCACGCCAAGGATCAGCCAGTCGTGATTCTTCTTATTCATCGGACGCCACCAGATTATTGACCAATGCATCCGAATGATGCTTGATCAGCGTTGCATAATACGCCACCACGATCGCCTCCAGCGCGTCGGTCAATCTGGCTTTTGCGCCATCCATGACCTCGGTATAGCCTGCGGTCTCGGTTTCAATGACCGTGCGGATAGACGAGAACGAGCACTGGTTCTGCTCTACAAGTGCATCTAAGATACGGCAGATATAATCGTACAGCACGCTGGCGCGGATGATATCATCCGATTCATCCTCCAGATCGCCGTTGATGTACTCCAGCAAAAATGCGATCTTCTCCAGCGGCATGCAGGAGCGGAGCATGTTGATAATCAGAACGTAGGCCATCTGATCGATGTCGTATTTCTTATTCTTGGAAAGCGGAACCCAACCGCGCTTGGTCCAGTTCTGCAGGGTCGAGCCGTCGATACCCGTAACGTCACGGATCTGCGACAGCATAACGCCGTCGCTGATAAAAAAGATTTTGGAAAGGAACGCCATGCCGGTCAGATTCTCCATCTGCTCTCTGCGCAGCTTGGTGCCGGGGATAAGCGAATCACTGATATGCAAGTTCATAACATACCTCCACTTAAAAGGATATTTATATTATATATCACGGTCGCTTGATTGTCAACGGATTTTTGATAAAATTCTGAAAATTCACATAAGATTTGACGTATGATCATATTAGATTCCGAGGTGATTTTATGAAGATCCGCTTATCCGTCACGCCTGCCATGCTGATCCTGTTTTGCTGCATGCTTGCCACCACGCCCCTGTCGCAGCTTGCGACGGCACTTTTGGCCGCTGCGGTGCACGAGCTTGGGCACGTGGCGGCGGCCGCGGCCTTGGGGATCGATCTTCGCTCGATCAAGCTGGACGTACTGGGCGCACAGCTGACCACCGCGGGACGGCTGCACTCCTATCCTGCCGAGGTGGTGCTGTGTCTGGCAGGACCTTTGGTCAACTTTATCTCGTTTGCGCTGCTTTTTCCCTTCATGGAGCGAGCCGGATTTCTTTCCCGGCTTGCCTTGGCGAGTCTGTCGCTTGGGGCTTTCAATCTCATCCCCATCGGTGGCTTTGACGGTGGCCGGATCCTCTCTGGACTCTTGCACAAGCTGCTGCCGCCCACCCTTGCAGAGTGGGTGGTGAGAGCGGCTTCGTTTCTCTCACTTTTATGCCTTTGGATGCTCTCGGTATGGCTTCTTTTGCGCACCGGCACCTCTCTTTCGATGTTTGTATTCTCCTGCTGCCTTTTCGGCAGGCTGTTTGTGAGCTGAAAAAGTGAGAAAAAACGAGAATACGCGAGAATTTGAGAGAAAACGGGAGAAAATCGGACAAAGCCCGAGCCAATCACAGAATTTTCGTGATTTTTCAAAGATTTTTGAGAAATCTATTGCATTTTATATAGGAATCTGTTACAATGTTTATATTGTATATATTTCTGTCTGAAAAGGAGTATTGATGCAAAGTGAACGAAAATGTTTTGGTTCGGCTCAAAGGGGTAGCCAAATCGTTTGACGGCGAGCCTGTACTTCGCTCGATCGACTTGGATATCCACGACAAGGAATTTGTCACCCTGCTTGGTCCCTCCGGCTGCGGCAAGACCACGACCCTGAGGATCATTGGCGGCTTTGTGTCCCCCGACTGCGGCGACGTGGAATTCGGAGGCCAGCGTATCAACGACGTTCCCGCTTATAAGCGTCACGTAAATACTGTGTTCCAGCGATATGCCCTGTTCCCTCACCTGAACGTGTATGAGAACGTTGCATTCGGTCTGAAGGTGCAGAAGGTCAAGAAGGATGAGATCGAGCGCCGCGTCAAGGAGATGCTGGAGCTTGTCAACCTCAAGGGCTTTGAGAAACGCCACGTTGGCAACCTTTCGGGTGGCCAGCAGCAGCGTGTTGCCATTGCGCGCGCACTGATCAACCGCCCCAAGCTTCTGCTTCTGGACGAGCCTCTGGGTGCACTTGACCTCAAGCTTCGCAAGGACATGCAGAAGGAGCTTAAGAGAATTCAGCGCGAGACCGGTATTACCTTTATATACGTCACTCACGACCAGGAGGAGGCACTCTCGATGTCGGACACCGTTGTGGTCATGGCAGACGGCGCGATCCAGCAGATCGGCTCGCCTACCGACATTTACAACGAGCCCGTCAATGCATTCGTTGCCGACTTTATCGGTGAATCCAACATTCTGGACGGCGTCATGCCCTGCGACTTCAAGACCAAGGTGGCAGGCCACGTGTTCGACTGTCTGGACAGCGGCTTTGCGCCGGGCGAGAAGGTTGACGTGGTCATCCGTCCCGAGGACGTGGACGTGGTGGACGTTAAGGACGGCATGCTGATCGGCACGGTTTCGGGTGTTACCTTCAAGGGCGATTACTACGAGATCATCGTGGACGTGCAGGGCTTTAAGTGGATGCTGGAGACCTCGGACTTTGTAGCCGAGGGACAGACCATCGGTCTGCACATTCAGCCCGACGCCATTCACGTTATGAAAAAGTCCGAGTATTCGGGCAAGTTCGGCGTCTATTCCACCTTCTCCGACGAAATGGACCACCTCTCCGACGTGGTGGACGAGGAGGAATAAGCATGAACAAAACCGCTAAAGGATCGCTGTCGCGCTTGCTGGCAGCACCGCACATTCTCTGGGGTGTGCTGTTTATTCTCATTCCCTTGGCGTTTGTTGCGTTCTATGCTTTTACGGATAACGATCTGCACTTCACCGTTGAACACATCTCCGAGTTCTTTACCGCCAAATACCTTGGTGTATTCTTGCGCTCGGTAAAGCTGGCGGCCATCGCCACGGTGATCTGTCTTCTGATCGGCTATCCCGCCGCATATTGTATTTCCCGTACCTCCCCGAGCGCCCAGAAGGTGCTGGTGGTGCTGATCATGCTCCCCATGTGGACAAACTTCATCATCCGTACCTATGCACTCTCCGAGGTGCTGGAGGTTCTCAACAACGCCATTGTTTACCTGCTCTCGCTTTTGCCCGAGAGTATGGTTCCCATCGCGCTTGATCCCAAGCCCGATATCGTGATCTATAACGAATTTGCCGTGGTGATCGGTATGGTATACGACTTTCTGCCCTACATGATCCTGCCCATCTATTCGGTCATGGCCAAGCTGGACTACCGTTTGGTTGAAGCCGCGCAGGATCTTGGCTGTAACGGCGTGCGCGTGCTGCGCAAGGTCATCCTGCCGCTGAGCATTCCCGGTGTACTCTCCGGCATTACCATGGTTTTCGTTCCCTCGATCTCGACCTTCTATATTTCCAACCAGCTGGGCGGCATTTTCCTGATCGGCGATATCATTGATTATTATTACTACAATAACAATCACCACTTCGCCGCCGCACTTTCCTTTGTGCTGATGCTGATCCTTCTGGCGGGTCTGATCCTGATGAACCGCTTTGGCGACACGGATAAGGAGGGCTCGAAATGAACAGAAACAAGTTCTTATCCAATTTCTATATGTTTATGGTGTTCTTCTTTTTGTTTGCGCCCATCGTTGTTATGATCCTGTTTTCGTTCAACGCGGGCAAGAGCACCTCGGTCTTTGAAGGATTTTCGCTCTATTGGTACAAAGAGATGATCTCCAACGAGGCTATCTTGGAGGCGGTGCGTAACACCCTGCTTCTGGCGGTTGCATCCTCTGTGATCTCGACCGTGCTTGGCACGCTGGCTGCATACGGCATCAACAAGATGCGCTCGGGCGTCCGCACCACGCTCATGACCGTGACCCAGATCCCCATGATCAACCCCGAGATCATTACCGGCTTTTCCTTTACCCTTTTGTTTGTATTCGTGGGCGGGCTTCTGCACGTCTCCGAAACCTTCAGCTTCTGGACCATGCTGATCGCGCACGTGACCTTCTCGCTCCCCTACGTCATGCTGCAGATCATGCCCAAGCTCAAGCAGATGGACAAGTCCCTGCCCGAGGCGGCCATGGACCTTGGCTGTAACCCCGTCCAGTCCTTCTTCAAGGTGGAGCTGCCCGAGATCATGCCCGGTATTGTGACCGGTCTGATCATGGCGTTCACGCTCTCGCTGGACGACTTTGTCATCAGCTACTTTACCAAGGGCTCGGGATTTACCACCCTGCCCATCCTGATCTACGGCGAGGTCAGAAAATCGGTCAAGCCCGACATTTATGCGCTGGCTACCGTGATCTTTGTCACCGTGCTGATCTTCCTGATCCTTTTCAACATGCTGGGATCTGACGACGATGCCAAGGCAAAGCGTCAGCTGCAAAGAGAAAAGGCTCGCGCCCGCAGAAACCGCGCAAAGGAGGACAAGGCATGAGATACACAAAACTGATCTCCCTGATCGTCGCGGCCATGCTGCTGCTCCCCTGCCTTGCAAGCCTGAGCGCATGCGACAGCGGATATGATGTGGTGCTCAACGTCTACAACTGGGGTGAATACATCTCGGACGGCTCTTACGACTCGCTCAACGTCAACGACGCCTTTGAGGCTTGGTATTATCAGGAATACGGCGTGCGCGTCAAGGTCAATTACGACACCTACGATTCCAACGAAAGCCTTCGCGCCAAGCTGGAATCCGGCTCGGCAAGCTATGACGTGATCTGTCCCTCGGACTACATGATCGATTATTTCATCGAGCATGATATGCTGTTGGAGCTCAACTTTGACAACATTCCCAACTTCGAGCGCAACATTCCGGAAAAATTCCGCAACCTTTTCTACGATCCCGAGAACAAATACACCGTTCCCTACACCTACGGCATGGTCGGCATTGTGTATGACGCCAACGTCGTAGCAGAAGAAGACGCCGGCTCATGGGATCTGATGTGGAGCGAAAAATACGCCAAGCAGATCTTGCAGTTTGACAACTCGCGCGACGCCTTTGGCACGGCGATGTATAAGCTGGGGCTGAGCGTCAACGCCACGGATACCGCCGTCTGGGACCAGGCGTTTGCCGAGCTTTCGGCACAAAAGCCCTTGCTCAAGCGATACGTCATGGACCAGGTGTTCAACATGATGGAATCGGGCGACGCGGCCATTGCGGCTTACTATGCGGGCGACTGCATTACCATGATGGACAACTCCTCCTCCAACGTTGACCTTCAGTTCTTCTATCCCAGAGATAACGAGGGCAACATCTGCACCAACCTTTTCATGGACGCCATGTGCATTCCCACCTGCGCCAAGAACAAGGAGGTTGCCGAGGCCTACATCAATTTCATGCTCAGCACCGACGTGGCCATCGACGGTGAGGCGTGTGACATTGCAAGAGCCAATGCGGAGTACATCTATTACGCGACCCCCAACAGCGCGGTTTATGAAAATCCCGAGTATCACGAGGAGCTTGGCGACTATTACGACATGCTCTACCCAGAAGGATTTGATTTTGCCGCTTCTTATGAAAAGTATGCTTATGCCAATCTGGACCAAGAGCTGCTTGCTTACATTTCCGACCTTTGGTTGGATCTGAAATTACAATAAATAAAAGAGCCGCTTCCGCGGCTCTTTGTTTACGAGGTTTATATGCAAAAGACCATCAGATTATTTGATCAGGACAGCTATATGCAGGCCTTTGACGCCACGGTTCTCTCTTGCGAGGCTGACGCCAAGGGCTTTGCCGTGGTGCTGGATCGCACCGCGTTTTTCCCCGAGGAGGGCGGTCAGAGTGCCGACGGCGGCACTCTTGGCAGCGCACGGGTGCTGGACGTGCAGGAAAAGGACGGCGTGATCTGCCACTACCTGGACACCGCTCTGCCCGTGGGCGAGTGCGTGCACGGTCAGCTGGACTTTGCCGCAAGATACAGAAAGATGCAGATCCACTCGGGCGAGCATATCGTCTCGGGGCTGATGCACCGCAAGTACGGATACAGCAACGTCGGATTTCACTTGGGCGGTGAGATCACCATGGATTTTGACGGCGAGCTGACCCGCGAGCAGTTAAACGAGATCGAGGACGAGGCCAACGCCATCATCTATAAAAACGTGACGATTACGGCCGAATATCCGAGTGCCGAGGTGCTGGCCGCTACCGAGTACCGCTCCAAGCTGGAGCTTACCGAAAACGTACGCCTTGTCACCATCGGCGAATACGATGTCTGCGCCTGCTGTGCCCCGCACGTGGCAAGGACGGGCGAGATCGGCATCATCAAGCTGTTGGACGCCATTCGCTACAAGGGCGGCATGCGCATCCATTTCCTTGCGGGCTTTGCCGCGCTGGAGCATTACCGCATGACCTGGCAGGACGTGGCCACACTTTCGGCCATGCTGTCTGTCAAGCAGAGCGAGGTTGTTGGGGGCGTGCAAAAGAAGGAGGCTGAGCTGGAAAAGAGATCTGCCACCGTATCTTCCCTGCGCCGTCAGCTGCTGGACTACAAGATCGCCGCGCTGACCGAGACCGAGGGCAACCTTTGCATTTTCACGGATGATCCCGACATGCTTTCCCTGCGCCTTCTGGTCAATGCGGGCGTGCCCAAATGCACCGGCATCTGTGCCGCGTTCTTTGGCAACGACGAGGACGGCTACCGCTATATCATGGGCTCGGCCACGGTTGATCTCAAGACCGCCTCCAAACAAATCAACGCCGCCCTTGGCGGCAAGGGCGGCGGCTCGGCGCAAATGATCCAGGGCAGCTGCACGGCCACCGAGCAGGTCATTCGCGAGTATTTCTCTTAACTCGTATTTCTCTTAAATTATAACGTCACATACAAGCATGTTGTGATCGGTCACGCGGCTTGTTGTGGTATCGACGGTGTGCACACCGTCCACCTTATATCCCAAATACAGCACGTTGTCGATCGATCTGTCCGCATAGGTGTACAGATCAGCGTTGGCACGGTCAAATCGGGGCAGGTATTCTGCAAGCTTTGGCGGATTGGTATTAAAATCCCCACAGCACAGAATTCCGGCTCCGTTTTTGTCTGCATATGCGGCAAGGATATCCCCAAGACACAGCATGGTATCGGTATTGGCCTCTTCGCTCTCAATCGACAGGTGCGTGTTGAACACGGTGACGCGCTCGCCGTCCACGTCCAGCACCACGTAACCGCAGGACGTGCCCTGCTTTGCGATCCTGACCGCAAAATTCAGCGTCTGCGCCTCGATAATGGGATAACGCGAGAGAATGGCCGTGCCGTATTCCCCGCCCTGAAAATCGCGGATTTTGATGAAATGGGTGTATGGGTAACCCGACATGCGCGCAAGCTCTGCAGTCATGTCCACGCCCTCGGAGCGTGCGGCACCGCGATCCACCTCCTGCAGACAGACCACACCGAAATCAGGGTCGGTCAGCGTTTCGGCAAGTGCTTCAAGGTTCTCATTTGTATAGTGCCCGTGCAGAAAATGCGCCGAGCAGATGTTGTAGCTGACTAAACGGAAGGATTTCATGATCATCACCTCTTTGTTATATTGTAACACATACAGACGATTTGGTAAAGAGGTTTGACAAGAAATAATTTTTGTGATATACTGAAACAAACACATGCGGAGGTGAATACATGAAGCAATATATTCTTGCAATGGATCAGGGTACGACAAGCTGTCGCACCATCATTTTCTCCTCGGACGGAGACATGGTCTCCACAGCACAAAAGGAATTTACACAGATCTTCCCGCACGACGGCTGGGTGGAGCACGATCCCACCGAGATCTGGGCGACCCAGATCGGTGTGGCACACGAGGCCATGGCCAAGGTGGGGCTTGACAGCGAGGACATTGCCGCCATCGGCATTACCAATCAGCGCGAGACCACCATTGTGTGGGACAGACACACGGGCAAGCCCGTATATAACGCCATTGTGTGGCAATGCCGCCGCACGGCCGATTATTGCGACACGCTCAAGGACCGAGGATACAGCGACACGGTCAGAGCCAAGACGGGACTTCTGATCGACTCCTATTTCTCTGCCACCAAGATCCGCTGGATCTTACAAAACGTGCCCGGCGCGATGGAAAAGGCCAAAAACGGAGATCTGCTGTTCGGCACGGTGGACACCTGGCTGATCTGGATGCTGACCGGCGGTAAGGTACACGCCACCGACCCCAGCAATGCCGCGCGCACCATGCTATATAACATTCACGACCTCTGTTGGGACAAGGATCTGCTGGAGCTGTTTGAAATCCCTGCCTGCATGCTCCCCGAGGTACTGCCCTCTTCGGGCATTTTCGGCTACACTAAGGCCGCGCTGTTTGGCAAAGAGGTGCCGATTGCGGGTGTGGCGGGCGACCAGCAGGCCGCGCTGTTCGGTCAATGCTGCTTTGATAAGGGCGACGTGAAAAACACCTACGGCACGGGCGGCTTTATGCTGATGAACACGGGAGACACTCCCGTGACCTCGCAGAACGGTCTGGTCACCTCGATCGCTTGGCGCATCGGGGACGTCACGCAGTACGTGCTGGAGGGCTCGGTATTCGTTTGCGGTGCGGCTGTGCAATGGCTGCGCGACGGACTGGGAATCATCCGCTCCTCTGCCGACACCGAAAAGCTGGCGCGCAGTGTGCCCGACAACGGAGGTGTGTATTTCGTACCCGCATTCGTGGGCTTGGGTGCACCCTATTGGGACTCTTATGCGCGCGGCAGTATTACAGGTCTGACCCGCGCGACCACCAAGGCGCATATCGTGCGCGCGACGCTGGAGGCTATGGCTTATCAGACAGCCGACGTGCTTGACGTCATGGAAAAGGAGGTCGGCGCGACCGTGCATGCGCTCAAGGTAGACGGCGGCGCAAGTGCAAACGCATTTCTGTTGCAGTTCCAGGCCGACGTGACCGGCAAGTGCATCATGCGCCCTGCCTGCATTGAAACCACCGCGCTGGGTGCGGCATGTCTTGCGGGACTGGCGGTTGGCATCTACGATTCGCTGGAGCACATCCGCTCGATCTACCGCACCGACGCCAAATTTGAGGCGACCATGTCCGCCGAGCAAAGAAAATCGCTCTATGACGGCTGGACACGTGCGATCGGTCGCACGCTGAGTGAATAATTTATAGAAAAACCTCCATACTATGGTAGATATTATCGCGGTATGGAGGTTTTTTATGTCGTATGTCAGCTTTGATTCGGTCAGACATCCAAAAAAATGTGCCGTGATCGGCTGTGGTGCCATGGGTACGAGCATTTCCCATGCGCTTGCGGGGAGCGGTCTGTTTGAGGCCATGGTGCTGCTGGACGAGAACAGGCGGTTGGCAGAGGGTCAGGCGGCGGATCTCGTCGGCGCGCTTGATCTGCATGCCGACGTGGACGTCTGGGCGGGCGAATACAGCGATCTTGCCGACTGTGCGCTGATCGTACTGGCCCCGGGTCTTGTGCCCCTGCACGAGACCGCGCACGCCGATCTGCCCGCGCTCAATCTGCCGATCCTTCGCCGTGCCGTGGCGGGGCTTGCCGCGCATGCGGGCGATGCGGTGATACTGGTCGCCTCACAGCCCAACGAACTGATGACCTATACCGCACTTCGCTATTCGGGGCTATCCCCTGCCCGCGTGATGGGGCTGGGCACGCTTCCCGACACGCTTCGCCTGCGGCGCTTGCTGGGCAGATATCTGAGTGCCGATCCTGCGCAGGTGGAGGCCATGATCTTAGGGCGCACGGGTGATCACGCCACCGTAATGTGGCGCTCCGCTCGCGTGGCGGGGCTGGAGCTGGACGTGTGGCGTGCGGCACTCGGAAGGAGCACCGTCACGCTGATCCTGCACTCGCTTTTTGTCGACGTGCGCTGTGCGGCCGCCGGGTGCACCGATGCCAAGGGGCATGCCGATCTTGCCGCCGCGCAGGCCGCCACGCTGGTGGCTCGCTCAATCATGTGTGACCGCAATACCCTCTTGCCGCTCTGTGTGCTTGCGGACGGCCGCTTCGGCGTGGGAAATCTCTGCATGAGTCTGCCGTGCGTGCTGGGGCGCGGCGGTGTGCTTGCCATTCCCGAGCTTTTACCGGATGCCGCCGAGCAGGCCGCGCTGGAGCGGTCGGCGGTTTCTCTGCGCGCCGCTATACTGGATACCGAGCAGATTCTCTATACAACGTAAAAAGGGTGCTGTCAAAGCACCCTTTTTACGTTTGACCCGGTCAGAAATCAGTCTGCGTATACGCTGACCTGCTTCTTATCCTTAGTCTTGTGTTCGAATTTTACCTTGCCGTCGATCAGCGCGTACAGAGTGTGGTCAGTACCCATGCCAACGTTGTTACCGGCGTGGATAGCGGTTCCTCTCTGTCTTACGATGATGTTGCCGGCGATAACTGCCTGACCGTCAGCCTTCTTAACGCCAAGGCGCTTAGACTCACTGTCACGACCGTTCTTAGTAGAGCCGACACCCTTTTTATGAGCAAAGAACTGTAAACTAAGTCTCAACATGATCTTACCTCCATCTAATTTTGCGATCCCAATCCTAGGGGATTCTGAATTTGAAAATGTTACGCGGTTTGCGACTTATTCGTAAGCCTTGTCGACAACCGAAACGTCCAGGAAATCGTAATACTCCTCGATCATATCCTCAATCTGCTTGTAATAAGCCATGAAGATGCCCGAAACAGCATAACGCTTGTAATCGTCCTCCTCAAATTCGGGGAGAGCCGACTTGGACCTGACCGTGATCTTGGTGGTGGATTCATCAATCGTATAATCGATATGCGATGCGTACGCCACCTCGACGGTATTAATGATCAGCATGGTCATTGCAGACAGCGCTGCGCAGATAATGTCGTCACCCTCTTGTCCGTATCCTGTGTGTCCCTGTTCCTCGAAGCCGTAGAAAATTCCGTCGCTTCTGAAAAATACCAGCTTGGTCATAAAAACCGAAAATTAAGCCTCGATCTTAGTGATCTGAACCTTGGTGTAAGGCTGTCTGTGACCGATCTTCTTCTTTTCGTTCTTCTTGGGCTTGTACTTCATAACGTAAATCTTCTTGTTCTTACCGTTCTTGAGCACAGTAGCGGTTACCTTAGCGCCTTCAACGGTGGGAACGCCTGCCTTAAAGCCTGCGTCGGTAGAAACTGCAACGACCTTATCAAAAACGATCTCGCTGCCTTCCTCAACATTGAGCTTCTCGACATAGATGATGTCCTGCTCGAGTACCTTGTACTGCTTTCCGCCGGTTTCAATTACTGCAAACACGAAAAGCACCTCTCTTTCATATAGTCTCGCTAAATTCGGCGGTACAATTTCTGCAAAATTGCACACTTAAAAAAGCCTATTTTATGCGGCAATATATTTTAGCATGTTCTATGGGTTTTGTCAAGAGGGTTATTAAATATTTTTCACAAATTTTCGATATTTTTTTCGTGCAAATTGCTTTGTACGAATTTTTGAGCAAATGATCATAAATATTTTTAAATCTTCGACTTTTTTCTCTTGACGCGACCGACAAATGCAGATATAATAATAGTGTAATTACCATTTATTGCCATTTTGGAGAACTTCTATGTCAAATAAACCAAGCCAACTGCCCCATAATGCACACCCTGCCTTCTCGGGCTTTCGGCGCGATAATCTGCTCTCCTGCTACAGCGCGTTATGCCGGGGCGATGCGCTGACGCGCGCCGAGCTTGCCGACAAGACGCATCTGTCCGTCATGACCACGGGCAAGATCGCCGATGCCATGATCGAATGCGGTATTCTGACTGAGCAAAAGCTGCCTTGTCAGGGCGCGGGTCGCCGACCGGGAAATCTGCAGTTTGAAGGTCGCCCCATGTTTTTGATCATAGGGCTTTACAGCCGCCGATTCACCGCGCACGTGCTGAGCCCCGATATGCAGGCCAAGGAGATCTGTACTTATGATTACAACGATATATTTCCCTTTGACGATAACCTGCTGATCTTTCTCAACACGGTGCGCAGAGGCTGTAACGTCAGCGCGCAAGCTCTGCCCTATCTTGCGCTGATCGTCTCTCCCGAGCAGGACGCTCGCCAGAGCATCACGCGCACGCTGGCCGTCTCTCCCGGCTCGCACGAGCATCTGGTGGCATTTGTCGAAAAGATCCTGCACCGCAAATGCGATCTGGTCATCGACGAGATCAGCGCCGCGCAAACCTATATCAGCACCAAGCAGGAATGTAAGGATGCCGCGTGCGGTGTGTTTATCAGCTTGTCGGATATGATGTATGCGGCGGTATGGATGAAGGGAAACCTGCAGAGCCCGCGCATCTGTCGCATCGGCGAGCTGCTTTTGCCCGAGCACCGCAAGGTGGCTGACGTGCTCGCGGACGCGCTTTGTACCGAGGATGCCGTCGTGCCTACGGCGTATGCCATCAACACTCTGGAATCCTTCTTCACACCCGATTGCGTAATGCTGGAATCCACGCGATTTGGGCTGGATCAAGCATTTGTAGGCGACGTTTACAACGCCCTGCGCCCCATGCAAGCCGCAAGCTCTCGCATCATTCCCCTGCACCTTTGCACCGCTTCCCCCGCCGCCGCCATCCTGGGCACAGCCGCCGAATTACGGAGAATGTGGTTTTATGGCTTGAGTGGGCTACAAATACCCGCAACATAAATTTTTGTTGCGGGTATTGCTTTTTGAGGAATCTTATGATATAATTGCTCTTGTCGCACCAAGCCTCCATAGTTAAATGGATATAATAAGCCCCTCCTAAGGGTTAGTTATGGGTTCGATTCCCGTTGGGGGTGCCAAAAAGGTCTGCCACTTGCCGTGGCGGGCCTTTTTGCATCCCAACGGGTTCAATCGAACCCATTTCGAGTAGCTCGCATAGTTTCGACTTCAAACCACCAATATCACTACTCGACATTTCGCCAATGGGGAAATAAGAGTTTAGATTCTCGCTGGGGGCAAGAATTATCCGACAAATTCCGCTTGACAAATGTTCGTATATGGTCTATAATATATTATTGTCGCATGGGCCCGCAATGGTTTCGACGGGGGTTTTGCGATACGATAAGCGTGGCGGGCCGGATAATCCCGATAAACTGTCCAACTTTAAAAAATAAACGACAACAGAACTGTTGCTCTGGCTGCCTAATTAGGCAGTGCTGCAAGACTGCGGTCTTGCCCGTTGCTCTCGGAATACCGCGACCGAGACCCCAACGTCATTGAGCGGTGACCGTGCATCGGCCTTTCGCCATTGAGCCGATCACGCACAAAATGGCTACCTCAATACGGAGTCTGTCTGCTGACGCTGTTGCGAGGGAATTCTAAATAACAGACTGCCCACGGAGAAGGTCGTATCAACGGGCTTTCGGACAGGGGTTCAATTCCCCTCGGGTCCACCAAAAATCGACAAGTTTCGACAGAAGCTTGTCGATTTTACTTTTTCACTCTTCACTCTTCACTTTTCACTAATTCCTTGTCGATTTTTGGCGGAAGTAATAAGTAATAGTGAATAGTGAAAAGGTGCTGATGCAGCTTTTCTCCTTATAGTCGAAAAGCAATTTGCTATAAAACGAATACGCGCCAGTTCAAACCTAAACTAAAAGTGGCGAAAATATCTTTTTTATGGCTCTTTCACAAAATGAAGAACAAGGGTGCGAATAGGGCTATTGGAGCATCCGCTCAAGTAGCTTTCGCGCAAACACGGGTTCTAATTCCCCTCGGGCTTTCGGTTCTTCTGTCATTCATCAGAGAAAATGAACGCAGTGAGCAATACTGATACAGCTTTCCGGCGGGAGCCCCCCGCCCTACGCAATGCCACTGCTTGTGACTTCGCTTTTGATTGTTCCTTGCCCCCTTGCACAATCCGACAAAATGTGATATACTGGTCTTAATGACACAAAAAGGATGATTTTTATGTATTACAGACACAATCTTGACTACCAATATCCCGATCGGTGCGATGCGCACATGATCGAGGTCAACGAGCTGCGCAAGATCAACTTTGATGAGAATTACCCATATCTGCAAAAGAGCTTTGGCTTTAAGTGCCTGCGCTCGGTCTACTGGTTGGGTCTGCAGACCGTCGGGTTTTTGCTGGTCAAGGTGACGCATGGGCTTCGTATTTACGGTCGCGAAAATCTGAAGCCTTATAAAGAGGCACTCAAGGGCGGTGCGATCACGATTGCCAATCACGTGTTCTATTTTGACCTGATCTGTGTGCTGGCCGCTATCCGTCCGCATCTGCTCTACTTCCCTGCCTGGAAGGAAAACCTCAACGGCTCCAACCGTCTGTGGATCCGCATGTCGGGCGGTATTCCCATTCCCACAGACAGCATCCGCTCCATGATATGCTTTAAAAAAGCCATGCAAGAGGTGTTTGAGAGCAATAAGTGGATGCACTTCTATCCAGAGGGCTCTATGTGGCTGTTCTATCCCGATCTGCGTCCCTTCAAGCCGGCCGTTTTCAAATATGCGGTAAAGTACGACAGACCCATCATTCCTATTGCCATGTCCTTCCGTCCCCGTAAGGGACTTACCAAGCTGTTTACCAAAAAGCCGCAGGTGGATCTGCACGTGGGCACGCCGCTTTTCGCGGATAAAACCCTCTCCCCTGCCGAGGCGGCGCGCAAGCTGCAGACCGAGGCCTATCACGTCATGCAGGTCATGATGGGCGTCAACCCGGGGGATCCCACCTACAACACCGATCAAGTTCCCGATCGGTATCAGAAAACAATGTGATTATGGAACACTTACATTACGACGTTGCCATTGTCGGCGCAGGCCCTGCGGGGTCTGTGTTTGCAAGTGAGCTTGCACGGCGTGCCCCCGACACCCGCATTTTGCTGATCGACGGACAGACCGACGATAACAGAAAGCCCTGCGGCGGTCTGCTATCGCCCGACGCACAAAAGGTGCTGGCCGAATTTGAGCTGACCCTGCCCAATGCCGTGCTTGCAGATCCGCAGATCTTTTCGGTGCACACCATGGATCTTGCCGCGGGCGTGACCCGACTTTATCAGCGACATTACCTCAATATGGACAGGCTGGCCTTTGACCGCTGGCTGCTCTCTCTGCTGCCCGATTCGGTCACGCTGGTGTCCGGCAGGTGCACAGAGATCAAAAGAGACGGCGACTTTTCCCTGAGTGTGCGCACAGAACAAGAGGCAATTTGCTACACGGCAAGCGCGCTGGTGGGTGCGGACGGCGCATCCTCGATCGTGCGGCGGCGGTTTTTTTTGCATCAGCCCCACAAATACGTCTCTATCCAGCAATGGTTTGACGGCAGCGATGCTGCCATTCCCGCCTACGCCTGCATTTTTGACAAGGATACCAGCGACAGCTGCTCATGGCTGATCCGCAAGGACGGACAGACCATTTTCGGCGGCGCATTTGCCAAGGAGCACGGACGCGCAGCCTTTGAGGCGCAGAAAGCGCGACTTGAGCGGCATCTTGGCATCTCGTTTGGGCAACCGCTCAAGACCGAGGCATGCCAGGTCTGCTCTCCCAGACGCATGCGCGATTTCATCACAGGTAGCGACGGCATTTATCTGCTTGGCGAGGCGGCGGGTCTGATCAGCGCAAGCTCGTTTGAGGGCATCAGCTCTGCCATGCTCTCGGGTCGCATGCTGGCGCGGGCATTCATGGAGAAACAGCCCGAGAAAATTGCGCGGGCTTACCGCAAGGCCACCCGCAAATTGCGCTTCAAGCTATATACCAAAACCATCAAACGGCAAATTTTATGTTCCCCTGCGCTGCGATTTGCTATCATGAAAAGCGGTGTGCAGAGCGTCAGGGTATATCATGGAGGTAAATCATGATCATTGAAACCAACGTAACCAAGCTGCGCGACCCTTTCATTGTGGTCGCGGACGGCGTTTACTACGCTTACGGCACCAACTGGCAATGCTACGTCAACCGCAGCGGCAGACTTGACGGCGAGTGGGTGCTGTCAAAGGTGTCCCCCACCGTCGTGGTGCCCGACGATTTTGTCAAGCAGAACTGGGCACCCGAGGTACACGTGGTGAACGGAAAATACTATATGTTCACGACGTATTTCTCCTCCAAGACCCGGCACCGCGGCTGCAGCGTGTTCATGTCCGAGCACCCCGAAGGCCCCTTCGTGCAGATCTCGGACGGTCACTTTACCCCCGACTGTTGGGATTGCATTGACGCTACGCTGTATATCGATGGGGACGGACAGCCCTGGAGCATTTTCGTGCATGAATGGACCTGCACGCCCGATCACGTAGGCCTTTTCTCGGTGGCAAAGATGTCGGACGATCTGACGCACCTTGTCAGCGAGCCGATAGATTTGTTCCGTGCGGACGACGCGTCTTGGTCGGCCGCAGGTGTGACCGACGGCTGCTTTATGTACAGAACCAAGGGCGGCAAGCTGCTGATGCTGTGGTCCAATTTTGCCAAGGACGGCTACTGCGTCGGCATTGCCGAGAGCGAAAACGGCAGTCCCGACGGCCGCTGGATCCAGCGCGATCGGCGTCTTTACGGCAAGACCGATGCCGGCTACCCTTATGACGGCGGTCACGGCATGATCTTTGCCGACGCAGACGGACAGCTGTATCTCTCCATGCACTCCCCCAACGATCCCGTGGGCGAGCGCGACACCACCATGGTGTTCCTGACAGTAAAAGAAGAAAACGACGATCTGGTCGCCGTGTACTGAACAAAAAAAACAACCGAGCCGAGGCTCGGTTGTTTTTTGTGGTTTGATTATTCAAACAGAATGTCGGTTACAACGATCAGGTAAGAGGTTGCACCAAACTCGTTGTTTGCATTACGGAAATCGAAGGTCAGGTAGGTCTGGCCATTGTAGTCAACCTCGGTCAGGTCGATAACAACAGTCTTCATTTCCATAGGTACAGAGGACATCTCATACTGTGCGGAAGCAATGATCGCATCCTCGGCAGGCAGGAACTCGAAAGCGGTGCCTTCCTGAATAGCGGAAGCGGTGTTGAGCAGCATAACTCTCTTAGCGGTTGCATCGTACTGAGCGCTGTAGTTGCCGCCTGCACCGTCATCGCCTGCAGGAGTGCAGTAGGAAAGGGTTACCTTGCTGTACTTGGACAGGTCTACTTCACCAAGGTTTACAGAACCGTAGTGCATAACGTAGATCAGGTCGGTTTCACTCAGGCCGGGAACCAGCAGGTTGCCAGCCCAAGGCTCAGCGTAGCTACCGGAAATGGGAGCCTGGCTGAAGTCAACGTCCCAAGGCTCAACGGGCTCGATGGTCAGAGTGCAGGAATACAGCAGGGCGAAGGTGCCGTCCTCCAGCTTTGCAACAACGCCAACGGGATAAGAACCGGGAGCGAGGTCAGCAATGGAAGCGGTGATGTTATAACCCGATGCATTGGTAATGCTTGCAAGGTCAGCACGTTCCTGTGCAAATGCAGGATCGGTCACGAAGGTAATATCAGCGCCGATGAAATAGCCGTATTCAGCTGCGGGAGCGGATGCAAAGGATGCCCAACCTCTCAGGGAGATGCTGGTCTGCTCGCCACCTGCGGGAATGGTTACGGTGTTGTTCTTTTCGTTCATCTCGGGAACTACGTTGCCCTCGGTTACGTAAGGAACGTTGTTGAGCAGAATGTTATCGATCGAGAAACGGTCATAAGCATTCTCAACGTAAGGCATAACCTTAACCAGCTTGAACTCTGCGAATGCTTCCTCATTGCCGTCGGCGTCCTTAGCCATCAGTGCAACGGTGTGCTCGCCTGCTGCCAGATCGGCAACGGGAACGTCGGAGAACATTCTTGCAGCGCTCTTACCGTCTGCTACGTTAGCAAGAACGTGATCAATAACCTCCTGCTCTGCAGTATAAGAGAAGCCCTCGGGATAAACAGCCTCAGCGCCGTCGATGGAGTAGCCCAGAACGCCCTCGGTCTCGGTGAAGAATGCTACCCAGCCTGCAACCTTAATGCTGTCAACCAGGTGGTCAATCTCTGCAACCTTGCCCCAGGTGCTATACTCGGTACCGGAGGAGAAGAACAGGTTTTCCATGTCGATCTCACCGTCATAAACCTTACCCATAGCGTCGAAGGAAATGCCTGCGACAACCTTTACGGGCTCGTCAGGAGTCTCGGTGGTATCTTCGGTGGACTCGGTGTCGGATTCGGTGTCGGATTCGGTGTCGGACTCAGTATCAGACTCGGTGTCGGATTCGGTCTCGGTATCAGACTCGGTGGTACCGGGATCGGTTTCGGTTACGGACTCTTCGGGAGTGGTGTCTTCAGGGCCTTCGGGAGTGGTCTGGCACGCCACGAGAAGCATGGAAGCTACCAGCAAAAGAGCCAGTACAGCAAGAAGCTTTTTCATAGTGTTGTTTCCTTTCATGTAATTAAAAGTACATCGTTGATTTTATCATGTTTCGGGTATTCTGTCAAGCGAATTTTGTAATTTTCGCAGATAAAACCGTTTTTTCGGCCATCAAACGCGGATCTTGCACCAAATCGCGCTGTCGCATTCCGGGAAATCCACGGTAAGGACACTTCCCTGCAAGCTGACGGTATCCGCCGCGCGTGCGGGATACATAGCTTCAAGCCTTGCATGCTCGCCCACGTACTTGGCAAGATTGATCTGCGCATGCTTCTGCTCGCCGTTTTTCCATACCGCCAGAAGCAACGTGCCGCTCTCGGGCTCGTGCATACCCAGCGACAGAATCCCCTCGTCCGCCATGCGGGACAAGCCCGTGGGATAGACGGGATTGGACTTGACCAAAACGTCGCGGTTTTGCTTATAGAGGTCGATCGCCTCTTTCATCAGGGCGAGGTTAGACTCGTCCGCACAGTCGATATGACCCGAGAGATAGATCGCGCCGAGCATGACCTGCACCATGTTGAATACGGTATTGTGACCGTCCGCATACTTGGCTGTAAACTCTGCACTCGGGCAAAAGCTTTCGCGGTGATCGATCATAACGGGATACGGATAGCCCCATATACCCACACGCTCGGGTGGCATGCAGGCCACAAGTCCCTGCACCACGCTGGGCATGCGCTCATAATACTCCTGATCGCTGACCGACTGCATGTGGAAATGCTTCTCGCTTGCATGGTCGGCTCTCATGCAGCCCGACGAGCAATTCTCGATCACAAGATCCGGGAAGGCTTGGCATACGCGCTCGATCAGCGCCATGAATGCGTCCTGATGACGCTTGAGCTCCTCGGGCGAGGCTGCGCCAAGTGCGCCGTCGATGCCGATACCGATATTCTGATTATAGTCGTTCTTGATAAAGCGGATGCCCTTGCGGTAAAGCCGCTCAAAGATGCCAAAGACGTGTTCGCAGACGGCGGGGTTGCGGAAATCGAGGAAGCCTCTGTCCTTACCGATCACCTTGCCGTGTCGGGTCAGACGGGCGTTCTCTATCTTTTCAAGCACACGGGCATTAGCGCTGATGCTCTCAACCTCCAGCCAGCAGCCCGGGAGCATACCCTTTTGTTTGATATACGCCAGAATACCGTCAAAGCCTCCCTCGCCAAATAAAGAATCGTTTTGCTCGTAGTCGCCAAGGCTGTCACCCCAATGCTGACCGCAGCCAAACCAGCCCGCGTCGATGACGAAATACTCACAACCCACCTCCGCCGCCGCATCGATCAGCGGCACAAGCTTTTGGCGCGTGGGGAGTGCCCACAGACAGTTCATGTAGTCGTTAAAGCAGACCGGCACGCAGCCGCCCGGGAAGGCGCGCAGCATGCGGGCGCGCTTATAGGCAGTCAGCGCGGCAACCGCCTCTTCAAAGCCGCCCTTGACCTTGCCGTAAACGGCAAGCGGTGCGGTATAGCTCTCTGTGGACCTGAGCTCATAATACCAGCCGTCGTGGCGGTCGTGGCAGGCGGACAGCAACACATCCAGCCACAGATCGTTTCTATAGCCGCCCACGCTGACCTCGATAAACCAGGAGGCCGAGGTGGCGATCTCAAAATACCACGTCTCGCCCAGCACCGTGTCCTCCAGCATGATCATGGGATAGTGACGGCAGGTTGTCCAAGAGCCCACGCTACCGATGCGCCAGGCGCGCTGTGTGCCGTGATTATAGGTCGGATAGACACCGAAATCCTCAATATAGCCGCGTCTCCATTGCCCCTCGCCCTGCCAGGAGGAGTCGCACGTGTGCAGCACGAATCTCTGCTTATGCCAGGGATGGCCGCCGTGACCGATGCCCGTGACGTAGCCAGACGAAATTCTGTCCAGCACCAGACTCTCGTTGCCGCTGTTGTGCACGGTGGTGATGCTCTCATAGGTGTTCCCGTCAAAGGGGGTGCACTGTACCTGCACCTCGCCGTCGTAGCCTGCAAGACGGTAGGTATACAGACCGTTCTGCTCGGATATCGGCTGTGCGGTCATGGCCTCGGTGGCTCTGGAATGATAGTCGTCATTATGAGCGGCATTGACGCTCAGATAATAAAGAGGGTGATTGGAAAGCATATCAAAGACTCCTTATAGGTAGTTACTTTAATATTACTCTACAATCACCCTTTTGTCAAGTATTCAGGATAGAAAATACCCTGCAAGCGCACTGCCCAAAGCTCCCAGCACAGCACTTGCCACGTAGCCGATGATATGCTCCAGCCAAAGTCCCGGCTTGCTCTCCAGCACGCGGATCCTCGCCTCCTGCTGTTGCACCAGCAGATCGTAGCGATCCACCATTTCGGTCAGCTTGATGGTGCATTTCTCAAGCGAATCGATCTGCTCGCCATGCTTGGTCAGTCTGTTTTCAATGCGGTCGTGCCGCTCGTCGCACAGCACCTCCTTGTAGTCCTGCCGTCCGTTCTGCATATCACAGATACTCCTTTACCAAGCCTTGCACGCTGTACTCTCCCGTTCCCTCCAGACGGACACCCAGCGAAAAGCAGGACTTGGGAGCCAGAGGCACGTACCAAAGCCGCTCTCCCTCGGCATGCAGCTCGGCACGCTTTTGCCATTCGCCGCATCATAGCTGACCAACACCGAGAGCGTGCTGCCGCTTGCACACCACACGCGCAAGCCAAGGCGCACCGGTGTGATCTTGCCTCGCCCGAGATCCTCAAGCGGGCAGAATTCCACGTAGGAGGTCACCGCACTCTCTGCCATTCCCTTTTGCATGGGATGCTCTCCCAGCATGCGCACCGTGCCGTTTTGCGCCAGCGAATATACCTGACCGTCCATGTAATCCAGCGCGCAAAGATCCGCGCCGTCCTGCACGTGCCAGATGCGGTGGTGGGTATCGTAAACGTACAGCCTGCGCACGCCGTCCGCATCCACGGCGGACAACCAGTAGCGTCTGCCGTCACTGACGGCAAAGCCTTGGGAAAGATGCGTGCCCAGCGCCTCGGACAGCACCTCGGTGCCGCTGCCGCTGCAGCGGACAACACCCTGATCGGACAGATAAATCAGATCTCCGCCCACCGAGCAAAGCGAGGCTGCACTGTCCTGCTTGACGCCGCACAGATTGATCTCGGTCACGGCAAAATTCTCGGGGCTGTCCCCCAAGATCTCCACCATGCTGTCACTTCGGAAGAACACGGGATGGCCGCCGTGCGAAATGCAGGCCGTAAAGTCACCCTTGCCGGGCACGTGCACGGTATAGCTGCTCTGTGCGTCACCGTCATAGCGATACCAGTTGGCAACCTCGCCGAGTGCGCAAGCATAGATATGCGAGCCCGCAAAGCCCCACAGCCTGCCGCCGCACTCGCACAGCTGTGTCATGGCGGGCGGGCGGTTGGTCACCGTACAGCTTGCTATGTCCTCAGCCACAAATGAATTTTCGTCAAAGCGCAGATCAAATTCCTCAACCGCGCGAATGGTATACGCGCCGTCATTATACTGCGTCCCCTGAATAAGGATCGAATCCCCCGCCTTAAAATAGTCGGTAAACGGAAAATCGATGCAATGCAGGGTGTTGAATTTAACGGCGCGTGCAATGCCGTCCTGGTCCACGTAATCCTGATTTTTTATCTTGGGCTGACCCAGCACAAGGCGGACGCCCTTGCTTTTCAGGGTCTGCTCCTCGGTATCCAGCAAAGAAAAATCGGGCAGGATCAGCACCCGGCGCCCCAGCGTACCAAAGGTCTTGGCGGTATTGGCATTCAGATTGCCGATCACGTCGGTCTGCAGATAATCCTTGGCCAGCATCAGCTCACCCTGGCTGACCAGATATAGTCCGCCCGCGCAATACATGCCCTGCGCTCCCTCGGAGATCAGCTGCCAGATCCGCCGCGGCGGGCGGGGGGCAAGGGCGGGATAAGCCGCCCCGCAGAGATTCTCCCCCGCAAAATAAACGTTTTGGTTTTGCCCTTTTCTGTGCCAAAGGCCGCGCTCAAAGCCCTCTTGCACAGACCGATAGGTTTTGGCGCGCTCAAGCTCGGGCAACATCAGTCCCCCTCCCCCAGCATGCGCGCAAGTGTTTCGGGTCGGAAATTTTCCTCGGACAGGTGCGAGAGAATATATTCCAGATCGCGCACCAGCCGATCATAGCTCTCGGCCAGCATGACAACAGAAGCCTCGGCCGAAGCCCCCTTGACGGCACTTGTCATTCCCTTTTTGCCAAGAATTGCCCGTGCCATATCAAAGCACTCCTCTGCTCTGACCCGAAAAACGGTTCTGCTCGGCCTCCATGAGCGCGGCCGCCTTGCTGTCCTGAATCTCGGACTGATCAAGCACAAGGGCAAATTTGCGCTTGATCTTCACCCATTCTCCACGCTTGATGACGCAGTTTTTTCCGTTGATGGCCACGTACACGTCATCCTTGTAGCGGTCGTTATCCTTAAACAGCTTAATGGCGATGTATTCCTCTAAGTAAGCCTGTTCTGTATTCTGTTGATTCATACTGACTCCTTTCTGTCAGGTCTTAGTCCTGATCGTCAAAGGTGGATGCGGTCTCGATTCTGACCATGAATGCCTCGACCAGACGAACCGTGACCTTGGTGGCCTTCCAGCCAACCGTTGCACGCTGGTTGAGCGGGTCGCAGGTGCCTGCGCTGCCCAGCTGCTTGACGATCAGCTCAAGACCGCCGCCCGTGATCTCGGTCGTGCCGTACGCGTTTTCGCCAAAAGTCGGAGGCCAAGC
>JAZULL010000115.1:0-9857 GCA_045603085.1 Eubacteriales bacterium | reverse complement strand
TCTCACTTTGTGCTCTTTGAGCTCCGCGGTCCCCCCTCTCGAGCCGAGAGGGCTTTTTGTGAGTCCGCGCTCAAATAATACAGTCTCAGCTTTGCCATCCACATCTTGCTTATGCTTATGAGAAGGATGCGCGATATAAGCCCTCTCGGAGAGAGGGGGGACCGCGGAGTGAAAGGGGCGCGTAGCGGAGCTTTCACGGGCGGTGGGTGAGATTTCTCCCTCGGACGCTCCGCCACGTCTTACATCCACAAAAAGCAGCAGGAACTTGTTCGGATTTGAACAAATTCCTGCTATTATTCCACTAATTCTTCAGCCCCATTGGCTCTGCCTTATCTTTTTGTTAAATGATTCCCAGTGCAATGACCGCCGTCACACCGATCAGGGCTGCCAGCTGCAGCACCAAAATGACGGGAATGAACAGCATCTGCCAATGCTTGGTCTTGTGGTGAATGACCAGCATGGTCGCCAGCATGGCAAACGAGCCGCCAAGCAGGGGGAACGTGGTAAACAGCACCTTTTCGGGCACGCGAAGCGCGACCTTGCCGGTCTTGGACGCGGCCTTGTCCCATACACAAACGATGATCGAGATGACTGAGATCACGATCAGCCACGCGCCCAAAATCGCATAGGGAATGGCGTATGGGGTCAGATTTTCCAGCATTTGTGCAAAATCCATGGTTGCTCCTTAAGCCTTGAAGCTGTCGCGCAGACCTACGACGCGGTTGAAGGTGTTCTCGTTCTTGGAGTCCTTGCAGAAGTAGCCCACGCGGACAAACTGGAACTTGTCACCCGCCTTTGCATCGGCCAGGCAGGGCTCAACCATCGCGCCCTCGATCTTGGTAAGGGACTCGGGGTTGAGGAAATCAAGATAGGTCTTGCCCTCGGGCACGTCAGCCGTGTTCTCGATGTTGAACAGGCGGTCGTAGAGCATCACGGTCACGGGCCGTGCATATTTTGCGGACAGCCAATGGATGGTACCCTTGATCTTTCTGCCGTCAGCGGGCATGCCGTTGCCGGTCTCGAGATCTGCGGTTGCGTGGATCTCCTTGATCGAGCCGTCGTCGTTCTTGACGATCTGGCCGCAACGGATGATATAGCCGCCCATCAGACGAACCTCGCTGTCGGGCTTAAGACGGAAGAACTTGGGAGGCGGAACCTCGGCAAAGTCGTCGGCGTCGATATAGATCTCGCGGGTCATGGGAACGTCGCGTCTGCCAAGCTCCTCCTTCTGGGGATGGTTGGGCAGGCTGATCATTTCTTCCTTGTCCTCGGGATAGTTGTCGATAATGACCTTGATGGGGTTGACGATGGCAACGCGGCGCAGAGCATTATCATTGAGGTCGTCGCGTACGCATGCCTCAAGCTGGCGCACGTCCACGGTGTGGTCGGTGTTGGTCACACCGGCCTCTCTTACGAAAGTAAAGAGAGCCTCGGGGGTATATCCGCGGCGGCGCAGACCGCACAGCGTGGGCAGACGGGGATCGTCCCAGCCGTCCACGTGACCTTCCTCAACCAGCTGACGGAGATAACGCTTGGACATGACCGTGTAGGTGATGTTCATGCGGCCAAACTCCCACTGGTGGGGCTTCTGCGCAAAGCCGATCTTATCAACCACCCAGTCGTAAAGGGGACGGTGGTTTCTGAATTCGCTGGAGCACAGGGAATGGGTAATGCCCTCAAGCGCGTCCTGAATGGGATGCGCGAAGTCGTACATGGGGTACACACACCACTCGTCGCCCTGACGGTGATGATGGATGTGCTTGATTCTGTAGATAACGGGGTCGCGCAGATAGGGGTTGTCGCTGGAGGGGTCGATCTTGGCGCGCAGGGTACGTGCGCCGTCGGGGAACTCGCCGTTCTTCATTCTTTCGAACAGATCCAGGTTTTCCTCCACCGAGCGGTTGCGGTAGGGGGATTCCTTGGATGCAACCGAGCGGTCGGTGCCCTTGTAATCGGCAAGGTCGTCCTTGGAGAGGTCGCAAACGTAAGCGTCGCCCTGCTTGATCAGCTGAACGGCAAACTCATAGCACTTGCCAAAGTAATCGGAGCCGTAGAAAACGCCGCCCGTGGGGGTCGCACCCAGCCATTCCAGATCCTCGCGGATGGAGCGGACGAACTCGTCGGACTCCTTGGCGGGGTTTGTGTCGTCGTAGCGCAGGTTGAAAAGGCCCTCGTACTTGTTGGCAACGTCGGTGTTGATGCAGATAGCCTTTACAGAGCCGATGTGCAGATATCCGTTGGGCTCGGGCGGAAAACGGGTGTGGATCTTGAGCTCAGGGCTCAGAGAAAGATCCTCGTTGATAATATCAAAAATAAAGTTATTGTTGGTTTCAGCCATGGTTTTATCCTCAATTAATGATAGATTTTATAGGGAAGCGAGCATGCTTTCAAGGCGCGCGACGGTTCTGTCGTAGCCAAGGATCTGCATGACCGTCCAAAGGTCGGGCGCATTGGTCTTGCCGGTCACAGCCAGACGCAGGAACATGGAAATATCGGCAACGCTGCCCTTGAAGGCAGAGGGATCAGCCTTATAAGCCTTCATGTCGGCAGTATAGCCAAGGCCTGCACCGATCTCCTTGATCTTTTCAAACCAAGTGTTCATGTCGTCGTTGATGTCAAAGACCTTAATAAAGCCCTCAAGCGTAGCCTTGATGTCAGCTCTGTCAAACCTCTCGGGATACTGCTCGGCAAGGACAAACAGCTCGTCGTAGAAAAATCCCATGTAGGGGCGGGCATCCTTCCAAACGGCCAGATCCTTACGAGGCTTCTTGCCGCCGCGGCCGATGGCGAAAATGCTTTGTGCATAAGCAGGATCGCGGGCAAGCAGCGCACCGAATTCGGGGTCGTAGGTCTGCGCCCATGCGGTCACAGCCTCGGTTACCTGCTCGGCAGTCATGCGGGAGATGACGTTCTTGGAAACGTCGTTGAGCTTGCCGAAGTCGAACAGACAGCCCGAGGAGCTCATCTTCTTGATGTTGAAGGGGAACTCGGTGTAGGGCTTGTCGGGGTTCTGCGCGTGCCATTCCTCGTAGTTGGAGTTGAGCAGGGTCATAACGTACTCGCAAACGCATGCGGGCGCGTAGCCCATTGCGGCGTAGTCGTCCATGTTCGCACCCATGTCGCGCTTGGAAAGCTTCTTTTTATTGCCGTTCTCGTCCAGACGCATGATCTGCGAGATGTGCATATACTTGGGCAGACGGAAGCCAAGATAGCGGAACAGCTGAATGTGCTTGGCAAGGCTGGGCAGCCATTCCTCACCGCGGATGACGTGGGTGGTACCCATGAGATGGTCGTCGACCGCGTGTGCAAAGTGGTAGGTGGGAATGCCGTCAGATTTGAGCAGCACGAAATCCTCGTCGTTCTCGGGGATGTCCAGCTTGCCTCTGACAAGGTCGGTAAAGGGCGTCTTCTTAGCGGGATCGCCGTCAGCCAGAATTCTGAGCACGAAGGGGTTGCCTGCGGCCAGATTTTCCTTGACCTCGTCCATGGTGATGGCGCGCGCCTTGAGCATTTCCGCACGTCGTGCCTCTGCCTGCGCCTGCCAGTCGGTATTCTTGATCTCTTCCTTCTTATTAACAGCCTGCAGCGCCTCCAGCTCCTCCTCGGTGGTAAAGCAGGGGTAAGCAAGGCCGCGGCTGACCAGATCCTTTGCATAGGTTTGATAGATCTCAGCGCGCGCACTCTGCTTGTAGGGACCGTAAGCACCTTGGTCGCTGACCTTGCCGGTCTCGTCTAAGATTGCGCCCTCGTCAAAGTGGATGCCGTAGTGCGCCAGCGTCTTGATCAGGCCCTCGGCCGCACCGGGAACCTCGCGCTTGGCGTCGGTATCTTCAATTCTCAGATAGAAAACACCGCCGCTCTGGTGTGCCAGACGCTCGCCCACGGTGGAGGGGAACAAGCCGCCGAAGTGCACAAAGCCTGTGGGGCTGGGTGCAAAACGCGTGACCTTGGCGCCCTCGGGCAGCTGTCGTGCGGGGTATGCCGCCTCAATATCGGCGGGAGTTTTGGTGATCTGCGGGAAGAGCAGATCGGCTAAAATTTGATAATCCATTTCGTAATCCTCAATATATATATATTATAAATAAAATGCAACGTCAAGTGCGCGGCCCAGCAGTGAAGATTCGCCGTGACCGGGATAGATGGTCACGTTCTTGGGATAGCTCCGCAGAGCACAAAGCGAGGTGCGCAGGGTGAACATATTGCCGCCGTGCAGGTCGGCTCTGCCGTAGCCTTGGGCAAACAGCAGATCTCCCGTGAACATGGTGCGCTCACCGGGAATGTAGTAGCAAACCGAGCCCTTGGAATGACCGGGCAGGTGAATGACCTCAATGTCCATGCCGCCAAGGTTTATTTTGTCTCCGCCCTCGAGCAACCGCTCGGCAGGCTGATAGCGGATATCCTGACCGAAGAACAGGGTAAAGGCGTTCTTGCGGCCGTCGTCCAGCATCTCGGCGTCCTCCCGGTGGATCATCAGCGGAACGGGGCAGGCGCGTCTGAGTGTATCGATGGACACGATGTGATCAAAATGTCCGTGTGTCAGCAAAATGCCCTTGAGTACGGCTCCCGCTTGCTCCACGCGCGAGAGAATGGCTTTGGCGCTGGCGCTCGGGTCAATGACCACAGCCTCGCCGCCATGCACCAAAATGTAGCAATTGGAGTTGTATGAGCCGGGGAACAGATTGATGATTTCCATATTTTCTCCAGTTTACATAAGAATACATTATATTATATCACACTCGGTTTGATTTGTCTATACTAAATAAGAAAAAATAGCCCTGCGATTTGCATCGCAGGGCTGGATTTTTTGATTTTACTTCTTCTTCTTTTCAAACAGGAATCCGTAGTGAGAGGATTCTTCCTTGAACTCTTCGTAAGACATAGCGTAGTAGTTCTTTGCGAAGTAGGAAAGGCTGTCGGACTTGTACTCCTCGTAGTGAGCGGCCAGGAACTCCTCAACCTTGCCAAGGTAGGACTTGTAGTTGCCGGCGGAAGCCTTGGTCAGAACCAGATTGTTGGTGTAGGTATCCTTGACCTTGGAAATGGAATTGGAGGTCAGGGAAGCGTGCTTGTTGGCAACGACGGGCATTACGGGAACGTCTTCCATCAGGATCTCCTCAGCAGCGTGCAGCAGAGTTGCGCGGTCTGCAAGATAGGTCTTGGAGGAGGGAGTGATGCCATACTGAGCATAGATCGCGGTGATCTTGTTGTATACTGCATCGGCAGCTTCCTGGGAATCAAAGTAGTCGGTGCCGTAAGCGGTGTTGTAGAAGTACTTGTAGAAGTCGCTGTAGTACTGCAGGAAGTAAACTGCTTCCATCAGATCGTTGTATTCCTCGCTGTCATAGCCGGAAATGTGAGTGGAGAGCTGGTAGTTCTCGGAGTCGGACATGTCCATGCCCTGGCCGGAGAATGCCTTTGCGAAGGGAGCGAGAACCGAGTAAGCGTCAACGGTCATAGCACCCAGATCGTATGCCAGCACCTCAAAGTTGGAGGTGTGCAGGTCTTCAACGAAAACGTCGTCACAAATGTCCTTGGGGATATCCTCAACGTACTTGTCATAGTCGTTGTTGACCACGGCGCCTCTTTCCTTGACGGAAACCTTGAAGCCGAGAGCGCTCCACTGCTGAGCGATCAGCTGAGCGATCAGGACGTGAACGTCATCGTAAGCGGCGACGGTGATAGAGAAGGAATATTTCTTGGGGTTGATACCGGCAGCGGAAAGCTCGGCCTTCAGCTCGTCGGTAGAGGTATACTTGAGGTTTTCGTATTCAGCAGCTGCAGCCTCGCGGAAGGTTTCCTTCTTGGAGTTGGTGTTGAACACGCCATTCGGAACGATACCGGTAGCAGCCTCGGCGTATCTGATAGCGGAAGCGATTGCGGCACGGTCGATCGCCTTGGAGAGAACCTGACGGACGGTCTTGTTGGCAAACAGGTATTCACCCTCGCCGCCGTCGTCGATCAGAGCGTTCTGATTAAAGATGTAGGTGTGGTTGGACATGGTGTCCTTGACCTCTACGTCCTCGAGCAGATCTCCGTATACGTCGGGATTGAGTCTCCAGGAGTAGGGAATGGTGTCAACGTACAGGATCGCACCTGCCTCGTAAGCGGCGGCGATCTGCTCGTCGGTCATGGAGAAGTCGACCACGATTCTGTAAGGAGTGACGTACTTATCCAGCTTTTCTTCCTTTTCAACGTCACGGTAATAGTAGGCGTTTCTCTCCAGAACCATGAAGATCGGAACGCCCTCGGTGAAATCCTTGGGCTCGGTAGCGGGAACGTACTTGCCGGTTTCCTTGCCGTCAGCGCCTACGGCCTTGACGTCATAGTTGATGTCCTCGTACTTGACCGAGCCGTTGGAGGTGAAGTCAACACGGCCCAGCTTGAAGGGACCGCTGCAGACGATGTTTGCAGGCTTCTTGGCCCAGTCAGCCTTGGAGGCAATGTCCTCACGCAGAGGAGCAAGAGCTACGCTGGTCAGGTTGAGAATGAACTGGTCGTAATCAATGGGACCTTCGAACTCAACGGAAACCATCAGCTCGCCTTCTGCATAGATGGCAAGGTCGTCGATCGACATATCGCCTTCCTTAACAGAGCGGGCATTCTTGATATCGTATAGCAAGGAGGCTGCATCATAAGAGCTTTCAACATCCAGAACGCGCTTCCATGCGTAAACGACGTCGTTTGCGGAAACGTAAGTACCGTCGGACCAGCAGGTGCTGTTCAGATAAATGTCCATAGAGTACTTGTTCTCGGAGGGGTTCTCGTCGATTACGTACTTCTTGACCAGGGACTTCTTGACCTTGCCGTTTTCATTGACCTTGAACAGAGTCTCGAACAGCAGGTTGACCACGTTGGTGGTGGCGGAGTTGTAAAATGCATTGGCAGGGTCCAGGTCATACACGTTCTCGGACAGATACATGGTCAGATACTGGCCCTTGTCTTCTTCTTTTTTCTTGTTGCTCTTGTTGGAATCCCCGCAGCCGGTCAGAGTGAGCGCGGCAGATGCAAGCATAGCCAGACAAAGAACCAAAGCAAGAATGCGCTTAGTCATGATTGAGTATTCCTCCTCGTACATTTGAAAATCACGGCTGCTCTATCGACAACCGCGCAAGCATTTCGGGAGAGCTTTCCGGGCGGAAAATTCCGAAATCGTGCATGTGCACAATTCTTGGCGGACGATTCTGTGCAAGGTGCACACAACCTCCGCGCCAAGGCCAAAAAGCAAGCCGAATTACTCGTATATTTACATATAGTATAAACGATTTCTGCGTAAATTGCAAGAGAATTATAAAAATATTAATATATTATTTGCAATTTTTTTTGCAAACGCGGCGGCGGTCATAAATGCGCCGATCGCTTCATAGAGTGAAGCAACAGAACTATGGGAGGTGCAAAAAATGGATGATGCAAGTAAAACCGGCATGACAGAATTTTTAAAGCGCGAGATCCGCGCATGGGAGAGCGCCGAGGTGCTTGGTGCCGGACGGGTGGACAGGCAAAAGAGAAGAATACTGATGATCGTGGCGGCGGTGTGTGCCGTGACGTTGACCGTGGCGCTGTGTATATGGCTGATCCCGCGTGCCGTTACGGGAGAACAGCCACCGCAAGGGGACGGCGGACTCGACGGCGGAGTGCCGCCCGCAGAACAGACCGGAATGACCGGCGCTGACACCGAGCCCCCGACCGAGCAGACAACAGAGCAGATGCCGGCGGACCCTTACGCTTACGATTTTTCGGTCGTGCCCGCAGGCGCGACGCCCATCGTTCCCGTCGATCTGAGTGCAGCAAAAAATCCCGTCAACATGACCGATCGGGTGATCGATATGAACGAGGTGATGGCAGCGGCTTGCCGCATCCCGGCCATCAAGGGGCAGGTGTCGGTGCTGATCCTGCATACCCACACGGGGGAGGGGTATAATGAGGACGATGCAGCCTGGCTGGATGCCGACGACGAGGAGTTTGCCCGCAGCTACGACGGGGGACAAAGTGTGGTAGCCATGGGTGCCGAGATCGCGGCGTCGCTCAACGCTGCGGGCATCGGCACGGTGCATTGCAAGACCGTGTTTGACGGCGAGTCCAACCGCGAGGCCTATAGGAGGGCGGCGGATGCCATTGTGGCCTTTCGTAAGGCCTATCCGTCCTTGGTGTGTGTCATCGACGTGCACCGCGCCGCTGTGACCGACGCCGATGGTAACATCGTGCGCTCGCTGGCGGTCAAGGACGGGCAGGGGATCGCGCAGACGCAGATCGTCTGCGGCATGGCGGCAGAGAAAACGAGCAAGACAAATCTTGCACTCGCAATGTCACTCTGTGACGGTATGAACGCCACCTTCCCGGGCAGCTGTGCGGCGGTGGTGTGCAAGGAGCAAACGCTGGGTCAGGATCTGGCGCCGTTCTCGCTGACACTGGAGATCGGCAGCTGCGGCAACACGCCCGCGCAAGCAAAAGCCGCGGCGAAGATCGCCGCGGCCGCGCTGAGTCCTTTATTTGATTTGAATTAGTTCTTTCTGGGGAGTAGGCAAACGATCTCAATGATCACCAGCGGTACGGTCAGGACAGCGCCCAGACCAAAGGAAAGCAGACCTGCTTCAATGCCACCCACAATGCCGAAGAATGCGAAGATGCAGCCGGTCAGGGAGATACCCTTGACTACGCGGCGCGTGCCGAGTGCACACAGAAACTGCCAGAGTGCTACGGGCAGGGAAAGCAGCAGCTCCAAGAGCGTGCCGGAGGCTGCGGCGGTGTGCGTTCTGACGTTTACATTGGTGGTTGCGGTTCTGTTATAATATGTCATGATGCTTCTCCTTTTTCATGGCGGCTGTTTCCGAGAACGGAAAGACGGCCGCGAAATGTGGTTGGAACGATCCCGCAAACTGTCGGGAAAGTTCCGAAAATGGAAGATTGTGACATGATTATACCACCCGAAAATGGATTTGTCAACCCCTAAATTTCAAAAATCGGAAAAAATTTTCAAAAACCTCTTTACAAAACGGAAAAACCGTGCTATAATGGGACCGTAAGAGAAATCACATGTGATTTTTAGCAAAAACGGAGGTTTTTATGTCCGAGCTCACTTATATTGACAGAATTAAAAAGATCAAATCCGAGCGTGGCATTACCAACGACAAGCTGTCCGAAATGACCGGCATCCCGCTCGGCACGCTGTCCAAGATCCTGGCCGGCATCAGCGATTCTCCTAAGCTCTCCAACATGCTGGCTATCTGCCGCGCGCTGGATTGCTCGCTTGATTATATTGTAAGCGGCGTGCCGGAGAACAATCATAATTATACGCTTTCGGAAGGGGAGATCACGCTGGTCGAGCACTATCGCCGCCTGGATGCGCACGCGCAGGAGCTGGTTGCGCTGGTGCTGGATAAGGAATATGAAAGAGTCACGGCGGACACCTACCGTGCCACTCCCGCAGCTCCCGCAGCTACTCTTGGAAAGCCTGAGGTCAAGCCGTCCAAGAGCAGCTATACCCGTGTGGCGGGCGGCCTTGGCAAGCGCCCGATCAAGCTGTACGACCTGCCTGTTTCGGCAGGCACGGGTGTATATCTGTTTGACAGCGTAGCGACAGATATTGCAATTCCCGATAACAACAAAACCGCAGATGCAGACTATGCATTGCGCATCAGCGGCGACAGCATGGAGCCCAGATATCACGACCGCGACGTTCTGCTTGTGCAGGAATGTGACCAGATCGAGCCGGGCGAGCTTGGCATTTTCGTGCTGGACGGCGAGGGCTATTTCAAGAAGTACGGCGGCGATTGCCTGATATCGCTCAACCCCTTCTACGCGCCCATCATGCTGCGCGACTTTACCGATATCCGCTGCTGCGGCAGAGTCATCGGCAAGCT
>JAZULL010000114.1:0-39802 GCA_045603085.1 Eubacteriales bacterium | reverse complement strand
TCCCCCACCAACAAAGAAGCCTACTGCGATGCAGTAGGCTTCTTTGTTGGTGGGGGATGGTGGATTCGGACCACCGGAGTCAGTGACAACAGATTTACAGTCTGCCCCCTTTGGCCACTCGGGAAATCCCCCATATATTGGAGCTGGTGAACGGAGTCGAACCATCAACCTGCTGATTACAAATCAGCTGCTCTGCCATTGAGCCACACCAGCACATTCTCACGAGCAGAGTGTCGTGAACGGAACATGCAGTATTATAGCAGATAGTTTTTGGTTTGTCAAGCCCTTTTTGAAAATTTTTTTGACAAATTATTTCCTGCTCAAAATGTCGTAAATCCCCGCGTCAAAGGTCAGCACGACTGCATCACCGTCAGCAGTATATATCACAATGACCTTCTGCGGGAAGATATCCGCACAATATCTGTATACCGTGCCGCCGTTGGCCTCGATCCTTGGCTGTCCGTTTTTCTTTGTGGCGCGCACGGGTCGGGCGGCAACACACACGATATCGCGCAAGCCCAGACGGCAGACCGTGGTTCTCTTTTTGCCGATCTCATCCACTACCTCAAGGTCATAGATCTCCGTGCCGCTCGCGTCAAACACACCGCTCGGGCACACACCGTAATAATAGGTGTGCAGGAAGAATTTGCTATACAGTGTCACGCCGGCCGTCAGCGCGAGCACGCCAAATCCCTGCGCGACAAAGGGAAACGGCACCGCGGGGTTCAGCGAGATGCCGAACAGCCCGACGCCGCCCGCGCAAAGCAGCGCGCAGAGCACAGCGGTCAGCTTATTCTGTTTTTTGACCTTGACTTGATACATAGAAACCTCAACAATTTTCAGACTTGTATATCTCGCCCGCCAGCGACAGCAGGGATTGCTTATCGTTGAGCGAGGGGTCCTTCATAACCTCCGCCAGAAGCGCATTCAGAACGTTACCCATTTCCCTGCCCTTGGGAATCCCGATCGCGGCCAGATCCGCGCCGTTCACCGCAAGATCCGAGATCTTGGTGCAAACACCCACGCGCAGCTGCTCGGTCACGATTTCAGCCAGCGCGGCGGTGTCCTCTCCCTTGGCCTGTCGCAAAGCCAACGCGGGCAAGGTATATTCACCGTACTTAGCAATCATTTTTCTTGCAAAATACGGAGTATTTTCAAGCATCTCGCTCCGAAACGCCAGCAGCTCGCGCACGTATCTGCTGTCCGCACCCGACATTTTCAGGTCATTGGCGGTCTTGTGCGCGGCATCGTCCGTAGCGTCGAACAAAAGATAAGCCAGACGGAACAGCGGTGCGTCTGCGGCGGTCTGATTGACACCGCGCGCGGCGGCCGTGACGTCGGCATACGGAAACACGGTCTTAAGCAAGCCGCGTTTTTTCATGATCCTGACCGCGCCCTCGGGGTCACGGCTTTGCAAAATACCCATCAGCTCCTCTCGCACACGCTCGCGCGAGATACTTTTCAGCCCTCCTGCCGCGGCATACATGGCGTTGGCGGTTTTGTCCTCAATGACAAAGCCCAGCCGCACGGCAAAGCGCACGCCACGCAAAATGCGCAAGGCGTCCTCGCCAAAGCGTTTGATGGGGGTACCCACACAGCGGATAACACCGGCTTGCAGATCGGTCTGCCCGCCAAACGGGTCAATGATCTCCCAACCGTCGCCCGCAGGCGTGGCCGCCATGGCGTTGACCGTGAAATCGCGACGCGCCAGATCCTCCTGCAGACTCGGTGTGAATCTGACACTTTCGGGGTGACGGGAATCCTTGTACGCGCCGTCAATGCGATAGGTGGTGCATTCGACCGTCACACCGTCCGACAGCACCGAGATGGTACCGTGCTTGATACCGGTGCGGAAGGTTTTAAGCCCCGCCGCGAGTGCTGCCTGCTCGGTCTGCTCGGGGTGTGCCGAGGTGGTGATATCCCAGTCCTTGGGCGCAGCGCCCAAAAGGCTGTCGCGAACACAGCCTCCGACAATATACGCCTCGTGCCCTGCCTTGTGCAATGCGTCAAGGACAGCCTGCACGTATGCGGGACAGTTGATTTGGACAGACATGGGATCACCTCGCTTTCAGAATATTCTCTATATAGTATAGCACAGCTTTTCCCTTTTGGCAAGAGCAAAAAAACACTTGCGAGTCGGCCTTGATTTATGATTGTGCTATTTTTGTCGCCGTGCATGCTTTGACAAATGCTTTACGGTATGTTAAAATAAAATCAATGAGCTCATCCTCGGCAAGAAAGGAATCTATTATGCAATATTCCCCCGATCTGATCCGCATCTCCACAGAACTTGAGGCAGACCCACAGATGTTCTCGCTGTATCTTGTGCACGCAGACGCTTTTTCCTGTGAGCTATCCGATGTTCGGTGCTATCTCAACGGCTACACTCTCCTATGCCTGAACAGCACCGACACCGTCAAGGTGAATGGCGGCACGGGCGACGTGCTGGGCTTTTGCTTCCGCCCCGATTTTTATAACATCGGGCTGAGCCGCACGGTCATTGAGAGTGACCGCTATCCCGACCTTCGTGCCAAATACAGCTATCCCGATTTTCACCTGTTTCTGACGCGCGACGAGCGGTATTGCGGGGTCCTCCCCCTGACAGCCGATGCCTACCGCTCCCTGCTCGCCCATTTTCGCGCCGCTGAGCAGTTCATTCGTGCGCACGGCACCGACCCCATGTGGTCCTGCCACGCCCGTTCACAGCTCATTTCGGTCATGTGCCTTGCCGAAAGTGCCTATCAGGGCAAGCAAACGGGAGGCGAGGACGCCATTGTCCGCTACATCAGAGAGCACCCCGAGCGTCCCATGTCGGTGGAATCCCTTTGCCGTATGTTCAACACCAACCGCACGACGCTGACCAAAACCATCAAAGCCGCAACGGGACTGCCACCCATGCAGTTCGTTTTGGAGGAACGGCTCAACCAAAGCCGCCCCGATCTGCTGTTCACCTCGCTCCCTATTGGCTTTATCGCCATGAAATACGGCTTTTCCGATGCAAACTACTACATCCGTGCATTCAAGCAACGGTTTGGACAATCCCCCCTGCAATACCGCAACGAGCAAATTGAAAAGTGGCACGCCAACAAAGAATGATAAGGAGTTTTTATGAACGACCGTTATAACACAACTTCATCCGATACCTACTCCCCCGAAAAGCCCAATTTCGTCAGAACCGCCGTACACGCATTTTTCTACATAACCGTCTACCATATAGCCACCTATCTGCTGTACGGCATTCTCATGAGCCCCTTGGAAAATCAGATGGTGGGCGACGGCTATGAACCGCGATATCGCTTTGTGATGTTTGCCTTTTCGCTTCTCACCTTAGCCATACTTTCCATCGTCATGATTACGGTTTACTTTAAGAACGGCTCGCGCAAACGCGCCTATCTTGCCGCCACCTCGGCAGAGCTGCGCGGGCAAGAGAATGCGGCAGAAGGAGCAATCCGCTACCGCAAAACCGCGCTTGCAGAGTCAGCTGTCTCCACCGCGGTCACCGCCGCCCTTTGGCTGATCCCCGCCTGCTTTTATACCCTTTCCCTGAGCATATCCGGCTATGGCTACGGCTACGCACAGGCTTGGGGGATCGAGAACTTTTTCATTGGCGCGGTAGGACTGTTCCAGCCCTTCCAAAATGCTCTTATAGGTTGGCTTCTGGGCGTTGGAATGCTGTTCTGCGTTCACTATTTCGGGCGAATTGCCGCTCATAAGAGCTGGGAAGATAACCGCATTCGCCATTAGCCGCACGGGAGTCGAACCGAATTGCCCGACGGCGATGAATTTTCGTACCTTTTGGCGCGCTTTTACTCGCAAGATGGCTAAACAGATATCAAGGGGGCGAGATTACGTATCATCTTGAAAAGTTCGGCAGGATCCTATTGGAGCTGCGCAAGGAGCGCGGCTGGACACAAAATACGTTGGCAAAAAAGATGAACCTTTCTGCACAGTCGGTTTCCAAATGGGAACGCGGCACAAGCTACCCCGATATTGAGTTATTCCCGGTTCTTGCCGAGATTTTCGATGTGGACATAGGCGTTCTGTTCGGAAAGGATATATGAAAAAAGCACGCTCGCGCGTGCTTTTTTCAGTTGTACTCACCTGCGCGTGCTTCGGATGCGAATACGTCCCACGTTGCGCGACCCGATTTTTTATTATAATATAATGATGATTTCTCTATATGTTCATAGGCAATTTACAATTTTATGATATAGTGTATTCTGTATAGTTATGAAAACTTTTGAAAGGATCTGTGATCATGATAAAAATCGAACATCTGGTAAAGAACTACGGCTCTAACTGTGCTGTGGACGATATCAGCTTTTCCGTGGAATCCGGTGAGATCGTGGGCTTTCTCGGCCCCAACGGTGCCGGCAAATCCACCACCATGAATATTCTGACCGGTTATCTCTCCGGCACCTCGGGCAAGGTCTCGATCGACGGCATCGATATCCTCGCCGACCCGCTGGGCGCTAAAAAGCTGATCGGCTATCTGCCCGAGCAGCCCCCTCTCTACCTTGACATGACGGTAGACGAATACCTCAACTTCAACTACGAGCTCAAGGGCTGTACCCTGCCCAGGCTCGAGCATCTGGCAGAGGTTTGCGAGGTCGTCAAGATCGGTGACGTGAGAAAAAGAGTCATCCGTAACCTTTCCAAGGGATACCGCCAGCGCGTGGGTATCGCGCAGGCGCTGATCGGCAACCCCAAGGTCATTATCTTCGACGAGCCCACCATCGGCCTTGACCCCAAGCAGATCATTGAGATCCGTAACCTGATCAGAACGCTGGGCAAGGGTCACACGGTCATTCTCTCCACCCACATTCTGCAGGAGGTGCAGGCTGTGTGCGACAGGATCGTGATCATCAACAAGGGCAAGATCGTGGCCGACGAGCTGACCGAAAACATCTCCCGCGCAGTGGAGAACAACCGCCGCTTCAACGTCAAGATCTGCGGCCCCTCCCGTGAGGTGCTCTCAGCGCTCAGATCCATGACCGGCATCGCTTACTGTGAGGTGCTGGCAGAGCGCGATGGCGACGCTTATACCTACATGATCGAGAGCGAATACGGTGTTGACGTCCGTAAAAAGCTGTTCTACACCATGGCTGAGCGCGGCTGGGCCATCATTGGTCTGGAAGCCCTTGGCATGAGCCTTGAGGACATCTTTATCACGGTTGTGGACAAGTCCGCCGACCAGAAGCTCAAGCCCGGCAAGCCCGTGCGCCGCCGCTCCGGCTCCAAGGATGCGCTGGAAAAGCAGGTGGCAGAGACGCTTGTGCAGGACGCTGTGGACAAGCGCGCCATTGCCGACACCCAAGAGGTGGAGGACGAGGAATAATTCCCCGCAAACAAAATTTCGCTTGAAAGGAGATCGGCGACCTCTCGCCGTAACTGAAACAAAATGCTTGCCATCTACAAAAAAGAGATGCGCTCTTATTTCATCAATCCCATCGGATACGTGTTTGCAGGTGTATTCTTTATCATCTCGGCACTGCTGTGCTGCTACACCACCATCGTATCCTCCAGCTATGATACTTCATCCTATTTCATGATGATGATCTTTGCATTCATCATTCTCATTCCGCTTCTGACCATGCGTCTTTTCGCAGAAGAGAGAAAGCTCCGTACCGAGCAGCTGCTCATGACCGCTCCCGTGTCGATCACCGGCATGGTCATGGGGAAATTCTTGGCCGCTCTGACTCTGTTCTCCTCCTGCCTGCTGGTCTCCTGCATCAACTTCATTCCGATCTACGCCTTTGCTTCGATCGAGCGCGGCAACGAATCCTACAACACCACTCACATCGGCCCCGTGACCGGTCAGGTCATCGGCTGTCTGATCGGCATTCTGCTGATCGGTGCGGCGTTCATCGCCATCGGCACATTTATCTCCGCGCTGACCGAAAACCAGCTGGCTGCCGCGGTCATCACCATCTCGGTCATCCTCGGCATGGTGCTGCTGAGCTTCCTTAACACCCTGATCGACGTATACGTCATCCGCGCCGTGGTGGATTGGTTCTCGGTGCTCTCCCGCTTCAACACCTTCAGCTATGGACTCTTTGACTTCTCCGCGTTGCTTTACTACTTCTCCATTTGCTTCGTATTCCTCTTCCTGACCGTCAGAGTATACGAAAGGCGCCGTTGGGGCTGATAAAAAGGAGACGCAACGATGAGAAGAACAGCGACCAGCCGTCGCAGACGTTGGGGCACGTTGTCCGTGATCCTTACTGTGTGTGTCATTGCCGTGGTCATTATCTGTAACGTCATTTTCCAGAAGCTGGCTGACAGATACTTCTGGTATGCCGATATGACCTCCTCCGGCACCTTCACACTCTCGGACGATTGCATCGACTATTTCGGCGACAGCATCATTTCCCTTGTGGATCAGCAAAACGCCGCGCTGACCGAGGGGCAGAAGATCACAGTCATCTTCTGTGACGATAAGGAGGCGTGGCAGGACGAGGTGATCAAGCAATACGTGGTCAACACGGTCACCGAGCTTGCCGAGCAATACCCCGATTATTTTGATATCCAATACGTTAACATCTGGAACCACCCCTCTGTGGCAAAGAAATATAACGCGTATGCATCCACCAACGTGGTCATTGCATTCGGCGAGAGCCACGTGCTCCGTCCTCTCTCCGACTTTTACGTGTTCAACAGCAGCGACACCGAGACCCCCATCGCCTACAACGGCGAAAAGGCTCTGGCAACCGGTGTTCTGCACGCTGTGCAGACCGACACCCCCATGGCTTACCTGACGCTTAACCACGGCGAGACCATGACCGACTCCTCCTTCCTCAATATTCTGGTGGATGCGGGCTATCGCTACACCTACCTGGATCTGATGAATTTTGATATTCCAGAGGATTGCGAGCTGCTGATCACCTACAAGCCAGTCAAGGACTTTGCAGTCAGCGACGGCATCTCTGTCAAGGACGAGATCGTCAAGCTGGACGCCTATATGCAGGCGGGCGGCGCTTACATGTTTTTTGCCAACTCCGACACCTTCGTGGCGGGCGGCTTTGCCAATATTGAAACCTATCTTGAGGGCTGGGGCATTGACTTTGCACACTCCGAGGTAGGTGGCATTGAACATTGCTACACAATCAAGGACACCTCCCAGGCGCTTTCCGTGGACGGCTACACCCTGCTTGGCAGCTACGCCTCCACCCCGCACGGCCAGAAGATCGCCGCGCAGGCAGGCTACAGCCCCGTGGTATTTGCAGGTGCAACCTGCATTCAGCCCGCGCAGGGCTTTGCGGCGCAGACCGACGGCACTTACGTCAAGGACGGCTGCACCCTCTCTCCCATTCTGACCTCGGGTGAGGGCGCCGAGGCATGGGCAGGCGGCCGCGCAGTGGCAAACGCAACTGCAGAAAATCCCTTTATTATGATGACGCTCTCCGAGAAGCAGGTCACGGGCGGCACCGGCTATATCGTAGCCTGCACCTCCACCACCTTTGCCTCCGAGACCACGCTCAATTCCCCCGTTTACGGCAACGGCAACGTGCTGCTTGCCACCATTGAGACCATTGGCAACGACCGTATTCCCACCACGCTGACCTCCAAGCCCTTTGCGGACAGCACCATTGACACCATCACGGTCTCTCAAAAGACCTATATCACGGTGCTCCTTGCCGTCGTCCCCGCGGCGCTGGTCTTCTGCACCGGTATGATCATTCTCGTAAGGAGGAAGCACGCATGATGCACAAGTTTACAAAAAAGACCGTGTTCACAGCCGTCAGCGTGCTGGTCATCCTTGCCGTGCTTCTGCTCAATGCAGGATTCTCCCTGCTGGCGCAGAAGGGACTGTGGTTTATCGACTTCGCCATTCCGCGCTATACCTCGCAGGAGGGTACGCTGTATACCGTTTCGGATTCCTGTCTGGATCTCTTAGACAAAAACCTGCCCGACGCGGTTGACGCCGTCAATGCCGAGCGCGCAAAGGAAGGGCTTGAGCCCCTGAAGGTGGAGATCATCTTCTGTAACGACCCCGACACCGTCAACGACAACCAGTATCAGAGATACGTTCACTACACCGCACTTGGCCTGCAGAAGGAATTTTCCGATTATATCGAGGTCAAGTACATCAACATCACCAAGAACCCCTCTGCCGTGCAGAAATACAAGGCCACCAGCGCGACCAACATCTATTCCTCCAACATCATCGTTTCGTTTGGTACCGAATATCGCGTTTATACGCTGGACGCTCTGTTTACTGCCAACGACACCGCCTCCGAGCCTTGGGCTTATAACGGTGAAAAGAAGCTTTCCTCTGGCATTCTGGCCGTCACCCGTGCCGAATCCCCCATTGCCTGCCTGACCGTCAACCACGGCGAGGACATTCTGGCGCAGACCGAATTCCTCAAGCTGGTCGAGGCCGCAGGCTACGAGATCCGCACGCTGGACCTTGAAAACGAGGCCATTCCCGAGAACTGCCGTCTGATCATCACCTACGCCCCCACCTCGGATTTCTACGGTGACCCCGCAGACGATAACGACGAGATCGACAAGCTGGACAAGTTCCTTGACAAGGCTTACTCCTTTATGTACGTTTGCGATCCCGAGACCCCCACACTCCCCAATCTGGAGGAATATCTGGAATTCTGGGGCGTGACGGTTGCCAGAAAAACCGACAGTGCGGGAGTTTCCCAAAATTATACGGTCAACGACACCGAGGCCTGCGTGGACGGCGAGGGATTTGCCCTCATCGCCACCTACGAAACGCTTGGTAAGGGCGCATCCTTTACCTCCGATCTGCGTAAAACCGGCTATCCCCCCAGCGTGATCTTTGATCAGGCTACCGCCATCAAGCCTGCCGAGAACTACAACATCACCTACACCTTGGAGGATGAGACCACCGGCACCGAGGCTTACACCTACTATTCTTACTACAAAAACGGCGTTTCCCGTACCCTGCACAACATCTTTACCGCCCCCGCCACCGCAACCGGCACAGTAGGCGGCGCGGTTTATGAACAGGCGGGTCAGTACCCCTTCAGCCTGATGACGCTGACTGTGGAAAACCGCACGGTGCAGGAAACCAACTACGCCGTTGCGCATGAGCCCTCTTACGTTTGCTGTATTTCCTCTACCGAATTTCTGTCCGATACCGTTCTGGCATCCGACGCTTACGGCAACGCCGACGTAGTGCTGGGCACGTTGCGCTCCATGGGTCGAGAGGTCATTCCCGTGACGCTGGAATTCAAGGCGTTTATGGTTTATGATATCGCCCAACAGGTCACAGAATCCAACAATGCCGTGACCATTACCGTTCTCTTTGCAACCATTCCCGCACTCATCTGCTTCGGACTTGGCATTTTTGTGAACGTCAGGAGAAAATATTTATGAGTAAACAAACATATTACACCCTTGTCTTTCAACCCGGCAAGGGAGAGGTTTCCCGCCGCTCGATCGAGGTAAAGGTCGGGGACGCGCTGGGCGAGCTGCCCATCCCGCGTCGCCAGGGCTACACCTTCGACGGCTGGTACACCTCCCCCGAGGGCAAAGGACAAAAGATCGTCCCGGGCGACGTTTACGACTTCGGGGACGACACGGTTCTGTACGCGCACTGGCGCAAGATGCGTAAGGCGGCCAAGAAAAAGTCCTTATACAGAACCCAGAAGAACGCCGCCATTGCGCTGGGCATCAGCTTCGCCTTGCTGATCGTGGTACTGATCGGCGTCAACGCCTTGGTTGACATTCTTTCCTACACCGAAGAGGTCAGAATCGTACAAGACGACGGCACGGTCGAGACCGTCACCACCAAATACTACGTCAAAAAGATCGACGGTGTTTATCACCTTTGCCATCTTGAGGGCGCGTTCCCCAATTACACCTTCACTCCCCTGCCGCAGGACAAGGACGGCTACTTTGTCACCGATCGCGATTCGCTGATCAAGGTAGATCCCGAAACCGGTGCCTGCGAGGTCTATGCGGTCGTTGAGACCGAGGGAACCGAGGTGGTGGGATATTCGGGCAGAGTGCTGCTGTTCCGTCAGCTGACCTACGATGCCTCCTCGAGTCTTGGCAAAAAGGAAGCCAACCGCATTGATAAGATCGAGGTGCACAACGCCCACGGCTCCTACACCTTTATCCGTACCGAGGGCAACACCTTTGAGATCGACGGCTACGAAACCACCGCATACAGCCTTGAGACCTTTGCATCCTTGGCAAGCTCCTGCGGCTACACCATTTCCATGGAAAGGCTGAACGATCCCGAGCGCAATCCCGACGGCACCATCCGCTTGGCCGAGTACGGACTCGTTGCCGAGACCAGAACCGACGGGGAAGGCAACGAATACGACTACGTCCCCGCCTACTTTACCGTTACGGCAGGCAACGGCGAAAGCTTTACCGTGCTGATCGGTGACGCCATCGTATCGGATGCGGGCTACTACGTACAGCTCAAGGGACGCGATACCGTTTACATTCTGTCCGCTTCGGGCATCAAGGATATCCTGCTGGAGCCCCTGGAGGTTCTGCTGACCCCCATGCTCTCCTACCCCTCCTCCATGAATACCTACTTTGACGTGGAGCACTTCACCATTTTAAGCGGAATCGATCACGACAAGATCGGCGAGCTGATCATGAAGGAAGCCTGTGACCGTCTGGGGCTTAGCATTGAGGATCTGCTTGATCCCGAAAAATTCGACGAAAAGCAGCTCTCCGAAACGTATGCCAAGGTGTCCGAGGAAATGTATGACACCCTCCTTGCCACCTACTCCAAGAAGGTCTGCGACTTCTCTTACCTTGACCTTGACGAAAGAGAAAACACCATGTATTCCTCCATGTCCTACAAGACCGACTCGGAATACATGCAGGGCTACTACCCCAACTTTGACAACGTCAACTCGGCGCTCTACAGCATCTACTCCCTGACCTCGCAGAAGATCATCAAGCTGGATCCCGATGCGGATACGCTGGAGCAGTACGGTCTGCTTGAGCCCGGCTATATCGTTTCCTACTACTTCGACGACACCGATGAGGAAGGAAACGCCTTCACCACCTACAACCGCATCAGCATCAGCACCAAGAACTCCACCGGTATTTATTACGCATACGGCGAGATCATGGTACAGGACGAGGACGGCGACTGGCTCTACGTATACACCCCCATGATCGTGGAGATCTATGAGAGTGCCGTTCCCTTCCTTGAGTGGAGCGACGTGGACTGGTACGATTCCTACTACGTGCAGACCAACATCGCCTACCTGCAGGAGCTGGTATTTACCTGGGCACAGAACAACATCTCCTTCAAGGTAGATAACTCCGCATCCTCGCAGATGGTATTCCTGCCCGGCCGCGGCTCGGCACACCTTGCCACCATCGACGGCAAGGACGTCCGATTCGAGGTGCAGAAGGTTGGCGACACTTACGTGCTGGTCGATCCCGACGGCAATCCCCTCTCCCCCATTCACTCCTCGGATTACATGGTCTCCGCCCAGTATGCAACCAAGGGCGTCAATGAGTTCCCCGAGCAGGGTTACATGTTCGCAGAGAGCGTTGCCACCGATTCTGATAAGGGTATTTACACCTATTATTACTACTTCCAGGCAAGCAAGGCTGACAAATATGCCCTCTCGGCATACAGCATTACGGTGGACTCCGCGGGCAACACCTACCCCGAAACCGCCAAGACCACGCAGGGCAAGCCCGCTTACGAGACCGAATATTTCTACTCCAAGAGCGGCTATCTCTTTATGCTGGACAGAGAAAGCGCACTGGCAAGTGAGCTTAGCGACAGCATGGGCACGTGGGGTGACGGTGCGGTCTACGTGACGGCCGACGACGCTTACGTGCTCATCGACAAGAACACCGGCGTGTGGTACACCATCAAGGAGCTGACCTCCAAGATCTACTTTACCGACAAGGACACCTCCTCCATGGTGGTCAACAGCGCGCAGAAGAACGGCGTGACCTTCTATCCCACCGGCAACACGCCCCTGCGCTTCAACGACAGCCAGAACTGCTTTGAATCCTACAACGTGGCCAAGAAGACCTGGGCCAAGGCCTCCGCATCGGCTTGCACGCTGGGCGTTTGGGGCACGGGCGACTACTACAAGACGCCCGACGGCTCTTACGTGTTAGTAGACAGCAAGACCGGCGAGTGGGGTTACCTCTACCTCTCCACCTTTGCCTCGGGCAACATGGTGGTATCCGCCAACGGTCAGCGTCTGGACTACGAGGTGGAGCTGGAAAGTGCGACCAACAAACAGGTCAACTCTCTGGCGGCCGACAACTTCCGCAAGTTCTATCAGGGTCTGCTCTATGCATCCGTGGAGGGTGCGACCGATCTGAGCGAGGCTGAGATGGCGGCGTTCCGTGCCCTGCCCGACAGCGATTGTCAGCTCAAGATCCTGATGACCGCCGAGGACCCCGACGGCACTACCCGCTACGCCATCTACCGCTTCTACCGCTACTCCAACCTCAAATCCTACATGACGGTTGAGCTGGTGGACAGCCCCGATGATGCGGGCAATCCCGAAAACGGTCAGGGCTCGTTCTTCGTGCTCTCGACCTTCGTGGAAAAGCTGATCTCGGATGCACAGCGCGTCGTGAACGGCGAGCCCGTTGTGGCAACCAGTAAGAATTAAAAACATGTGCAGGGGTCTGTTGCTAAGCATCAGGCTCCTGTTTTTTATGACGTGAAAGAGCGTCCGTGTGATGAATCTTATGATATTCTTAATGATATACAAAAGCAGAAGCCCCGTGGCTTCTGCTTTCGTTGATTTATTCTTTTTCGTTTATTCGTCTTTCTTTTTCTTGAGGGTCAGCACACAGACCATGGCGATAGCGGGGATCAGAATGCCTGCAAAGCTCTTGCATCCCTTTTCCTCGGGCTGCTCGGTGGTCTGCTCGCCCTCGGGTGCGGTGGTCTGACCGTCAGAGGGCTCAGTGGTCTCAGTCTCGGTGGTCTGCTCGGGCACCGGCATGGCGGCCGTGAGCGCGCGCACCAGCGCGTCCATTTGCGTGGAGGTCAGCAGTGCATTGTCCATGCCCTCCTGTGCCTTAACGTACGCCTCGGCACCCAAGTCGCCGCCTGCGGCTACGTATTGGTCCATCACGGTCTGCAGGGCGGTCTTATCGCAGATCGGCTTACCGTAAGCCTCGATCTCTGCCAGCTGCAGCATATAGCCGTCCGCCGCTGTGCTGCGTAGCTTGGTTCCTTCGAACTTCAGCATAACGCCCTCTACGGGCACGTCAAGCGTCACGGTGTAATTCCCCTTAGGTCTTGCACTTCCCGTTTCCTTGGCGATCGACGTCCAGTTCTCACCGTCTACCGAAAGATAGATCTCAAAGTCCTCGGGCCACAGATCGGAAATGGGATGCACGACCACCTTATCCACGGCAAACACATCACCGAAATCAATGATGACGTACTCGGTCGACTCTGCCTTATCGTGGATCTTGACGTTGGAGGTCCAGCCGTTGTCGGTCTTGCCGTCGTTGATAAACTTGCCTGCCCAGCCCCACGCCACGTACTCGCTACTTGTCTGGCTGGAAACGTCAATGGGTCTGTCGAGCGCAATATTCATGCCTTCTGTATAAACGATCTCCTCACGAGGGCCGTTATTTGTCCCGGCCTCGCCTACCGAGCCGTCATCCATGAACATCTCGATCTCGGCAATGGCCAGCACGCCGTTATAGCCGGTAATATCCAGCTTGACGTATCGCGCATTGACCGCGTCAAAGGTAAAGGACGGAATGGCAGCTCTTGCATTGACGTCGGATTTTTCAAACACCTGACGCCAGGTCTTGCCGTCCTCGGAGACGCTGATGACCACCTTTTTACCAAAGTTTCTACCCAGAGACTTGCCCGTACCTGCGGGATAGATATCCACGCGGTTGAGCTCGGTGGCATACCCGATATCCACAATGATCTCGGTCTCCTTGGTGCCGTTGGATGCCCAGCCCAGCGTACCGGTGTGCTCACATTCGCGCTCGCCGTCGTTGAGGTTGTTCATGTACTGATCCGACGTACCGGTCGAGCTGTTGCACTGAATCTGCGCGTCTGCGGCAAGGTTGGTGCCAACGGGTGCGGGAGTCACGGTATCGGTGTAATCAAGACCCTCGGGCAACGCGTACAGCACGCCGTCGCCTGCTGCCAGCTCTACTGTGAGCTTTCCGCCGTCAATGGCGACCGACGACAGAGAACCGTCTGTCTTGCTGACCTGCTGCAGACTTGTGATCTTGCTGTCAAGCTTCAGCGCAAAGGTCTGCGACTTGGAAAAATTGTTATTGACTACCATGAGGTAGTTTCTGCCGCTCTCTCTGTCCTTTAGCAGCGAGACGGTATAGTTTTTGTTGTCATCGGGCTGCACCGGGAAATCCTCGGGAATGCTTTCCTGACCCCACGTCTCGCCGTTGAGGTAGATCTCCAGCGCGTCACAGTTGATCAGCACCTTACCAAGCGCCAGCACCTCGTGGTTGATCTCGGATACCGCGGCATAGTGCTTATTGGGCACACCGGTCGAGGAAACGATGCCGTCCTCAAAGGGCTCGGAGCGGTCTACGGGTGTAAACCAGGTAAAGTAGGAGATCTGCTTGTAGCCGTAAGCCAGATACATATAGATCTCGTAGCGGATCTCGCTGTCGGTGGGACGGCGGAAGCCGCCGGGTATGCAGATGCTCTGAATATACGCACCTGTTTTGACGTCGTTGGCAAGACCCACGTCATGGCAGGCGTCCATGTTGGAAAGGAAGCCCACGCGGTCCATACTGCCTGCCGCAACACCGTAAGGATAGCGGTCATACATCAGATAATCCAGCGGATAGCCGGTAGACGCACACAGCTTGCACCAGTCGTCCATCTGGCTGATATAGGTGTCCATGTTGGGATACGAGCCGGACGGCAGGAAATTCAGGTGCATGTACTTGTCGGGCTCAACCGATTTGAGCACGCGGTATGCATCGATAAAGATATTGGGATTATACGGCTCATCCAGCATATAGTAGCCGCCGACACCGGGCACGTTCTGATATTCGGACACCACGGCCTTGATCTCGTCCTCGGTCATATTGAGAAGATTTCTGCCAAGGCGGTCGTCACCCACGGTCATCAGCATGCCGTACTTATCGCACAGCGCCAGCATCTTTTCAACCGTTTCCTTTTCGCCTAAAGCGTCACCCGCGCCCATGACGTAGGTAATGCCCGCATCAGCCATCAGCTTATACTGCTCGTCGTTGATATATTCCTTGGTGGGCGGCCAGAAGATCGAGATCATGATGTTCCCGTCAAATCTGCTCTTTTCGTCCACTACCTTGACCGTACAGGTCTCGGTCACACCGCCCGCCGTTGCGCTGACGGTGGCGGTTCCCTTACCCTTAGCGGTCACCTTGCCGTTTGCATCCACGGTGGCAACGCCGGTATTATCCGACTTCCAGGTAACGGTGGGATTGCTCTCAAAGCCCGAGAACAGCACCGAGAGCTGTGCACTCTCGCCTGCCGTCAGCTCCAGCGCATGCTTGTCAAGCGAGATACGCTGCACTGCCTTGCCGTACACGGCAATCTCGGACAGCTGTACCAAAAGACCGTCGGACGACTGACCTGCGCCCGCGGACTCCACGGCATAGCGCTCGGTCACGTTGACTTTGACAAATCTTGCCTGCACGGGAGTGAAATCATGCACATTCGGCGTTTTGTTGACGCCGGGATTCCCCTCACTCTTGATCTGCTCGGTATAGGTTTGATTGTCCACAGAGGTGGAAACGGTATAGGTTACGGGGAAATTTTTACCGCTCCCCGTCGGGAACAGCACCACGCGACCGATCTCGGTCACCTTTCCAAGGTCAATGGTGATGGCAACCGGCTTATTCTTATCGGTCTCCACGTCATACGGGTTGGTCGACCAGCCGTTGCTCAGCTTGCCGTCCACCAGCATGGCCTTGCACCAATTCTCGGAGGGCATCTCATACGAGTTCTCGCCCGAGGTCTTGGAAGATGCCTTGGAAACGCTTACACTTGCGCCCTCGGCTACGTTGACGTAACCGGCCGGGGCCTGCCCGGTAACCGCGCTGTCCGCACCCAGAACGGGCAGGGTCAGACACCCCACCGCCATGATCAGCGCAAAAAGTGCACATACGATACGCTTTGTTGTCATTTTCGCCATATTCGTTCTCCTTTTTTCAAGAGTTCTGTGTAAATTATACCATGCCGCACCCACCTTGTCAAGGCGCACTCGGCCACTCTTGACACGATTTTGCAAAAGGTGTATAATTTATATATTGAAATTTTATGACGGAGAACAAGATATGAAGCTGACCGAAATTTTACATAACGATAAGCTGTCGCTGTCCTTTGAGGTATTCCCGCCCAAGACCGACTCGGCCTTTACGAGCGTGGAGCATGCGATCGAGCAAATTGCTGCCCTCAAGCCGCCCTTTATGAGCGTGACCTACGGCGCGGGCGGCGGCACAAGTCAATACACCCTGGAGATCGCCAAGCACGTCAAAGAGGCTTACGGCGTCCCCATGCTGGCACACCTGACCTGCGTTTCCTCTACCAAGGAGACGGTGGCCGCACAGATCGGGGCTATCAAAGCCGCGGGCATTCAGAACGTCATGGCCTTGCGCGGTGACATTCCCGCGCATCTTGCGGACACCGACCGCTCGGGCTGGACCTATCACCATGCCATTGATCTGATCCGTCAGCTCAAGGAAAGTGACGCCGATTTCTGCATTGGCGGCGCATGCTATCCCGAGGTGCACCCCGAGAGTGCCAATCAGAAAGAGGACATCCGCTACCTTGCCCAAAAGGTGGAGGCAGGCTGCGATTTTCTGACCACGCAGATGTTTTTTGATAACAATCTCTTATACAATTTCCTGTATAAAGCGCGCGAGGCGGGCATAACCGTTCCCGTCCTGCCCGGCATCATGCCTATTACAAACGCCGCGCAGGTCGAGCGTGCCGTCAAGCTGTCCGGCTCACACATGCCGCGCAGATTTCTCTCTCTGGTGGACAAATTCGGCAACGATCCCGACGCTATGAAGCAGGCGGGCATTGCCTACGCGACCGATCAGATCATTGATCTGTTTGCCAATAACGTCACCCACGTGCACGTATACTCCATGAACAAGCCCGACGTGGCGGCCGCCATTATGGCCAATCTTTCCAACATTCTCGGCAAATAACACAGGAGGCATTTATGTCCTTGACCGACAAGCTTTCTACCAATTATATATGTATGGACGGCGGCATGGGCACGCTGCTGCAGGCCGCAGGCCTTGCCCCCGGCGAGCTGCCCGAGAGATGGAATCTCTCGCATCCCGAAACCGTCCGAGACGTTCACCTGTCCTATCTGCAGGCAGGTAGCCGCATCATTACCGCCAACACCTTTGGCGCAAATCCCCTGCACTACAGCGAAAAGGAGCTTGCAAAGATCATTCCCACCGCCATCCGAAACGTGCGCGACGCCATTGCGCTCTCGGGTGTGACCGACGCCGCCGTTGCGCTGGATATCGGCCCCTCGGGCAAGCTGCTCGCGCCTTACGGAGACCTTGACTTTGAGGACGCGGTGTCGCTGTTTGCGACCGTTGTCCGTCTGGGCGCCGAGGCGGGTGCGGATCTTGTGCTGATCGAGACCATGAACGACTGCGCCGAGACCAAAGCCGCCGTGCTGGCCGCCAAGGAGAATTGCTCCCTGCCCGTCTTTGTGTCCAACGTGTACGGCGCGGACGGCAAGCTGATGACGGGTGCCTCCCCCGAGGCCATGGTCGCCATGCTGGAGGGTATGGGGGTTGACGCCATCGGTGCCAACTGCTCTCTTGGCCCCCGCCAGCTGGTCGACGTAGCCAAGCGACTACTGTCCTGCGCATCCGTGCCCGTGCTTCTTATGCCCAACGCGGGACTTCCCCGCACCGATGAGGGCGGCAATACGGTTTATGACGTGGACGAGCAGGAATTTGCCGCCATTATGGCCGAGCTGGTCGCGCTTGGCGTGCGCCTGCCCGGCGGATGCTGTGGCACAACACCCGCGCACATTGCCGCCATGGTACAAAAAATCACAGACGTGACCCCCGCCCCCATGATCAAGCACTCCGACACAGTCACGTCCTCCTACACCCACGCCGTCACTTTCGGCCACGCGCCGCTTCTGATCGGCGAGCGCATCAATCCCACCGGCAAAAAGAAATTCAAGCAGGCGCTGGTGGCGGGTGATATGCCGTATATTTTAGAGCAGGGGCTCTCTCAAGCCGCGCTGGGTGTGCACGTGCTGGACGTCAACGTGGGCATTCCCGAGATCGACGAGCCCGCTTTGCTGTGCCGCACCGTGTGTGAGCTGCAGGCTGTGACCGATCTGCCCTTGCAGATCGATACCGCAAGCCCCAAGGCCATGGAGCGTGCTTTGCGCCGCTATGTGGGCAAAGCTATGATCAATTCGGTGTCCGGTAAGCGCGAAAGCATGCAGGCCATCTTCCCCTTGGTCAAAAAATACGGCGGCGTTGTGGTCGCGCTGACCCTGGACGAAAACGGCATTCCCGACACGGCAGACGGCCGCGTGGCCATCGCCGAGCGCATTCTGCAAACCGCCGCCGAGTACGGCATTGACAAAAAGGATATCGTGTTTGACACGCTGACCATGACCGTGAGCACCAATCCCGATGCGGCGGTGCACACGCTGTCCGCCATGCGCGAGATCCGCGAGAGACTCGGATGCCACACCGTGCTGGGTGTTTCCAATATTTCCTTCGGTCTTCCCGAGCGAGAAGTATTGACCTCGCATTTCTTTACGCTTGCCATGGAAAACGGTCTTTCGGCCGCCATTATGAACCCGAATTCGGCCGCTATGCGCAACGCCTATCTGTCCTTCTGCGCCCTGCACGGACTTGACGCGGGCTGTGCCGCCTATATCGCGGGCGTGACCCCGCTTGGCACGTCGGCCGCCGCGCCGCAGACCGAGACCGCCAAGGACGCGCTCCCGCCTTTGCAATACGCCATTCTCAAGGGCCTTTGCGAAAACGCCGCCAAGCAAACCGCAGCGTTGCTGGAGACCGCCGATCCGTTGGATATCATCAACGCGCACATCATTCCCGCCTTGGATCTTGTGGGCGCAAGATTTGAGCAAAAGCAGCTGTATCTGCCCCAGCTGCTGCTTGCTGCCGAGGCCGCCAAGGCCGCCTTTGACACTGTCAAGCAGCACACAGCAAAAGAGAGCGCGCAGGGGGCGGGTCAAGTTCCCTTCGTGCTTGCCACGGTACAGGGAGATATTCACGACATCGGCAAAAACATTGTCAAGCTGCTGTTGGAAAACTACAATTTCCAGGTCATCGACCTTGGTCGTGACGTCCCCGCCGAAGCGGTTGTTGAAGCCGTTTTGCGCGAAAACGCCCCGCTGTGCGGTCTGAGCGCACTCATGACCACCACCGTGCCTGCCATGGAGCGCACGGTCGCCCTGCTTCACGAGAGGGCCCCCTTGTGCCGCGTGGTGGTGGGCGGCGCGGTGTTGACCGAGGAGTATGCCGCCAAAATTCACGCCGACCACTATGCAAAGGACGCCATGGAAACCGTTCGCTACGCAGAGAAGGTCAGATTGGAGCTGAAATCATGAAGCTGTACGTCAAACAAAAAATATTTTCATGGAGCGACACGTTTTCGGTCTACGACAGTGCCGAAAACGAGATCTTTTGTGTCAAGGGCGCGTTCTTTTCCTTTGGAAAAAAGTTAGCCGTTTACGACACCCGCGGCAACGAGCTTTGCCGCATTGAGCAGGAGGTGTTCCGCTTCCGTCCCCGTTACCACGTCATCAAGGGTGACGACGTGGTGGCCACCGTGGTCAAGGAATTTTCCATGTTCCGCCCGCATTACACGGTCGAGGGCCCGGGCTGGGAGATCGAGGGCGACTTCTTTGACCACGATTACGACGTCACCGACAGCGGCCGCCCCATCGCCTCGGTGCAGAAGCAATGGTTTACCTGGGGCGACACCTACGAGATCTTTGTGGACGATCGCGCCTGCGACCCCGTTGTGGCTCTGGCCGTCTGCATCATCATCGATTGCGTGCTGGACAGTCAGGATGATTAGAACAAAAAACCGACAGAGCGGTGAACAAGTCCGTTAAAACGGACATAAAAAAAGACCCCCCTTATGGTAGAATAGATGTATATCTAAAACTACCATAGGGGGATTATTTATGCCAAAAAGTTAGGTGTAGGTGTAGCATCAGCTTGTCCGCCCTGCCCCGCCGCCGAAGCGGCGGGGGAGGATTAGGGCGATTGCGCCGCCCAATTCCACTTGGGCTTTGTTTATGCGCAATTTTGTCATTATGCGGGGCTGGTTTTCACGCTAACCGTCCCCTGTTACACAAAAGAATTCTGGTCGAATTACTCTTCAAACCTTCGGTTAACAGCAATCTCATATTCGGCAGATTCACCTGCAATACGGACAAGAACAGTCTTTCCAGAAACATCGGTTAATTTAATTTGTGTGCTTTGATTTATCGGGACTTCACTATACATTTCGCCATCTACCAGAATTATAATAGCAAAATTACCCGATGATACGATGCTTTCGATATCCAAAATCAATGTGTCGTTTTGAGAGCGTGTCGCATGCAGATTGTCTATTCCGGAAAACGATTTTGCATAGGAGGTCATACGCGTATAGTCTACATCTTTGAATCGATAATCATTGACCTGAGACTGCTCGCCAGTTCCTTTCCCTCCCGCGATGTATTTATAGGCCGCAAACTCCTCGCTTACAATCTGCTCAATGGTGATACTGTTAAGCGCAAAATCTTCTGTGCCATTGGTGTCCGGGATTGTGTTCTTTTGAACCTTATCCATTATCCCAAAGATCAGAATAAAGCCGACAATTAGCGCAGTAACTACAATTGTCACGATAAAAAATATTTTATGAGAACTTTTCATAAAAACCCACTTTCTTGATTATAGTCTTAACTGTAATCTTTTATACACTGCGATTGTGTCTTGATAAGCAGAATGTTCATAACGGTACACACACAGTATATTAATATTTGTTTTACCAGCATGCTATCAATCTGGATTAGCGGGGAAGAGATCGCGAATGCGAATGCTCCGCTGGTAAAGAAAATCCCACCAAAAATTAACCAATAAATACACGAGCTGTTAAGTTTCTTGAAGATTGCCATAGTTGCAATGATAATAAAACAAGTGGAAGCAAATGGAATCACGCAGAGCCATTTTTCAGTTTTTATAAAATTGCACATCATTACGCCCCTTCCTTATTCGTATATTAAGTCAAAGTCTATACCAAACGATGGAACTACATAACCTGCAGTTGGGGGAGTGAATCCATATTCTCCTGCTGCCGGGTCGGCTTTAAACCCTGCTCCAGCCCCCAAAACTCCTATGTTACAGGATAGAGTTATATCCCAATAACCTATCGTGAACTTTGGTTCCACATAAAAATTTATCACAGCAGCTGCTCCGCCGGCTTCTGCGGAAGGTATACCAGAGGTATCTGCATTAACCACCGCTTGTGCGGAGCATATTCTAACACCCATTTGACTGCCATGTTCGGTTGAAACTTCACCTTTTGCTAAGCCTATGTCGAGATCACAGAGACTCATTTCACCATTGTCTGCCTGAGGTCCTCCCCCTTCTGCATATAATGCCTTGGCCTCAACCTGAACTCCGTCGATATTATTCTCATAGGTAGCAGCGGCTACGCCGTCTGGAGCCTTACTGTGAATGTGATGATCTATTGCAACAGCAGCCACAATTACCGCAGCAACAATAAGAATAATCACCCATGTCGCAACTTCTTCTCCCGTCGGATCCACATACATCACCGGATTATTGCTACAATACGCATACATGTTAAATCCGATGAGGTCACCGTTAGCGTTGATATAGCCATCCGCATTCAGGAATCTACCCCATTGCGGATTATAGTAGCGGCTTTGCAGATAGTAAAACCCGGTTTCGGTGTCGAAGTAATATCCTCTGTAGCGGAAGGGGTTTAGCGTTCTGACAACTTTTTTCTCAAGCGTGGATGCAGTTGACTCCACAGACACGGTGCAAGCGCCCCAGGCGTCATACTTGTACGAGCCGATCTTGGTGCCGGCTTCATTGTAGATTGCCACAATATCGCCAAACAAATTCTTTTCGAAGAAATAGTTGTCGAATTCTCTCCAAGCATATTCCGAGGTGCGGTACTGCATACCGATAGGCGCACCTGATTCGTCGTAAAAATATACGATGACGTACTCAATGTTGTTTTGCGTCCAAGACTCGGTTACGATTTGAGAACCGGTGAGAGTATAAACGTGCTTGACACTGTTGACCGTTTTGCTCGCGGCGGTCGGTCAGCTCGAACATGGCGTCGGGGGCTTGGGGTTCTTCTGTGATCTGCTCTGTTTGTTCGGTTTGTATAGTCGTATCTTCGTTGCCCTCAATGGTCGGCGCCAAATCTGCATAAACAGAGAGAGGAATGAGATACACGATCATCAAAATCGACAGAAAAACGGACAGGGTGCCAAAGCTGAACTTTTGAAATCCTTTGTGTTGAGTCATAATGCTTGTCCTTTTTTCTTCGGTTTGTAGGTGCTTGTGTATCTGCCATGCAAACCATTGGTATCACTCCTTTCTGCGCGTTGCGAGTCTCTCTGTTTGTATACTTGATCATTCGCGTGCAGGCAGCATTGCGCACGCGCTCAGATAGCCAAACGTGATGACAAGACCAACCAACACACCGCCCACGATATCGGTCAGCCAATGCACGCCGCCAAGCAGTCGGCAGCAAACCGTTACAACCGCGGCAACGTTAAGCAGACCGTAAAGCGTATATGCAAGCGCATTCGACTTGACGCGGCGCACAATATACGCCATGCCCATTCCCGCCACGGCGACCGCCAGCATGGAATGGCTGGACGGATAGGACGCGGCCAACTCTCCTTGATCGAGCACGGGTCTGTAATTGATCACAAAAATCTCAAACAGTACGTAAGCCGCGGCCAAGGTGATAAGGCCGCACGCCATGAAATACAGCTCCTTGTCCGCGCGCAAAATTCCCTTGCAGCGAATGATTTGTACTAGCCCCAGTACACCGAATGCGCCCACGGCCGCAATCATGCAAAGTCCCGTGATCTCGGATACGGCCAGCGCGGTCTCGTTTTGTCCGACCGCTTCAAATACCGCCTCGTTGAGCGTGGCAAGCCCTACCGGAGCGCCGCTCTCTCCCGCGGGGCGCACGTCCACCGAGACCAACAGCACCGTCAGCACGCAGAAAGCCGCCGCCAACACGGTGGCAACGATCATATATATTAAGCCTTTCTTTTTCATATTCATATCTTCACCTTTTAAAAATTCGCGCATGCCACCTCATACGCGAATTTTTCTGATAATATTATCTGTAAATTTCGTTTTCAAATACGACACAGTCCTTGCCGCTTTCCTTAGCGATATGCAGCTGCTTATCCGCCGTGAGAATGATATCGCGCAAGGAGACGCTTTCATCCAGCTGCACCAGCGTACAGCCAAACGAGGCCGTGATGTGCATGCCGTCCTCCTGATGCTTGGAGGCGCGCTTGATCTCTTCCTTACAGCAAAGTGCGATGCGCATCAGCTTTTCCTTATCGCAGGCATTGAGAATGATCAGGAATTCCTCACCGCCAAAGCGATAGAGCTTGCCGTCCTCGCCCAGCACCGCGATCAGCGCACGTGCCACCTCGTACAGCACCTCGTCTCCGCGGTTATGGGAATACTGGTCGTTATAGGCCTTGAACTCGTCCACGTCCAGCATAACGTAGCCAAAGATCTCGCCTGCATTGTGGTCCATAGCGTGATTGTGGTGCTTTTCAAGCGCATGACGGTTCCACGCACCCGTGAGCTGGTCGGTATAGGAATAATTCTGCAAAAGCAGGTTGGCATCCGAGAGCGCATAGCTTTCGTGGGCATATTCAATGGTCATCTTGCGCATATAAACGTAACCGATCACCATAACCACGCGGTAAGACAGCTGCTTGAACAGATGGAAATACTCATGGCCATAGCAGGTGCTCAGCCACACCGTGCTTCCCACCATAACAGCCAACAGCACAAGGCTGTCGCTGACCTTGGGCATGGGTGCGGTGAACAGCACCATCAGATACAGCGCAGACAGCGCAATTCCCATATACTCCGGATTCGCGCCCGCTTCAAGCGCACGCGCGTTGGTAGTGTAGGTCAGAACCGCAACCGTCAGCAAAATGACGATATAGTTAGCCATGACCGTCGCGCGCATCAGGGATCTGATCTCGCGCTTGCGGCTGATAAAGTTGACGGCAATCACAAGAAGAGAGACGAGGATCAGGGATATAATTGCAAAGAAATTGGGCCATGCATGCGGCTGGCTGTAAAAATCCTTTTGCAGATCGGTGATCAGGTAATAGCAATTGAGCAGCGTGAACAATACAGCGCCGACCGTTCCAATACGCAAACAGCGGCGGTAAAGCCACATTTCGCTCCTTCTGTCAAGCTTTTTGCTGGGCGCCCAGAACATCGAATCCCGTCCTCCTTTCATTAAAACACGTACCCATATTATAGGTGTGATATGTTATTCTACCATACAAAACAACGAATTGCAATGCATTTTACAAAAATTTTATTAAAAAACATTCACAAATTCGTTTTTTTATAGCCCACATTGTATTATATATAGCCCGTCTTGGCAATCCTTTCTCGATATAATTGTCTTGTAACCTGAAAGGAGCGTTAGCGCAACAGTCCGCCCCTTGAATCACGTTACCGCTCACACTTAAAGCCCGGCATTCGATGACCTCGGTCCATTTTTTGCTGAGCTTTCCACCCTGTTTGAGCCGCCCCGGGCGGCATGGAGATATATATGGACACGTATTCGGCTGTGCGTAATCGGCTTTTGGTGCTGTGCGAGCAAAAAAGGATTTCTATCCACGCGCTCGCGCTGGAATCTGCAGTGCCGCCATCCACTATCAAAAATATACTGTACGGCAAGAGCAAAAACCCCGGTATCGTTACCATAAAAATGCTGTGTGACGGTCTGGGCATTTCCCTTCTGGAGTTTTTTGATACTCCGGAATTTCAAGCGCTCGAGCAGGAAATCAAATAACATTTATTTAACATCACCGTATCGTTTTGCAAACAAATACATGGTAAAATACGTCGAAATCAAGAAAAGAGGTAATTTATCATGACAAGAAACGATCAGAATTATATCATCAGCAAAATTCGCTCCGCATACACCCCCAAGCAGGCAGGCGACCTTGAAGAGCTTCGCCGTCTGGACGCGCAGGTTCGCAGACCCGCGCAGGTGTTCTCCTATATCTTCGGCTCGATCAGTGCGCTGATCATGGGCACGGGCATGAGTCTGATCATGACCGACATAGCGGCTATTCTGGGTATTCCCTACGCACTGCCCATCGGTATTGTAGCCGGCGTGATCGGCATGCTGCTTGCAATCGTCAACTATCCCATGCACAACGCCATTCTGAACTCCCGCAAGAGAAAGTATGCACCCACCATTTTGGCTCTGAGCGATAAGCTGAGTGCCGACAAATAAGATAAAAGGAACAGAAAATCTGTTCCTTTTTGCATATCCGGGGACGGTTTTGCGGCAAACGCTAACAATTCTTTAACATTTCTGCGGTATAATAATATATATGGAAATTTAAAGGAGGATCTTTATGTTTGCCATTCTGGTTGTTGAGGATGACGCCAACCTTGGCCGCACTCTTTGTTCCTTTTTAAGCAAGAACGGATACGAGACCGTACATTGCACCGGCGCACAGGACGCCTACGACGCCATGTATAAGCAGATGTTCGATCTGATCATTTCGGATATTATGATGCCGGGCATTGACGGCTTTGAATTTGCTGAGACCGTGCGCTCTCTGGACAAAAATATTCCTATCATATTCATGACCGCGCGCGACGACCTTGGCGCGATGCAGCGCGGCTACCGCGCAGGCGTGGACGACTACGTGGTCAAGCCGGTGGATTTCGAGGCCCTGCTTTTGCGCATCGGGGCACTTTTGCGCCGCGCGGGCATTGCCGCACAGAGAAAGCTTGAGGTGGGTGACTTTGTCATTGACCTTGACGAGCGCACGGCTTACCTTGGCGACGAGGAGATCTCGTTGACCGCGCGCGAATTCAACATTCTCTACAAGCTGCTCTCCTACCCCAAAAAGACCTTTACCCGCACCCAGCTCATGGACGAATTCTGGGACGCCGATACCGCATCCGGGCCGCGTACCGTGGACGTCTATATGACCAAGCTTCGCGCCAAGCTCGCGGACTGCACCTCCTTTGAGATTGTGACCGTGCACGGCCTTGGCTACAAGGCGGTGATCAAATGAGAAAGGGCTTCCTTTATTACGTCACCGATTTTCTCTGGTCCTGCCTTTTGTTCTTCGGACTCGTCGGCGGCGTGGTCACGACAACCTTTTACGTGTTTTTTGCCACTGTTTCCCTGCCCGAGGAGGATATCCGCGCCTTTGCGCCCGTAGTATTCGTCAACGTGGTGGTGCTTGCGCTGATCTGCGCCGTCGTGGACACCTTCCGCCGCCGTCTGGCTGTGGACAAGCCCGCCAAGCGCATTCAAGAGGTGTTGAGCAGGCTGGCCGCTGGAGATTTCAAGGCGCGCATTCCCGATCACTTTGTGCAGATCGCCCCCGCACCCTTTGGCGAGATCGAGCAAAACATCAACAAGCTGGCCGACGAGCTTTCGGGCATCGAAACGCTTCGTACCGACTTTATCTCCAACGTCTCGCACGAAATGAAAACCCCGCTTTCTGTCATCAGTAATTACGGCACGCTACTGCAGGACCCCGAGCTGGACACCGAAACGCGCATTGAATACGCCAAGCAGGTAACCATGGGCTCACAGCGTCTGGCGTTGATGATGACCAATATTCTCAAGCTCAACCGCCTGGAAAACCAACAGATCTATCCGCAAAAGAAGTCCTACGATCTTGGCGAGCAGCTTTGCGAGTGCCTGCTTCAATTCGAAGAGGTCTGGGAGCGGCGCAACATCAACATCGAAACCGACCTGCAGGACGACGTGCTGATCACCGAGGACGCTGAGCTGCTCTCCTTGGTCTGGAACAACCTGCTCTCCAACGCCTTTAAGTTCACCGAGGAGGGCGGTACCGTTTCCCTTGCCATGCATGCAGACGGGCAAGCGGTCACCGTGGCCGTCAGCGACACCGGCTGCGGCATGAGCCCCGAGGTGGGCAACCATATTTTCGAAAAATTCTATCAGGGTGATACCTCACACGCCACACAGGGCAACGGCCTTGGGCTGACGCTGGTCAAGCGTGTGATCGACATCGTGGGTGGCGAGATCCGCGTGCAGAGTCAATGCGGCGTGGGCAGCACCTTTACCGTCACACTTTTTCTGAGGTGATCGTATGAAACACAAGTTTAAAAGGCTTGGTCTGCACCTGCTGTTCCCGCATCCTGCGCTGATCGCGGTGTTCTGTGCGGTATCCGCGGTGCTGTTGGCCTACACCTTTATCCGCAATCGCTCCGAGCACCCCGTAGCCTACGTGACCTACGTGTTCTCGTTCTACTCGCTCTCGGTGGCCTGCGTGCGCATTCCCACGCTGATCCGTTTTTGCAAAAACTTCAAAAACAACAACAAATATCTTCGCCGCTATTCGGATGACGCCGCTCTGCGCATCAAGCTCTCTCTTTACAGAAACTTTGCCTACAACGCGGCCTACGCCGTCTTTCAGCTGGCACTTGGCATCTGGCATTCCTCTCTTTGGTACTTTGCCTTTGCCGCCTATCATTTTCTGCTGGCCATCATGCGTCTTTTCCTGCTTCGTGACGTGCATTCCACAGCCCGCGATCAGGGCATGCGCGCGCAATGGAGCCGCTACCGCTTCTGCGGCATCATGCTGGCTGTGATGAACCTCGCGCTCGGCGCCATCGTATGGATGATCAGCGTGCAGGGACACGAGGTGGCGCATCACCAGATCACCACCATTGCCATGGCCGCTTCCACCTTTACGCTGATGACGCTGGCCATTATCAACGTAGTCAAGTACAGCAAATATAAAAGTCCCCTGTTCTCTGCCACCAAGGCGATCAGCCTTGCCACCTCGGCCGTTTCCATGCTGACACTGGAAAACGCCATGCTGTCGGCATTCGGTGCTGAGAATGACGCACAATTCAAATCGCTCATGACCCTTCTGACCGGCCTTGCCGTGACGCTCTTTATCCTGGGGCTGGGCATTTATATGATCATTATCGCCACCAAGCGTATCAAACAAATGAAACTTTCGGAGAATCAAAGTGAATCACAATAACGATCAACAGGAATTTATATACACGTACAGCGCCAAGGACAGAGATGAGATCGACCGCATCCGCCAAAAATACAGAACCGACGAGGTGGATGACAAGCTGGCTCGGCTGCATGCGCTGGATGCCAGCGTGCACAACCGCGCCACAGTCGTTGCCATCGCCCTTGGCGTGATCGGCTCGCTGATCATGGGCACCGGCATGAGCGCGGTCATGGTCGAGGAATTCGGCAATTATCTGGGGCTGGGCGCATTAACCGTCCCGCTCGGCATTGCCGTGGGTGTGCTGGGCATTGTCATCGCCATTCTGGCCTACCCCACCTACCGTGCCGTCAGCGCGCGCAGAAAGCAAAAGATCACACCCGAGATCTTAAAATTGGCAGACGAGCTTGAAGCCCGCACAACAAAAAATAAGGCTGAGTCGGATTGACTCAGCCTTATTATATGGAATTAATCCTTGCGCTTGCCGAAGCAGACAGCACCAAGGGCTACGGTTGCCACAACGGCAAAGCCGACTGCGACCGACTTGCATCCCTTTTCGGGTGCGGGCTCGGTGGTAACCTCCTCGGTGGGAGCCTCGGTGGTAGGTGCTTCGGTGGTCACCTCTTCGGTGGTAGGCTCCTCGGTGGTAGGCTCCTCGGTGGTGGGCTCCTCCTTGGCGGGAACGACCAGGTTTTCAACGGTCAAAAAGTGCAGTGCCTTATCGTCCGCGCCGGGGGTGACCGCAAAGGACACCGTGACGGTCTGACCTACGTACTCGCTCAGATCCACACCGACGTTTTCAAACATGGCGTGTCCTGCGGATGCACTCTTGATCCAGCCGTTTGCCATGACCTGCTGCACAAGGTCGGCAGAGGCGTCGGAATACGTACCGCCCTGTACCTCGAACCAGTTCTGCTGGTCCAGCGAGTAGAGGATCTTTTTCTGAGAGCCGTTTGCAAAGGCGTAACCGCTGATGCTCAGCAGGTAGTCCTCGCCCAGCGTGACGGTCGAGCCGTCCAGCGTTGCGGGCTGGCGCGCCTCGGCTTCCTTTTGCTCCTTGGACCAATCCGCGCTGTATTCGGGGTTTCTCATACCGATCAGATCGGTATATTCCTTGCCGTTGATCTTAGAAACGTTACCAACGTAATAGTAAGAATAGGAAGGACCTGCCTGAATGTGCGGTGCGGAGGGATCGGGGGCTTCGGGTTCGCCGTAGGTGGACTGCAGACCCAGACCGTCCAAGAACTTGATGCCGTAGGTATCGTGGTTCTCGGGAGCAAGATCGGCACTCTTATATACGATCGCCAGACCGCTGATAACGCCGCGGACGCTGTTCTGCCCGTCCGAAACCGAGCATCTTCTGACGTAATTCTCGCCCTCCAGCGTGACAAACTGGGTAGATCCGCCGCCGTCAAACATGATCGCGGTGTAGCAACCAAGCTCACACACCAGCTCCTGCATGTTCTTCATCTGGCATGCGGCACGGGAGCCGTCTGCCTGAGTGGTGGTGGAGATCATCATAACGGTACCGTCCTGCTTGATACCCACGATGGTGCAGGGGTAATTGGTGGACAGCTCCTGACCCCTGTGCTTACCCTTCTCAACCAGCGTATAGAAGCCGCCGGTTGCTTCCACAACGTCGTTCCACTCGCCGGCGTCGGTCAGGTACAATTTATCCATCATGACCGAGCAGGTGAAGGTGACGGTATCGCCAACCGCATACTTGCCCTTCTGATCGTTGATGGCCTTACCTCTTGCCGAAATGACGACCGTCTTTTCGGTAATGGCGGGACGGGTGCCGGCATCACCGCTCTCAATGATGTGCGTTACCTTACCGCTGATGGTCTTTCCGTAGCCAAACGCGGAGCTTTCGCACTCAATATAGATCTCGTAAGCATCCTCATACGCCATGGATTCGGTGCCGCAGCGCTGATTATACAGGATGGTGGAGTTGGGCGCGGGCAGACGGTTGATGCCTGCCGCCGACGCGGTCTGGGAATTGGTGGTATTCTTGATATCAATGACGGTATAGGGGCAGCCGATGATCGCCTTGCCATCCTTCTTGACAGCGAAGATGGGCTGGTTTGCGGCACCCGTGCCACGCTCTGCGTTGTCGTCCTTGGCCAGATAGTTCTCGTCGCTGATCTGCGCGGTTGCCCAGATCTCGCCATCCTTGATCATCAGACCTCTGGAAACAGAAACGTGCTTGACCGCAGGGCCGGTTGCGGTTTTGCCGTCACCGTCGTAGTCGGTGTGATAAACGATCCAAGGATCGCCGTTCATGGCCGCGATGACCGTGCCTTCGCCGGTCTCGTTATACTTGGTAGCCGCAGTGCCCATGGTGGCCTTGGACCAGGTATAGTCGCCGCAGTTGAGCACCTTGATGGCAACCTTGGTGTTGGAGGGCTTGATCTCAATGACGTTGAGCAGACCTGCGGTGCTGTTTGCATATACAGAACCCGAGGTCAGAGAATACTGCGTCAGGCTGACGCCGGTATCCTGGCCGTTCACCAGGATCTTCTCGGTCGCGCTCTTATCCATGCCCGTGGGGGTGTTTGCCGCGCTTGCGGGCAGACACAGCACCGAGACAAACATCAGCGCGCACAGACACAGAGAAATGATTTTTGCAAAGGATTTCATAAAAGTATTCCTTTCTGTGATGATTGGTGATTTCATTATAGCATATCAAAACCGCAATTGCAAGCAAATATTTAAGAAAAAACAACCGCGGCGAGCCGCGGTTGTTTTTTGTTTTAATTTTCTACCGTACCGTATTCGTAGGTGGTGGCTTGAATGATCTTGCCGCGGGTATCTCTGTAATCCGTGAGAATACACTCGCCAAATTCGTTGTACTCATACGTTTCGATACCGGTGATCTTGTCCGAGCCGTCGTACACCACTGTTCTGTAAAGCTTTCCGTCACGGTACTCATAATCCCAAGCGCCGGTCAGCTCATCGGTTACGTAAACCTCTCGTCTGATCTCCTTGCCATCCTTGTTATATTGGTGCACGTACTCGCTGTACACTTTCCCGTCCTTATACGACAATTCCCTGATCAGATTGCCATCCTTGTCACAGATCAGCTCGCGATGACTCCACACCTTGGAATCGGTCGCACCTCTCTCGATCTCCACATAATTGCCGTTTTCATCATAGGCGCGCGTAATGACACTGGAAGCGCTTCTCTGGCAGATCCATCTGCCCTGCGTATCGTATTCATACGTCGTCCGGGCGGTCTGCTTATCTTGCTTGTCGTAATGTGTTTTTTGAATCATCAAGCCGGCAAGATCGTATTCGTAGACCCAATAGCCGCCTTGATAGAGTTCCCCGTCATACAAGAATTCTTCTTTGATCAAGCGGTTCTGCTCGTCATACGTGTAGTTTCTGCGTGAAAATTCCTCGCCGTCCAGATACTGGATCTCGCTGATCATGTTGCCGCGCTCGTCATACTCATAAACAAACAGATTGTTTTCATAATTACTTCCGGGAGAATAATAATTCACGGACATCTGCACCCTCTGCCCTGCAAACTTACCGTCCGAGACGATCTCGTACCCCTCTTTCGCAGGGTCGGCCTCGGTCAGATAGGCCAGATATTTCGCGGTGCAGTCATAATCCTCGTCCTTGCCAAGCTTGTAGCGCATGTCTCTTGCCATGGCAAGACGGCCATCCTTGGTGATCACAATGCAAAAAGCACCGCTCGAAGCACCGGAGAGATCCTTCTTCAAGGTATATTCATAATCCATTGCGGCTGCAAACAGCTCCGGGGGGATCTCGGGATCGGCATTGCGCAAAGCTCCCAGATAGCCCGCGTCATAACAAATGACGTTGCCTGCGCGGTCAAACGTGACCCTGATGCCGTCACAGCTCATAGGCGTCATATCCATAGGATCGACCTTCAAAGAAGTATTGGTCTGCGGTGTATAGATGCTGTGGAACAGTCTGCTGTATTCCACGGTATAGGTGCCGTCCTCGCCCCATTCCCAAATGACCAGCGTGTATGCCTCGGGGTCGCGGACGCGCTCTCTGAGCATGCCGTAAGCAATCGAGATCATGCTGTCCTCACTCACGCCGCCCTCGGGCATGACCTCTGCTCTCTCGGGGGTCTCCCAATAGATGCACTCGCCGCTCTGCGCGTCAAGATACGCAACGTACGTGCCCTTACTGCCGTGCATCTGATAAACGTGCACCGCCTGATGGGTCAGCGTCATACCCTGCGAATACGCGTATCTGAGCTGATAGGTTTCGTTCTCGGTTTCCATGTTGAACTTGGACGCGGCCGTATCGTCCTGATATTTTTCGGCGCGCACGTCGATCTGCGGTGCGACGTTCAGGCGTCCCTCGGGGTCGCTGACCTCGTATATCAGATGCACGGGCTCTTGCAGATATGCCCCGAACTGTGCACCCTTAAAGGCGTAGATCGGATACTGCGAATCGGTCAATACGTCTAAGATCGGCGTGGTCTGCAGCTTTTCCCAAATATTCCCGGGCAAGATCTGCTCCAATTTCTCAGCCGTCCTTTCCTGCCAGGGGGCAAAGCCGTCAATTTCGAGCAACAGCTCGGTCAGCGCCTCGGAATCGCGGCGCAGGATCGCGCGTCCGATGGGGTGGCAATACGCCGCCGCGGGCACCAGCACACCCACCAATACCGCCGCGCAGGCCGCTATGGTCACAGCACGCAGGCCGCGCTTCTTGGCCGCCTGCTTTCTCGCCAGACGCGCATCGATCTCATGATATCTTTCCAGCACCGCGTCATCCAACTGACCGATGATTCTGAATACTTGTTCGTTTGTCATATACAAATTCCCTCCTTTGCTAATGCTTGTCGAAGCTCGCGCTTGACCTCAGCCAGCTCCTTGCTGACTAAGGACTGACTGCATCCCAATCGCTTTGCGATCTGCGGAAGAGTCAGCGCGAAGAAATAACGGGAGGTGAAAATATACATACGGCGGTCGGTCGTGCTTGCCAGATAGTCCTCGATGACACGCGCAATGGTCGCGGCCTCAAGGTCGCGCTCAATGCCGCCGGGATCGGGCAGAAAATCCTGCACCTCGTCAAGCGGCGTGCAAGACTCTGTGGGCACACGCTTGAGCCTCTTGGCCGCCTCGTAGCGATCAAGCGAGAGATTGCGCGTGATCTTGGCCAAAAATGCGCGGAATACGCGCGGCCGCTCGGGCGGGATGGAGTTCCACGTTTTCAGATACGTGTCCTGCAGGCACTCGTCTGCGTCCTGCGCGTTGGCTAAAATGTTGTAGGCTACCGTATGCAGATATTCACAGTATTTTTTGTCGGTCTCGGCGATCGCGCGCTCGTCACGGGCAAAATACAGCTCAATGATCTGCTCGTCGGGAAGCATGCTCTCGCATTTCTTATTTCCCATACTGCACCTCCTTGTGTCGTTTTCAGGGGCCCTTCATCTACATAGACGGCGTTTTTCCAAAAGGTTGTAAAAATATTATACCACAACGGTAATATGCTTTTCAAGTATAGCCGAAGAGCGTCGAACCAATCATTTATCTTGCATCTTTACAAGGTTTTGCCTAAACGCCGTCTATATACTACGAAGAAGGAATTGTTGTAAAGGAGGTTTATACAAGCAATGAATAAAGAGAAAAGGAGCACCGAAATGAATTCGTACAAATCTGCAAAAAGGCGCGCCCTTGAGGCGTATCCTGCTTTGAGAAGATACTGCAGAGAGCGAATACTTCGCATCCTTGGCAAGTGGCTGCTTTGGAGCTTGCCGGTTTCAGCTTTAGCTGTATATATGTGCATCCGTTATACGCACGTGGCAATCCCTTTGATCGGTGCTGTGCTACTCTTTGTCGTATTTTGGCGCATTGTTGCTCCGTTGCATAATTTCAAAAGATTTCATGGGACGATCACCAAACTGACCGCCATAGTCAAGCATGTCAAAAGCAATAAAGGATGGATAATCCTTTCCTCGTCATTCATGGATGGCATCGTGCTTGTGGTCACGGTGCGGTTCCCAAACGGCACGACACGCAACGTCGAGGTCAATGCACGTTATGAGGAGGTGCTGGAGGTTGGGGACAAGCTGATTTATTTGCCCGGACTTGCGTATCCCATCCATTTGACTCCGGGACTCCGAAACATTTGCCCCTGCTGCGGTGATCTGATCCCAAAGGAATTTGACCGGTGCCCCGGATGTGGAAGGGAAAATATTTATTATGAGAATGCTTGAACAGATGTGCTAAAACAATCCTCAATCGCACGAAAAAACAACCGCGGTATCCGCGGTTGTTTTTTGCAAGTATTACATCTCCTGTGCCAACGTTCTGCGCTTTTTCCAGATGCCCGAGAGGAAATAGATAAGACTGGGAATGGCATAGCCATAGGGGGCAAGACCGTAGCCCAGCACAAAGCCGTAAAAGCCCCAGCCAAATGCAATGCCAAACAGCCAGGAAAGGCCGATGCGAAGCACCACGCCGTCCAAAAGCGCCAGCACCATACAAAGCTTGGCATGCCCCAGTCCCTGAATAAACGCGCCGCTTCCGCGCATGACCGCAAAGGCCGGGAACATCCACAAAATAGCCATGATAAAGGTGGCGGACATGGCATGCACGGCAGGGTCGTCCGAGAACAGCATGAACAGCTGCTTGCCGAGCGTGACGTACAAAACAAGGAAGAATACGGTCAGCGCAAACGAATACACCCACGCCCAATACACCACCTGCTTGGCTCTCTTCCGGTCGCCTGCACCGATGTTCTGGCCGATCATGGGCATGGCGGCATACTGAATGCCCTGCGATATCTTATTGACAATATCGTCAATGCGTACGCCCACGCCAAAGGTGGCCGACGCCTCGACGCTGATGCTGTTGATCTGCGCGTTGACCACCAGCATGGACAGATTGATACAGCCCGACTGAATGGCCATGGGGACGCCCTGCTTGACGATCATGCCGACGTATTTCCAGTTGGGGATAAAATTCTCCTTGGCAAAATCAAAGCCGAAGGCCTCGCGCTTGCGGTACAGATAGAACAGCGAAAAGATAAACGAGGCACCCTGGCCGATAACGGTAGCCAACGCCGCGCCCGCAACGCCCCAGCCCAAAAGGCCGGTGAACAAAAGGTCCAGCACCAGATTGACCGCCGAGGCAATACCGATGAACAAAAACGGACGCTTGGCGTCACCCATGCCGCGAAGCACGGCGGACACCATGTTATATCCTGCCGTAAAGATCAAGCCCAGCGCGCAGATGACCAGATACTGCATGGCCATGTCGTAGGACTCAGAGGGGATCTTCATGGCAACCAGGATGGGTGTGCGGCACAGCAGAATGATGCCCGAGAGCACCAGCGAGAGTGCCAGCACAAAGCCGAACAGCGTGCCCATGATGCGGCTCATCTCGCGCTTCTTACCCGCGCCCAGAGCCTGCGCGATCAGTACCTGCCCTGCGTTGGAAAAGCCAAGGCAGACCATGGTGGCGAAATTGACGATCTGCGAGGACTGCGACACAGCACTCAGTCCCGGCGTACCCACAAACTCGCCCACGATGATCATATCGATGGTGCTGTACAGCACCTGCATGGCGTTGGACGCCATAAACGGCAACGAAAACAGCAGCAGCTGCTTGGCAATATTCCCTTGTGTGAAATCCTTTCTCAAGGTCTTGGTGCTCACGTTTGTAACCTTCCTTCGGTAAACTACCTTTTATTATAACACCGCTCTCTCTGTTTTGCAATGCCAAATGTATTTTTGGCAGGGACATTCATAGAATGTTCACCTTTTTGGGGGTCTGTTGTGCTATACTGAAATCAGAATATATATGAGAGGAGATTTTCGCTATGACCCGCTCGAAATCAAGACTGATACTGACCTGCCTTTTGGCAATCACCCTGCTTTTGCCGCTTCTGACCCCCATGGTAGCGGCGGCAGACCCCAACGTGGCCATGGGCAAGCGCGCCATTGCCTGCCATCAGGAGTCGGACGCGCTGGGTCCGGGTCTTGCGCTGGATGGCAACACGGGCTCGCGCTTTGCGGCAGGCCCGGGCTGTCAGCACGACACCTGGCTGATCCTTGACCTTGGCAACCGCTACGATATCAGCGGCGTCAGCATCACCTGGGAGGCCGCACACGCCTCCAAATACGCCATTGAGGTATCCGACGACGGCCAGACCTTTACCACCGCCGCCACCGAAACCACCTCGGCGGCCGGCGAAAAATCCACCTCGATTGACGCCACCGGGCGCTTTGTCCGCATCCGCGAGATCTCTCGCGCGCTCCCGCAATACGGCTTTTCAATCTATGAGCTGGAGGTATACGGCACGCTTTCTGCCCAGCACAACACCGATGACTACGTGGTCATCGCCGCCGCAGACGTCACCAACGGCACGCTCTCTCTTTCCCGATCCGGGTTTGTCAAGGTGGGCACCGAGATCACAGCGACTGCCATTCCCGACGGCGGCCTGCTCCAAAGCCTGTCTTACAACGGAAAGGATGTGACCGACCAAATGCAGAATAACAAATATACCTTTACCGCCCAAAGCGACGCCACGCTTGGCGCAACCTTCTCAGTGCCCGTAAAGGCCAGCTTTGAGTGTGAGGACGCAGCCGTTTATACCACGCTTGACCTGAGCACCCCGGCCCAGCCCAACGTGCAGGCCGATGCGGCCGCATCGGGCGGCAAGGTGGCAGGCGGAACGGGAGGCAAGTATTTTCTGTTTGAAAACGTAGCCGAGGCCAACTGCATCAAGCTTGCCTACGCCTCGCCCAACACCAACACCATCAACATCTGGGTTCGCTATCCCGGCGAAACCGAGCTGCGCGCCTTCCCTGCAATCCCCTTCTCGACCTCCAATTCCTGGACCATGGATTCCTCGGCATCCTACACCGCCACCTCCCCCGTGTTCTACGTTCCCCAAGGCTCGGATATCGTTCTCCGACCCAACGTGGACTGCAACCTTGACAAGATGTGGCTGTGCTTTGAAAACAATGTCACCTCTGACGCCGCCCCTGCCAACACCGTCCCCGCAGACAAGATGAACGGATCTGTCGAATCCGACATCATGGCCCCCTACGGCAAGGCCGTTACGCTGACCACCGGCCAATCGCTGAGCTTTACCGTGCCGGACGGACAGCCGGTCTATAACGTGCTGACGCTCTCGCACAGCGGCGAGGGTGCGACGGTGGAATTCACCCTGAACGGCAAGCAGATCGCCACCGCCACACTTGACGCGACCGCACTTCGCACCTACTCGGTGCAAAGTCTTTCCGCCGATGATTTCAAGCCGGGCGACCTGATCACCCTGACCTGCACCCGGGGTACGCTCTCGGTAGGCTACGCCGCCGTCAATCGCGTCCCCGAGGTCGAATCGGTACACGTTTCCTCCCTGCCCGCCGCAGGCGAGCGACTGACGGTTGATCTGAACGGCGTATGGTCGTTTGACGCTCAGGCGTTCAGTACCTGGTCGGTGGATGGGAGCGTCCCCGCGCTTGGCTTTGTCAGCGCCATTCCCGTGCCCGGTCTTTGGAGCTCGGCCGCCATGGATATGGGCGAGAGCGCCGGCCACAAGGCATGGTATAAAAAGACGGTTGTGCTGGACAGCCAGCCTGACGGCAACGTCACGCTGTATATCGAGCAGGCACAATACGGCAGACACATTTACGTCAACGGCACGCTGGTTGACACCTATGCATACAACTACTCCGCTTCCTACAGCGATCTGACAGGCCTTTTGCATAAGGGCGAGAACGAGATCGTGATCATGCTGGGCGATTTCTCCGAGCAGTTCAGCAACCGCGATGACGGCGCTCACGTTCTTTACGACGGCGAATCGCGCTACGACCTGCCCGGCATCACCGGCGCGGTCGAGCTGATCTTCAACGCCGATCCCACCGTGGCCAAGATCCAGACCAATCCCGACGTGGATCACGGTACGCTGGACGTCCGGGTCACGCTGAGCGCACACGCCGCCGCCACCACCGACGTCACGGTCACGGTCTATGAGCTTGGCGTTTTCCGGGACGGCAAGCCCACCATGTCCGAGGTCAAGGTGGCCGAGTACGTTAAAAAGGGCGTCAAGGTCAAGGCAGGCGAGAACGACGCGATCCTGATCGAGGATATCGCGCTTGAGGGCTGGACGCGTGAGAAATGCTGGACACCAGACACCCCCTACCTCTACCGCGTCGAGGTCCGCACCTCGGGCGACACCTACACCGCTCGCATCGGCATGCGCACCATTGGCTACGATCCCCAGACCAAATACTATACGCTCAACGGCGAGCTGTTGTACCTGCGTGGCACCAACGTGGCCATCGAGCGCTACTACGACGATCCCCTTTGCGGCACCACCCCCTGGCAAGAGGATTGGGTTCGCAAGCTTTACAGCGAATACAAATCCGTCAACTGGTTCTGCTTCCGCACCCACCTTGGCAACGCCAACGAGCTTTGGTTTGACCTGGCCGATGAAATGGGCTTTCTGATCATTGACGAATATCCCCAATGGGGAGATATGGACGGCTGTACCATCGACTCGATCATGCCCGAGATCTACCGCTGGATCGACCTGCGCGCCAACCACGCCTCGCTGTTTATGTTTGATGCACAAAACGAGGCTACGGGTACGACCTTTACCGACGATATCTGCCGCCGCGGCCGTGCCTATGACCTGCAAAACCGCACCTGGGACAACGGCTGGCGTCCTCCCGTGTTCGAGGACTCCCCGGTCGAGTGCCACCCCTACTTCCTCGCCGGAAAGGGCGTTTCGGGTATGGGAGGCGATAAATATTCCAAGCCGGTGCTGACCATGGCAAACATTGGCTGGACCTGTGAGAGCTACCCCAATCAACCCTTTATTCTCAACGAGCACGGTGAGCTCTGGATCAGCCGTGACGGCATTCCCATGAGCGGTACGGCAGGCACTTGGGCATCACACCTGCCTGATGCCACCCCCGAGCAAAGATTGACCTATTACGCCGACGTCATGGCCGCGCAGATGGAGGCCTTCCGCGCCCAGCGCGCCTATTCCGGCCTGCTCTTCTTCTGCGGCCTTGCCTCGGACTTCCCTGACCACGTGGGAATCACCTGCGATATCCTCTCCCCCGACGTATCCGGTGCCCAGAGCCTGCAGATCCGTCCCTACATCAAGGAGCAGCTCAAGAACGCCTTTGCCGACCTTGGCATCGTGACCGAATATTATGAGCTGACAGTCAAGCGTGGACAAAAGATCAGCGTGCCTGTCAAGCTGGTCAACGACACAGGCGCTGACGTGACCGACCTGACCGTGATCATCACGGTACAGAGCGGCGACACCGTGCTGTACGCCGACCGTACCGCCATGAGCGTGGGTGCGTTCTCGGCGGACAACAACGGCCTTGCCGCCCACACCTTTGAGGTCACAATTCCTGCTTACGAGGGCTATTGTGAGGATGGCAAAGAGCTCTTGCTGATCGCGTCCTACACGCTGGACGGCCAGACCGTTTACAGCCGCCGCAAGCTGACCGTTAACAGAGGCTCGGCCACCACGGCCGACCCCCTGCCCGAATACGATTGGCTGACCCCCGAGCAGGGCGAGAGCACCACCGCGCCCGACGCAGGCGACACCGACACCAC
>JAZULL010000113.1:0-90389 GCA_045603085.1 Eubacteriales bacterium | reverse complement strand
CCCAGTCGATCAGCGCGCCGCCACCTGCGATCTCCTAGGTGGTAAATGCACCGCCAAGACCGGGAATGGAACGCCATGCGCGGAAGGAGACGTAAACGTGATAAACCTCACCCAGAACGCCGTCCTCGATCAGCTTGCGGATCTCGTTAACGGCCGTATTGAAGCGGTTGACCACGCCGATGTTGAGCACCTTGCCGGTCCTGTGCTGTGCATCCTGCATCAGCTTTGCCTCGGCATAGGTTCTTGCGGCAGGCTTTTCACAAAGCACGTGCTTGCCATGCTCCAAAAAATCAATGGTAATGGTGGTATGCATGCGGTTGGGGGTACAAACAGAAACCGCCACCAGATCGGGATCGTCCAGAATTTCATGATAATCCACGATGGCTGTGCCGCATCCGTATTTTTCCACGGCGGCCTGCGCCTTCTCCGGAATAATGTCACAGAAATACTTGATTTCGACCTCGGGGTTGTTCATGTAAGAGGGAATATGTGCGGCGTTGGCAATGGTACCACAGCCGATCACGGCTACCTTGATCTTGCTCATAAGAGTGCCTCCTTGGTTGAGTATTACCAATATTATACTGCCAAAATGTTATTTCGTCAAGAATTATTGGATATGTTCACACCATGTTAAAAATTATTTGATACACTTATTGGGAATTATGATAACTCGGAGGCCGATGTGACTGTCAAGATCGTAAAACTCAATCCCAATGCACATATTCCTACCTACGGTAGCGCAAGTGCCGCAGGTGCTGATTTGTATGCTTGCATTGAAAAGCCCGTTTCCATTCTGCCCGGTCAGACCGTTCTGATTCCCACGGGACTTAGCATGGAGATCGAGGAGGGCTTTGCAGGATTTATCTATGCAAGAAGCGGACTTGCCACAAAAAGGGGACTTGCACCCGCCAATAAGGTTGGCGTGATAGACAGCGACTACCGCGGTCAGGTCATGGTGTCTCTGCATAACCATACCGATCAGCCACAGTTCGTTGACGTAGGCGAGAGAATTGCACAGATGGTATTCGCGCCCGTTTATCAGGCACAGTTCTGCGAGGTTGAGTCCTTGCAAGAAACCGAGAGAGGCACGGGAGGCTTTGGCTCGACCGGCACAAAATAAGAGTCCCAAAAAACAAATATACTAATCATTTATTGGAGGAAACACATGAAAGCCAGAAGAATTCTTTCTCTTTTGATGGCAATGCTTATGCTTGGTGTATGCTTCGTGGCATGCGATCAGGGCGGCAGCGGCGATGAAACCACTCCCGAGCAGCCCACCGAGCAGCCTACCGAAGCTCCTACCACCGAAGAGTCCACCACCGAAGAGGTAACCACCGAGGAAGAGACCACCAGAGGTACGGTCAACAACGCGCCCATTGGTGATATTCTTACTTACGACACCTTTGATCTGAACACTTACATGACCCCCGTCTGGGACGGCAGAGTCGTTTACAACGAGACTGTTATGTTTGTAGGTATGGACGATCAGGCATCCTTGCTGTATACCCCCGACGAGATCCTGTCGGTTCGCTCCTACGACCTCAAAACGGTTTACGAGCAGGGTAAGGACTACGACGTGGTTGACGGCAAGCTGGTGCTGCTTGAGGGCACCCGCATTCCCGTTATCAGCTTTGATCAGTATTATCACGAGCAGGCGATCGCAGGCATGCCCGCACAGCTTGAGGTAAAGGTTGACGGTCAGAGATACTACGTTTACTGGGGCGAGGGCACTACCATGACCCAGTGGCAGGTAGCCGTTACCTACGTGCACGACGAGTATTGGGAAGGCTTTATCCCCGAGAACCAGTCCGCTCAGTTTGCAAAGCTGATCGCTAAGCTGGAAAAGGGCGAGGACGTTACCATGATCTTCTACGGTGACAGCATCACCTGGGGTGCTACCTCCTCCGGCCTGAATAACGTACATCCTTACGCTCCCTCCTGGTCTCAGCTGTTTACCCAAATGGTTGCCCAGAAGTATGGCTATACCGTTAAGTATATCAATACCGATCTGCCTTCCGTTTCCACCCCTCCCACACAGGATAGCGTGTTCGGTACCAACGGCACCATCACCTACATCAACCCCTCCGTTGGCGGTTGGACCAGCGTAGACGGCACCAACAAGTTTGATACCTACGTAAAGCCCTTCGTTGAGGAATACGGCTGTGATTTCTTCGCTCTCGCATTCGGTATGAACGATGCGGGTAACTCTCCCAACAACGAAAAGAAGGCCATCAAAAAGATCGCCGATCAGGTTTACGATATCGCTCCCGAGACCGATCTGATGCTGGTAGCAACCATGGTTCCCAACCCCGAGGCGATCAACGGCTGGTATGGCAATCAGCATAAGTTTGAGAACGTTTTCGAGCAGCTGGCGTCCTCTTATGCAGGTGACGGCAAGTCCTGCGGCGTTGCTCAGGTGACCAGCATGAGCCTGAGACTGGTTGAAACCAAGCGTTTCCGTGACCACACCGGTAACAACATCAACCATCCCAACGATTTCATGAGCAGAATCTACGCACAGGTTGCATACGAAACCGTTATCGGCTACTCCAACTAAAAAACACAAAGCCCTACGCTCGGCGTAGGGCTTTTTCCTTGACAAAATGCATGGAAAATGGTATCATAAAGTTATCACGATACCAAAGGACGGTGACGCTATGAAGCACACTTTTACGTATCAAGCCGATAAGTTTATATATGACGGTCAGCCCGTCACTCTGATGTCGGGTGCGGTGCATTATTTCCGCACAGTACCCGAATATTGGGAGGACAGACTCACAAAGCTCAAGGCATGCGGTCTGAACGCTGTGGAGACCTATACCTGCTGGAATTTGCATGAGAGACGGGAAGGGCAGTTTGATTTTTCGGGGATTCTGGATATTGAACGGTTCATCGAGACTGCCGAGCGGCTCGGATTGTTTGTCATTCTCCGGCCCGGCCCTTATATATGTGCCGAGTGGGATTTCGGCGGACTGCCGTCGTGGCTGTTGTCCTATCCGGATCTCGCACTCCGCTGTGACGATCCCTTGTATCTTGAAAAGGTCAAGCCGTATTACCGCGAGCTGCTCTCGCGCGTGCGCCCGCATCTTTGCACAAACGGCGGCAACGTCATTATGGTGCAGGTGGAAAACGAGTATGGCAGCTATGGCGACGATAAGGTCTATTTGCAAAAGATCGTGGATATCTATCGCGAAAACGGCATTGATTGTCTGCTGTTCACCTCGGACGGCACGGCTAAATGGATGCTGAGCGGCGGTACGCTGCCCGAGGTGCTGGCTGTGGCCAATTTCGGCAGCTATACCGAGCAGATTCTGACCTTGAACCAGTTCCAAAAGGATCGCCCTCTGATGTGCGGTGAGTTCTGGGACGGCTGGTTTGACCATTGGTATGAATCGGGTACGCAGCTGCGACCCATCGAGGACATCGTGCGCGAGATCGAAAAGTTCTTCGACCTTGGCGCGTCCTTTAATCTCTACATGTTCCACGGCGGCACAAATTTTGCCTTCTGGAACGGCGCAAATCACCCGGGCGAGTATCAGCCCACCATCACCAGCTATGATTACCGCGCGCTGCTGAGCGAAGCAGGGGATATCACCCCGCTTTACGAGGCGGTTAAGGACTTGATCGCACGCAGAACGGGTAAGCTCGCGCCCGATATCAAGGTCAAAAACAGCGAAAAAGCCGCTTACGGCAAGCTGACGCTGACCGAGCAGGCAGACCTGTTTGACAACCTTGACAGCCTGGCAAAGCCGGTCAAGGCCGCTTTCCCCAAGACTATGGAGCAGATCGGTCAGGACTTTGGCTTCACCTTATACCGTACCACAGTTCAAGGCCCGATCGAGCCCTTGCCGCTGAGCTTTGGCGAGCTGCATGACCGTGCTGTCGTGTTTGTCAACGGTAAGCTTGCAGGCATCAAGGAGCGCGATCGCCGCGACGACGAGATCACCATCTCGCTTGACTTTGGCGAGTCTGCCGTGGTGGATATTTTGGTTGAGAACATGGGCCGAGTCAATTACGGAATCAATCTGCTTGATAAAAAGGGAATCCTTGGCGGCGTGCGTCTTGGCCAGCGGTATCATTATGGCTGGGAAATGTACCCCTTGACCATGGACGACCTCTCGGGGCTCACCTTTGCGCCCGAGCACGGCTTTGCAAAGCCTGCTTTCCTGCGTGGTAATCTGCATCTTGAAGACCATCCCAAGGACACATTTGTCCGCCTTGACGGCTTCACCAAGGGCTTTGTCACGGTCAACGGCTTTAATATCGGCCGCTATTATAACCCCGCAGGCCCGCAGAAAACGCTGTATCTGCCCGCGCCGCTCTTGCACACGGGCGACAACGAGATCGTGGTCTTTGAGTCGGACGGTTACACCGATCCCGTGATCACGTTCACGGATACACCGGAGCTTGTGTAATCGATTATGAGAATTGATGATAAAGAATTGCCCAAAAGAAAAAAGAACCGTTGGGAGAATTATGACTACAGCTCATGCGGTGCATATTTCTTAACAGTGTGCACATTGGGAAAGCGCAATTATTTGGGAAAGGTCGTAGGGGCGATCAGTGATCGCCAGCAAGAAGTAAACGATCATGGAAATGCGCTTGTGGAATATGATACTCCACAAATTGAATTGTCCGAATATGGAAAGCTTGTTGAGCAAGCCATTCTTCAAATCCCGGTGATATATCCTGCTTTATCGGTAGATTGTTACATCATCATGCCCAACCATATTCATTTGTTGTTGATAGTTCATTGTGATGAGTGCGGGCGATCACTGATCGCCCCTACGGTATCGCGGGTCATAAGACATATGAAGAGTCATGTTTCAAAACAAATCGGTGTATCAATTTGGCAAAAATCGTTTCATGATCACGTAATACGCAACCGCCAGGATTACGAAGAGCACGTGAAGTACATCTTTGAAAACCCTATGCGTTGGTATTACGACGAACTATATGTAGAGGAATCAAAAGGGTAGCACCATGATAAATGTGATTGACACGTATTCGAAAATCGATAGTCTGTACGAAAACGGATCGTTTTGCATTGAAAAATGGGAGCGATATATCAATGAGATATATGAGGATTCAGCCCCGATGTTTATCAGTGATATGAACGACTGTCTCGGGGCGGTAGCTTATTCGTATGAAAAGGATATCCTGCCGATTATCAATGCTGTTCACGGAAATGTCAACTTGAAGGAATTACATACTTCGTTTTGTGCTGTCACATCCGACTTGAATGAAAAGATTTGCAATCGTTTCAGCCATGAATTGGACATTGATATTGTTTTGTACGTTGGTCTTTGCAATGCTGCAGGCTGGGTAACTACCGTAAACGGCCGCGACGTCATTCTTTTGGGCATAGAGAAAATACTCGAGTTAAACTGGCAGGACATAGACTCTATGCATGGACTTATATTCCATGAATTGGGTCATGTATATCATAAGCAGCACGGAGTCTTTGAGCAGCATATTCAATCCAATAGCCAACATTATATCTGGCAATTGTTTACCGAGGGAGTTGCTATGTATTTCGAGCAATTACTTGTAAATGATCTGCATTACTTTCACCAGGACAGAAACGGCTGGCTTGCATGGTGTGATAACCACTTTGATCAAATATTGACCGATTTCCATACCGATCTGCAAACCATGGATCATACGAATCAGCGTTATTTTGGCGATTGGGTGAATTATTGCGGCAAGGGTGACGTGGGCTATTATTTGGGTGCCAGATTTGTGCAACGTTTATGTGAAAAGCATACATTTGAACATGTCATCAACATGAGTATCGATGATGTTTGCAAAGCGTACCAAATCTTTGCAAATTCAATTTGAGTCTAATAAATAACGATATTCCGACAGAGTGTGAATTCTATCGGGACAAAACAAGGGCTGTATCCACCGGGATACAGTCCTTGATGTTTTTTATATAGTTACAGCAGTCGCTGGCGATCACATATTTCGGCTTTGCCGAAATTTTCGCCCTACAAGTGCTTTTGCTTGGATTTTGCATTATGAACCCTTTACCACATTATTCTGTTATCACAACGCTGACGTCAAATGCAAAATCTCCCGCTTGCAGGGTGACCTTAGCCGTGCCCGTGGTGCCGAGTGCCTTGCAAATGCCGCGCTCGTCTACGCTGATCAGCTCGGGGGTGTGATTGACGTACGTAATGCCTTGGCTTGGCTCGCAGATCTCGTACCACTTGCCGTCCGACCAGTGCGCCAGACCTCGCAGCTGCTTGGCAACGCCTGCAGAAAGGGAAATGACGTAGGTGTCCAGCATGGGCTCAAACGAAACCACCGTGCGCGTGTCAGCATCGTAGCAGGTATCGGGCGCATCCACATACACAAGCACCGTGCCGCAAAGGTTGCCAAGATGCGCATCGATATAGGTGTATCCCACCTGCTTGCCAGTGACCTGACCGTCCTTGATCTCTACGATCTGTGTGTCGTAATTGTCAAACGTCAGAAGCGACGCATCGATCGCCTCGGGCTCGTAGCAGGAGTTGTAGGTCTTCATCTCAATATGCGCAGAGGTGCCCGGCTTGACGCGGATGTAGTGCGGTTTCACGGCTGTCAGGATCATGGGCTGCATATCGGGATCGCGCTCCCAAAGCTCGCTTTCCATTTCCAAATTGGGCAGATCCAGCTCGGAATAGTAGTCCTCGTCCATGAGAGTGTACTCGTATCTGTGCAATCTTGTACCCCATTTGCCCCATTGATTGCCATAGGCATAGCCGAGCAGTAGGGTATCGCCTTGCCTGATGTGATGCTGTGCATCACCCGAAATGCCGCAGTTATGCAGCATAAAGCAGGTGTTTGTGCGGATATCGTTGACGCGGGTAAAGCGCAGACCGTCCTCCGATTCGGACACCGACAGAAAGCTATCCTTGGAAAAACGCTTGTCGGTTGCAAGAGCGATGAACTTGTCAAGCTCCTCGCAGTATACCACGTCATAAGAGTCGTTTGCGCCCGAATTGCGCACGGCGGCAATGCCGCGATCGCAGATTGTCAGCGGCCAATCCTCGCGCGTAATATCGGCAGTTGCCACACGAGTCTGGGAATACCACGTACCGTCAGCCTTTTTGGACGTCCACGTGTAATACATATAGAGCACGTCGTCCTTGACGACAAAGGAAAATTCACCCGCACCCCAATGCTTCCAGTCCTCATCGTAGTAGATGATGGGGGCAGGCTTACCCATCCAACGGTAGTCACCTCGCATCTCGCCCCAGCCCTCTCCGGTCCATTTGAAGAAAGGACCGTCGGGATGCTCGCTTCTTGCCACAAAGCCGTTGTTGCACACACCGCCGCCATTTGCAAAGATGGTGGAGGTATAACCGATATAGTAATATTTGCCATATTTAAAAACGGCAGGGTCGCAGACAGAGAACCAGTCCATGGAATCTGGCGTGGGTGTCAGCACAACGCGCTCGTCGGTCCAGGTCTCGCCCTTGTCGTAGGATTCACGGTAGGTAAACCAGTCTGCCTCAAAGCTGTCGCCGGGGGAGGCAAACCATGCGCGGCAAACCTCACCCTCTACCATGATAGAAGGGCCGTAGCGATATCCCCAAGTCTGTGTATTTCTCGGCATATAAACGTCCTTGCCCGAGTCGGGAAGGCCAAGCTTGAAATGTTTGTTCATAGCGAGCTCCTTTCATCTCTTCAGGTAATTTCAGTTTAACACAGCCGCAGAAAAATGTCAATAAAAATGCCTCCATTTCTTGACGAATCGGGTATATAGTGTTATAATACTTATAATAGGTTTACTATGTATATCGGAGGTAGCTTCAATGTTTGACGTATGTGTGATCGGTGCGGGCGTGGTAGGTGCACTTTGTGCGCGAGCCTTGTCTGCATACGAGCTTGATATCTGCGTTGTTGAAAGAACCAACGACGTTTGTATGGGCGCTTCGCGTGCCAACAGCGCCATCGTGCACGCAGGCTTTGATGCAAAACCCGGATCTCTCAAGGCGCGCTTTAACGTGCGGGGCTCCAAGATGATGGAGCAGGTGTGCGCAGATCTTGGCGTGAAGTATATTCGCAACGGCTCGCTGGTGCTGGGATATACAGATGAGGATAAGGCAACCCTCCAGGAGCTTTACGAGCGCGGTGTGCAAAACGGCGTTGAAGGTATTGAAGTGCTTGACCGTAACGGCGTGCTTGCACTTGAACCCAATGTGACCGACGAGGTTACCTGTGCACTCTGGGCTCCCACGGGCGCAATCGTCAGTCCCTTCGGACTTTGCGATGCGGGACTTGGCAACGCTATGGATAACGGCGCACAGTTCATCCGCAATTTCGAGGTTGACAGAATTGAATATACCGATGGCATATATACAATTTGTGCGGGTGAGCAGACCGTGCAGGCGAAATACGTTGTCAATGCCGCAGGTCTGTATTCTGACAAGATTGCCGCCATGGTGGGTGACGAGTCCTTCTCGGTTCATCCCAGACGCGGCGAATATATGGTACTGGACAAGGCCTGCACGCCTTATCTGACAAATTACACGTTATTCTCGACCCCCACCCCCAAGGGCAAGGGAATTCTGGTGACCGCAACGGTAGGCGGTAACGTCATGCTTGGTCCTACCGCAGAGGAGTTGACAGATAAAGAGGACAATGACACCACCGCCGCAGGTACTGCAAGCATTCGCGCGCAGAGTGCCAGATACGTCAAAAATATTCCGTTTGGCAGTGTGATCACAAGTTTTACCGGTCTTCGCGCGGTCGGCAGCACGGGTGATTTTGTCATTCATACCTCTGCACCGGGATTTATCACGTTTGGAGGGATTGAAAGCCCCGGGCTGACCAGCGCACCCGCACTTGCCGAGTATTGTGTGGAGCTGCTGGCGGGCGAGGGCCTCAAGCTTGAAAAGAAGAAGGATTGGAATCCTAATCGCCGTCCGGGCAGCTGGTATCGCAAGCTGGACGACGAACAGAAGAACCAAGTCATAGCAAAAGAACCCGCATACGGTAACATGGTCTGCCGTTGTGAGGAGGTTACCGAGGGCGAGATCGTTTATGCCATTCGCACCAATCCCGGTGCGCGTGACGTGGACGGCGTCAAGAGACGTACCCGCAGCGGAATGGGCAGATGTCAGGGCGGCTTCTGCTCGTCCATCGTAGTCGAGATCCTTTCCAGAGAATTGGGCATTCCTTATGAGCAGGTTACAAAGTCGGGGGGCAATTCCATGATCAACTACGGAAGAACAAAGGGAGGGGAAGAGAATGACTAACGTATCGCTCGTCATTGTCGGCGGCGGCCCAGCGGGCATGAGTGCGGCGGTTGCCGCACGTAAAGCAGGCGTTAAGGATATTTTGATCCTTGAGCGCGAAGCGCATCTGGGCGGTATTCTCCGCCAATGTATTCATAACGGCTTTGGTTTGCATAAGTTCGGCGAAGAGCTGACGGGGCCCGAATATGCATCCCGCTATATCGAGCAGGTCAAGGAGCTGAATATTCCCCATAAGGTTGGCACAATGGTTACCGGTATCTCCTCCGACAAGGTGATCACCGCCATCAATCCCACCGACGGCATCATGCATATAAAGGCAGATGCAATTATTCTTGCCATGGGCTGCCGCGAGCGTCCCAAGGGTGCACTCAATATTGCAGGCTCGCGCCCCTCGGGCATTTTCACGGCGGGTACTGCACAGAAATACGTCAATATCAAGGGCTATATGCCGGGTAAAGAGGTCGTCATCCTCGGCTCCGGCGACATTGGCCTGATCATGGCGCGCCGCATGACTCTTGAGGGCGCAAAGGTAAAGGCCGTTTGTGAATTGATGCCGTATTCGGGCGGCCTTGCGAGAAATATCGAGCAATGTCTGAATGATTTCGGCATCCCGCTCATGCTGTCCCATACCGTGGTTCAGATTCACGGCAAGGACAGAGTGACCGGCGTGACTATCGCCAAGGTGGACGAGCAACGAAGACCCATCAAGGAGACCGAACAGTATATCGCTTGCGACACTCTGCTCCTTTCCTGTGGCCTGCTTCCCGAAAACGAACTGACTAAGGGCGCAGGCATTGATATTGACCGCATCACGGGCGGTGCTGTGACCGACCAGAACAGACAGACCTCGATTCCCGGTGTTTTTGCATGTGGCAACGTGCTGCACGTGCACGATCTTGTGGACTACGTTTCGGATGAAGCCGAGATCGCCGGCTGTGCCGCCGCAGATTATCTGGCAGGTGCACAGAGCGAAAAGGTAGATATCAAGGTCAACCCTGCTTCGGGTGTTCGCTATGCCGTACCTCAGCTGATCACCTGCGCGCAGGATACCGTGGTATATTTCCGCGTATCCGACGTGTACCGCGACAAACGTGTGGTTGTCAAGTGCGGCGATCGCATCATTTCCAACAAGAAAAAGATCAAGCTTGCGCCCGGTGAGATGGAGACCGTCAAGTTGACCGCAGACGTCTTGGCCGAGATCGGTGCGGGCGAGATCACCATTGGTTTGGAGGGCTGATATTATGGCAAATATTCGTGAAATGACCTGCATCATCTGCCCCCGCGGATGTCAGCTGACTGTTGAATATGAAGATAAGAACGTTCTGTCGGTAAACGGAAATGCCTGCAAGCGCGGCGTGGATTATGCCGTTGCAGAATGCACCTGCCCGACAAGGACCCTGACCACCACGGTCATGACCGAGAGTGGTGAGGTTGTTGCCGTTAAATCCAATAAGGCGATTCCCAAAGAGCTGTTGTTTGATTGCATGAGCAAAATCAACGCTCTCCGCGTTCCCAATACGGTTCGTCAAGGAGACGTAGTGATTTCAAACGTGCTCGGCACGGGCGCGGACATCATTGTGACCTCGTATATTGAATGACAAAAGAGAAAGGAAGGAACGACCATGGAGCAATATAAGAATTATGCAAACGGCCCGCTGATGGCAACCGACGCACTTGGCAGAACAACGGCCGACAGAAATAATGCCCCTGCGCGCAGACAAAACCGCCTTGTGGGTATGTTCTACTTTTTGTGGCTTGGCGAGCACGGTAAGCACAAGCCCTACGATATTTCCAAGATCACGGCCGAACACCCCGATGCGGGTGAGCATCCCGAGGCTGATTACTGGGGCAAGATCGGTACGTACCACCATTGGGGCGAACCCTTCTTTGGTTACTACTATTCCAATGACGAATGGGTCGTACGCCGTCACATGAAGCTGCTGATCCAGGCCGACATTGACTTTTTGTTCTTTGATACCACAAATGCATGCATTTATGAGCACAACGTCAAGCTTGTCATGCGCGTGCTGGACGAATATGCCAAGGACGGCTGGAAGATCCCCAAGGTCATGTTTTATACGAACACTCATTCCGGCAAGACCGTGCAGGAGATCTATGATAAGATCTATGCTGCCAAGTACTGTCCCGACACTTGGTTCTATTTTGAGGGCAAGCCGGTCATTATCGCGGTAGAAGAGGAGTGCTCGCCCGAATGCAGAGAATTCTTCAATATCAAGATGTCCCAGTGGCCCAACGAGCCCGATAAGCTGGGCGGTTGGCCCTGGATGGACTTTACCCGTCCTCAGCGCGTGTTCGGCAATCTCAAGGGCGAGGATGAGGTCATCAACGTGTCTGTTGCACAGCATCCTCAGCTTCGATTTGGCGACTCGGTGATGTACGGCGAGACCGATAACAATGGCCGCGGCTTCCACGATATGCACAACGACCCCGATCCCGATGCATACCTGCACGGCTATAACTTTGCCGAGCAGTTCGAGCGTGCAATCGAGACCGACCCACCCGTGGTACTTGTTACGGGCTGGAACGAATGGATCGCGGGCAGATGGCAGGGATTTCCTCACAGACCTATCATGTTTGTGGACTGCGCCAACTATGAATACAGCCGTGATATCGAGATGATGCGCGGTGGTTACTTTGACAACTATTTCATGCAGCTGGTTGATTACGTCCGTAAATATAAGGGCGTGGACGAATACGACAGCTTTGCAGAGCTTGCTCCCGTGGATTACTATAACGATACCGAGCAGGATGAAGAGGAGGAGATCTGGGCCGAATATCATAACTTCTCCGACGGCGACTTCCAAAGATATGCCGAGGGTTCGGGCACGGTATATGAAAACCGCACCCAGCGCAACGCCATTGTGGACGTTACTGTCAGCCATGATGACGATTTCCTGTATTTCGGCATCGTGACCAAGAATCCCGTAACCGAATACGACGGCACGGGCACGTGGATGAAGGTTTACCTCAATACCGACGGCGGCAAGGAATATCAGTACGTTCTGAACAACAAGCCCTATAACGATCATAAGAGCACGGTCGCCGTGGTTGTGGACGGTCTGCGCGCGGCTGATTTCGGCGACGTGGTCTACCGTCAGCAGGGCAACACCATTCTCATCATCGCACCTCGCGGCGCGCTGGGACTTGATCAGGATGATTTCACGGTATGGTTCAAGGTTGCGGACAGCACCGAGGAGCTGACATGTATTGAAGACTTTTACGATAAGGGCGATGCCGCACCTCTGGGCAGACTCAACTACGTATACAGAGGCACTAAGAAAAAGGATTAAAGGAATCAACAATGACCAAGATTGATATTTTTTCGGGTTTTTTAGGCGCAGGTAAGACCACGCTGATCAAAAAGATGATTGAGGAAGCATACAAGGGCGAAAAGCTGGTGTTGTTCGAAAATGAATTTGGTGAGATTGGCATTGACGGCGGCTTTCTTGCAGAAGCAGGAATTCAGATCAACGAAATGAACTCAGGCTGCATTTGTTGCTCGCTGGTGGGTGACTTCGGCAAGGCGCTGACGCAGGTGCTGGAGCAGTACGCGCCCGACAGAATTCTGATCGAGCCCTCGGGCGTCGGTAAGCTGTCCGACGTTATCAGAGCAGTGCAGAATCTGGAGATCGAGGGTGCACAGCTCAATGCATTTACCACTGTTGTAGATGCAGGTAAGTGCAAAATGTATATGAAGAACTTCGGTGAGTTTTTCAATGATCAGGTTGCTAATGCGGGATGTATCGTGCTTTCACACACCGGTACGGCAAGCGAAAAAAAGATTGCAGACTGTGTTGCCATGCTGCGTGAGCACAACGAAACCGCTACCATTGTGACCACTGATTGGGACGTGCTGAGTGCCGAGCAGCTGCTTGAGGCGATGGAGCGAAAGGACACTCTGCAGGCTGAGCTTGAAAGATTGGCACACGCCCATCACCATCACGAGCACCATCATCATGATCACGACGAGCATTGCGATTGCGGTTGCCATGATCACGACCATGATCACGACCATGATCACGAGCATCACCATCATCATGATCACGATGAGCATTGCGATTGCGGTTGTCATGAGCACGAGCATGAGCATCACCATCACGATCATGACGAGGAGTGCAGCTGCGGATGCGGCGGTCACCACCATCATCACCATCATGCAAACGAGGTGTTTGTCAGCTGTGGAGCGGAAACCACGAATAAGTTTAACATGGCTGTGCTTGCAGAGCAGCTTGAAGAGCTTTGCGATGAGGGCAAGTACGGTGTCGTTCTTCGTGCCAAGGGCATTGTCGCAGGCGATGACGGCAATTGGATCCACTTTGATTACGTGCCCGGCGAGCCCGATATCCGTACCGGATCTGCCGGTATCATCGGCAGACTCTGTGTCATTGGCTCGGGTCTTAAGATCGACGCAATCGGCGAGCTGCTTGGCGTAACGCTTAAGCGTTCGGAGGGCTAAGATATGGCAAAAAAGATACCCGTTTATCTGTTTACCGGCTTTCTGGAGGGCGGTAAGACGCACATCATTCAGGAATCCATGGAGGATCAGAGATTCAATTCCGGCGAAAAAACGCTGATCATTTTATGTGAAGAGGGCATTGAGGAGCTGGAGCTTGACCGCTTCTGGGGCAAGAACTGTTATCTTGAGTTAATCGACGATCCCGAGGACCTCAATCGCGATACGCTGATGCTGCTTTACAAGAAGCACAAGATCGATCGCGTTATTATCGAATATAACGGCATGTGGCTGCTGGATCAGCTGTATGCTGCTATGCCTGCCGATTGGTTCATTTTCCAGAACATGATGTTTGCAGACGCCAAGACATTCCTGACTTATAACGCCAACATGCGTCAGTTGATGGTGGATAAGCTGCAGGCCTGCGAAATGGTTGTGCTGAACCGCACACCCGAAAGCATTGACAAGGAAGAGATCCACCGTGTTGTCAGAAGTGTGACCCTTCGCGCGACAATCACCTATGATTATCCCGACGGACACGTGGAATACGACGAGATCGAGGATCCGCTTCCTTTTGATATTGATGCACCCATCATCGAGATCAAGGATGAGGACTATGCCGTATGGTACAGAGATCTTGCCGAGGATACGGATAAGTATGACGGAAAAACCGTGCGCTTTAAGGGCATTGTTGCGCGCGACGGCAAGCTTGGCAAGTCCGCGCTGATCATCGGCCGCCACGTCATGACCTGCTGCGCTGACGATATCGAATACAATGCAATGGTCTGCATATTCCCGTCTGCGGTCAACTTCAAAACCCGTGACTGGACAATTGTAACCGCTAAGATCAAAATCGAACCTCATAAGCTTTACGGCAGACCCGGTCCTGTGCTGTACGCTGAAAAGACCGAGTTTGCAACCAAGCCCAAGCAAGAGGTTGCCACTTTCTATTAATTGGAGGATGAAATGTCCAAGCTGCTGAAATTTGTCATCTGCTGGAGCTTGCTGTCAGCAATGGTGTTGAGTGCCGTTGCATGTCAGGGGCAGGATAACCCCACCCAACAGCCGACAGAGGACGACGTAACAGAAGAAACGACCGACGCGGATAACGACACACAAGACAGCACGACCGGGGGGACGGAGGACGTGAAAGAAACAAGAACGATAGGGGAACGCTATTTTATTTACCGAATCTGGAATTTCAGTCCCCAGACACAAGCGCAATTCGAAGCAACGGTGGATGCAGCCGAGGCCGTAGGTTTCAATGCCATTAAGGTACATATTCCGTGGAGTCGTGTTGAAGGTGTTGCAGGACAATACGATTACTCTCCCTTTGATCCCATGATAGAATACGTGGTGAAGGAAAAGGGAATGAAGGTAGCAATCTCGCTTGACCTGACTCGTCGCGCAGACGATACCGTCATAGGCCTTGACCAGATGCAAAGAGATCCTGCAGGCAATCTTTGCCAGGGTGGCTCTGTAGACGGCATGCGCACTGTGATCTCGTTCTGCTCGGAATCTGCTGTGAATTCTGCAGTTGCGTTTTATGCAGATGCCGTTGAGCGGTATAATGCGCTGTACGGTTCGGATGTTCTCCTCTACTTGCCGGCATTTACCCAGTACGCTGAGAGTGAATATTGGCCTGCGGGGGAATACGATTATTCCGATCTTGCAAAAAATGCTTTTCGTGAATACCTGAAAGAGAAGTATTCGGATATAAGCGGGCTGAATTATGTACTCGGTACAAGCTATGAAAGCTTTGATGAGATCCAGCCCCCATCCTGCGCATCCTCCGACAATCTCGGCATGCTCTGGTATCAGTTCCGCCATTTTAAGCTCAAGAGCTTTATTGATGCGCTGGCGACCGCGCAAAAGGGAATTGCCCCCGATTCAAAATTCGCGTTGCAGTTTGGCAGCCATTTTGACGCAGCCTCTGCATATCGCAGCACGCTTGCAGCGGGATCGTTGGCAGAGAATGCAGATATCGTATGGATTGATGACGGCCCCAATACCGAGCATGAGTTTTCTATGGATTACGCACATGCCATTTTCCCGGCCCATATACAGCTTGCGCAGGAGATTGACGGTCCTTACCAGGTTGGCGCAACCCCTGAAAAATATCTGGAGCAGGGACATGACAGCTTCACGCGAGGATGTACCTATGTCAGTATTGCAAACTGGAGTATAGACAGCGATTTTGAAGCCTACAAGTGGGTGTGGGAAGAGCTTGCCGCAACCTGGCTTGGCGAAAATACGCCTGCTGTGGTTGATTGGACAGACACCTCCCGTACCATGGAGGTCAAGCTTTCACAGATGCTTCGCAAGGGCACTCCCGGGACGTTTATCACGGAATACTATTCGCTGGCCAAAAACGGTGAATTCGTGAATATCAGCATCGTAGACGATCTGAGTCAAGCGAAGATCGATCAACCTCAAAGCGTTTTCAGCTTTCCGGGTACGTTTTCCGACGTTCAGGGCGTAGAAAACTGGTATTACATGTGTGTAAAGCCCAAACGTACCGATCTGATTGAAATGACCTTTGATGCAGCAAATAACCGCTGGCAGGGAAAATCTGAGTTCTCCTTGATCATGAAGGGCTCGGTTCATCCGGATACGTATGAGGCGGCACTTGTGTTCAAGGCCCCTATGGACGGTGTGATACAATACACCTACAGTCTGTGTGTGAACTCTGAGCTCAGCGACGGTATCAAATACCGGATTTTTAACGGTAGCACCATGATCACAGAGGGGGATCGGAACGGTTACGTTTCGCTTGCTTACGGAGAGCTTGCTGAGCAAACCGTGCGAATTAACGTCAAGGCCGGGGATATGATTGCGATAGCAGTCAACGTCGGAGGCACTTCCGCGCATGACAGCACCTCGCTATCACTGGATATTACGTATGAAGAATAAAAAAAGCTTCTCGCAGCATGTCTGCGAGAAGCTTTTTGAATATTGTGTGATTCATTTGGGAAATTTTTGTTGTTTGTATAAAACAGTTGACAAGTTTGACAAATAATGATATAATGATATAAGTTTTCAAAAACAAGCACGTTTGTGCAGAAAGGAACACCACACCATGAAATTCACCATCAGAGCGCTTGCTATGATTCTTGTGTTGCTGATGACACTGACCGTTGTTGCATGTAATAATAACGGCGATAAAGATGACCCCAAGGAAACAGAACGCGAAACCGAGAGAGAGACCGAACAAGAAACCGCCCCCGATCTTACCGATGAAGAGATCGAACAGCTCAAAATGGACATGACCGCTTCAATTCTCGAGGAGCTTGCCAAGCATGAGCAGACCACTACCGAAAGTAATGGCGGCACTTCGACAAACAAACCCGGCAAGGATGAGGATACCACCAATTATACCGACTACATAGAGGGATTGCTCGGCTCGTTAGGCGGACTTGGCGGTGATTATGATTATTCCAAGGTGATCGGCGAGGTACTGGATCAGTACATTGGCAGTAACAGCACATCCGAATTCATCATGGGACTGATAAAGTCCTGGATGGAAAATCAGATGAATTCCGGCGAGCAGGCAACCAAAGAACCCACCGAAACCGATTCGGAAAACAGCACAACACCCCCCGGCGCAGGAGATACCCTGCAGGAATTTGTGGCACAGCAGACCGCAAAGGCGATTTCCGATGCCATTGCAGACAGACTGGCCGAGGTTGTGGACGGCACACTCAGAGAAGCTATTTACGATTCCGTCTATGAATCCATGACGCAAGATAACGGCTTTATGGAAAGCATTCTGGGCGGACTTATTCAGTAATACGACAAAGGAGACGACATCATCATGAAACGTGATTTGATCAGAAGCATTTATGAAGATATGGAGGCCTATTCCGGCAAGCAGGTCGTGCTTGGCGGTTGGGCAAGAAGCATTCGCGACAGCAAGGCGTTTGGCTTTATCGACCTCAACGACGGCAGCTGCTTTACCGGTGCGCAGATCGTTTTCGAGCGCGAAAAGATTGATAACTATCAGGAGATCGCCAAGCAGAACGTCGGCGCGGCTCTGGTTGTTGTCGGTACCGTGGAGTTGACTCCCGAAATGAAGCAGCCCTTCGAGATCAAGGCCATCAGCGTTGAGGTAGAGGGAACCTCCACGCCCGATTACCCGCTTCAGAAGAAGCGCCATACGGTAGAGTACCTGCGCGAGCAGGCCTATCTGCGTCCCAGAACCAACCTGTTCTCGGCTGTGTTCCGCGTGCGCTCCGAGGTGGCTTACGCCATCCATACCTTCTTCCATGAGCGCGGTTTTGTTTACGTTCACACCCCTTTGATCACAGGCTCCGACTGCGAGGGCGCGGGCGAGATGTTCCGCGTCACCACTATGGATATGGATAACCTGCCCAGAACCGAGGACGGCAAGATCGATTGGTCTCAGGACTTCTTTGGAAAGTCTGCTAACCTGACCGTTTCGGGTCAGCTGGAGGGCGAGACCTATGCGATGGCATTCGGCAACATCTATACCTTTGGGCCTACCTTCCGTGCAGAGAACTCCAACACCGCACGTCATGCGGCTGAGTTCTGGATGATCGAGCCCGAGATCGCGTTTGCCGATCTCAACGATAACATGCAGCTCGCATGGGATATGATCCAGTATATCATCAAGCACGTGCTGAAAAACTGCGAGCGCGAGCTCAGCTTCTTCAACAGCTTTGTTGATAAGGGTCTGCTCGAAAGACTCAACACCCTGGCACAGAGTGAATATAAGAAGGTCACCTATACCGAGGCTGTCGAGCTTCTGACCAAGTCGGGTGCAGACTTCAAGTATCCCGTTGCATGGGGCTGTGATCTGCAGACCGAGCACGAGAGATACCTGACCGAGCAGGTGTACGGCTGTCCCGTATTCGTCATTGACTATCCCAAGGAAATTAAGTCCTTCTATATGAGACTGAACGATGACGGCAAGACCGTTGCCGCTATGGACCTGCTGGTTCCCGGCGTTGGTGAGATCATCGGCGGTAGCCAGAGAGAAGAGAGACTTGACGTTCTGCTGGAAAGAATGGCAGAGTGCAACCTCGCTCCCGAGGATTACTGGTGGTACGTCAACCTGCGCAAGTACGGCGGCACCAAGCATGCAGGCTACGGTCTTGGCTTTGAGCGTATTATCATGTACCTGACCGGTGTTTCCAACATCCGTGACGTAATTCCTTATCCCAGAACGGTTGGTAACGCAGAGTATTAAATCCAAAAACCTAAGCAGGCGAAAAAATTCGCCTGCTTTTTTGAAAAATTCTGGATTATTATCAAATTTTCTTCGTCTATATAGGTGATAACAGTAAAGGAGATTGCATTATGAATCAGAATCAACCTTATACTCTCAGCGATGATGCAATCGTTGAGCTATATTGGGCGAGAGACGAAGCCGCCATACGGCACACCGATTCCAAATATCGGCAATATTTGCTCAAGGTAGCACATAATATTCTGGCAGATATGCAGGATAGCGAGGAGTGCTTGAACGATACTTATCTTGGCGCATGGAACTCCATACCGCCAAACCGCCCCCGCATACTGCAGGCGTTTTTGAGCACCATCACCCGACATCTTGCCATCGATCAATATCGCCGCAAGCATGGCAAAAGCGCAATTCCGTCCGCCCTGGCGATTTCCTTGACCGATCTGGAAGGCTATGCGCTGGATAACAACAGTATATACAGCGAACAGGACGCAAGGGAACTGGCAAGCGTGATCAGCGCATGGCTTCGCACGCTGTCCGAGCGTCAGCGCTATATTTTTATGAGCAGATACTATGACGCGCGCTCGATCGTTGAGATCGCGCAAATTATGGGATGCTCAAAATCCACGGTCAACGCCGAGATCGCACGGATCAAAAAATCCCTCAAAGCAACACTTGAAAAGGAGGGATATACGGTATGAATAAAAGTATGTTTATCGATGCTGTCGGTATGGTTGACGCCGATATTATTGAGGCGTATATCGTAAAAGATCATTATTACAAAACGACCGGTAAAAGAAAAAGAAGACTGTCCACATTACTGATTGCAGCGGTATCTTTGATACTGACGTTTGCATTGTTAGTCACCTCCTTGCCGCTGATCTACGTGGCAAATTACGAGGAGATCAACACTTACGTTGTCGATGTCGTTGACCGCGTGCTGTTCCCGCTGGATGGCGAGGATGGCGAGAGCATCAAAAAGGAAGATCTGCTTCTCGACTGGACGGAATGGGAGATCACCAAGAGCCTCTTTGACGCGCTTGGCGCAGGCTCTGATGATTCATTGATCGACAAAATGCAGAGTGAGCAAGAAGGCCTTGTCGGCGAGACCTTCTATGACCTTGGCGCATTCCTTGAAAAGCTGTATGAGTATTATTTGAAATACACCGATAAAGAGAATGTAAAGGATCCTGCCGAAGACGAGAGTGTAAAAGAAAACGAAAATGAAATCAAGCCCAATCCCAGCTACGAGGTTGACGGTAGCCTTGGACTTAGCTATCAAAAGGACTACAGTACGCAAACATATTCAGTAGCATATATTGATGAGTGCACGGATGAGGTAATCGTAATTCCGACCATGTATAACGGTCTTCCCGTGACAGGGATTTATGACAGAGCCTTTGAGAATTGCACGACTATCAAGGAAGTGGTGTTGCATGAAGGAATTGCTTTCATTGGAAAATCGGCTTTTGAAAACTGCGGATCAATTGAGATAATTAACCTACCCGAAGGTCTGAAATCCATTGGAGATTACGCTTTTAGCGGGTGTATCAACCTAAAAGATTTGCAAATACCTTCAAGCATTGAATCCCTTGGTGAACATTGCTTTTCCGGGGTCAGCTTGCCCGAAGAACTGGTCATTCCCGAAAGCTGCACCTCATTGGGCAAAGGCTTTGCGTCAGGTGTTGCAACACTCAAAGAAGTAGTGATTCTTGCACCGATCACGGTTTTACCGGAGGGCAGTTTTTCGGGTTGTAATAATTTGGCGGAAATCACGCTTCCCGAAACAATTAAGGAAATCGGGGGCACAGCATTCATGCGCTGTTCAAGTCTTTCTTCTGTGAATTGGCCTGAAAATGGCATTGACAGCATTGGCTCGTATGCATTTTACGAAAGCGGAATCGAAAATATCAGATTATCGGATTCGTGTACTGAAATCCCGAAATTTGCATTTTACAGCTGTTCTGATTTGACAGAAATTACGATCCCGAACACAGTTCACTCGATTGGCGAGCAAGCATTTGGAAAATGTACAAAATTGAGTGAAATCAACATCGACTTTGAAAATTGCAGTTTGCAGAAAATCGAAGACCGTGCATTTTCCGAGTGCAAGTCGTTAAGGTCTGTCAGACTTCCCGAAACGGTTAGCACACTTGGAGAATATGCGTTTCATAATTGCAGCGCTTTAGAAAGTGTGATTATTCCGGGCAGTTTGGAATCGATATCCAAATACGCGTTTGCAAAATGCACTTCATTGACCAATTTGCAAATTAAACCCGGTGTGATCAAGATTATGGATAGTGCTTTTTCAGGATGCACCTCCTTGCAAGGTCTGCATTTTACCGATACAGTGACATCCATTGGCAGCTATGCGTTCAATGGGTGTACTGGATTGAGCGAGTTGACTCTGGGCGGTGACATGAAATACGTTGGCGCTATGGCTTTCGCTGAATGTACGGCTCTTTCCGAGTTAAACATCATGGAAGGCGTAGTTAACTTGACAGACAGAACCTTTCTGAATTGCACTTCCTTGACAGAGGTTGTATTACCAGAGTCTCTTACGAGAATGCCTATGGCCTTTTACGGTTGTTCTTCGCTGAAATCAGTCAAGCTTCCTACGAGTGTTACAACAATCCAAAACGGTCTCTTTATCGAAACCGGGCTTGAAGAATACGTTGTCCCCGAGCATATCACAGAAATTGATATGCAGGCATTTATGTGGTCGACAAAGCTGAAAACGCTCACCCTCCATGCGGGTGTTACCCGAATCGGCTCACGAGCATTAGAGGGATGTACGGGGCTGACTCACATTTATTTTGAGGGGACCACGGAGCAATGGGCAAAATTCAATATAGCAGCTTCTAAAGTCCCCGAAGGCGTTACCGTGGTGTGCACCGACGGCGAGATCGTGATAGAATAAAATCAAAAATAATTACACTATTTACACAGAAATGCAGGAGTGGGACAAGATCAGTATTGATCAACAAGCCTTTGATGGCGTTGACAATTCAATTACGTTCAAATGCTCGGACGGAGCAATGAATATTCCGTAAAACTGTTGCAAAACTCAAAATTTGTGTTATAATGAAGATAATATACATGAAAGGAACTTATTTATGAAACGTGCATCTGATTACAGAGCTGCCGCAAAAGCCGCTCTGGATGGCCATTGGGGAAAATCTATTCTGATTGGCCTGATTGCCGTCGCCCTTGGCGGTGCTACATCCGGAGGAAACTTCAGCTTCGGCAGCGTTGGTTCGGGCGGTTCTTCGAGCGAGGGTAGCGGCGAATCCGTCGGCGGCATGGACATGGAAAACCTGATTCCTGTTTTTTTGATTTCACTTGGCATTGTTCTGGTCATTTTTACAATCGCATTCATAGTCTCGCTTGCATACACCTTCTTTGGCGGTATCATTGAAACCGGTTACTATAAGTACAATCTCGAATTGGTAGACTACGGAGATCCGGGCTTTAACCATCTGTTCGGCTATTTCCCCAGATGGAAGACGCTGGGACTTTGTGCGCTCCTCAGAACGCTCTATATAACGCTTTGGACTCTTTTGTTTATCATCCCCGGTATCATTGCAACCTACAACTATGCTATGACACCTTTTATTCTGGCCGAAGATCCGACCGTTGGTCCCAATGAGGCGATCGAGCGCTCCAAGAGACTGATGTACGGTCACCGTTGGGAACTGTTCTGCCTCAACTTCAGCTTTATTGGCTGGCACTTGCTTTGCATTTTGTCCTGCGGCATCGGTTATATCTGGCTGACTCCTTACAGATACGCGGCCCTTGCGGAATTTTACAGAGAGATATCCTGCACGTTCCCCGAGACACATAAGGTAAGTATCCCACTTAATCCTTTTGCGCCCGAGCCCGAAGATTCTACAAACCAAAACATCTGATAAAAACGGCCGGTTGAACGATCCTGTTCAGCCGGCCGAAAATATTTTTAAAAAAATTACAAAAAGGTGATACTTTTGCAAATAGCTTACGACATAATGGATGAAGGACAATCAAAGGAGTGAGTTACATGACAGAAGAAAGGGTAAAGATCCCGGAGGATGCGGCCATCATTGATATGTACTGGGCGCGTGACGAGCAGGCGATCCATTTCACCGATCTCAAATACAGAGCATATCTGCTTGGCGTGATCAAGCACATTCTTGCGGATCTGCGCGACCGCGAGGAATGCCTGAGCGATACATACCTTGGCGCGTGGAATACCATGCCGCCAAACAGGCCTGCCGTTCTGCCGGCGTATCTTTGCACCATTATGCGCCGCAAGGCCATTGACGTGCACCGCAAGCAGCATGCCAAAAAGTCGGTTCCGCCGTCACTTTCGGTACCGTTTGACGATCTTGCAGAGTGTCTTACGGGCGACTTACAGGATCACACAGAGGACGATGCAAGGCAACTGGGACGGCTGATCAACGGATATCTGAGCACGCTGGATGATCACAACAGATATATATTCATAGCCCGCTATTTCTATGCAAGGCCGATCGAGCAGATCGCAAGCGCGCTTGGATGCAGCCGCGCTACGGTGAATCGTGAGATTTCCATGATCAAGAACGGCTTGCGCGACTATCTTGAGAAGGGAGGCTACAGATTATGACCAAGGAATTACTGATCGATGCGGTTGGCTACGTCGACGAGTCTTATATCGCATCCTTCCACAAAATGGATCTGGAACTTGCCAAAAAGAAGAATACCCGCAAACGCAGGAATCTGAGAACTATCCTGATCAGCGCCGCAGCCTTGATGCTGGTGATCGCGCTGCTGACCGTGTCGCTGCCTGTTGCGTATATAATAAATTACCAAGAGATCAATGCATATGTGATCGAGACGGTTGACCGCGTGCTGTTCCCGCTGGACAGCGAGGACGGCGACCCTGATGAACAGACGTTGCAGATCAATTGGCAGAATTGGGATATGACCGAAGCTGTTTTTGAAGCTCTGGGTGCAGGTACCGAGCATTCTTTGATTGAACGGATGCAAGGTGAAAATAGCGGCCTGATCGGAGAAGTAATGACAAATATCGGCGCTTTCCTTGAAAAATTATATCAATACTATCTTGAACATAAAGAGGAATTTGATCAGGTGATTGGCGAGATAGAGGGCGATTTCGAAACAGAAGACGAAACTGTCACCGAAGGAGAATCCGAAGAATTGCCGCCTTTGGCTCCGGGTGTCATACGTGTTGACAGTCAGCAGGTGAGATATCAATTATCCGATGACGGAACGAGATTTGTGGTCTTGGGCAGAACGGAGGAAGCAAAAGAAAGCGATGCGGAATTCAAGCTTGTCATACCGCAATCAATAGAGGGTATTCCGGTAAAAAAGATTGAAAAGAATGCCTTTTATATGGAAAATCTAACAGAAGTGATTTTACCCGAGGGACTGATCACGATTGGCGCACGTGCTTTTGCATATACACCGCTTACCCACGTTGTTTTACCGGAAAGTCTGACCACATTGGGCGAAGAAGCCTTCCGCACAACGAATTTGCAAGAGCTTGTCATTCCCCCAATGGTACAGCATGTTCCCGGAAGTATGTGCTATGGAAACAAACAACTGAAAAGAGTTACCTTTATGGGAAGTGTGATCATTGGCGGCCGCGCTTTTTCGGGGTGCGAATCATTGGAAAGCGTCGAGTTCAAACACGAATATATCCAAATTTCAACACAGGCGTTTGAAAACAGCGGCCTCGGAGTCATCCACTATGCGGGAACACAAGAGAAGTGGAAGACCTTAAGCATTGACGCGTATGCATTTGATTCAAACAGCGAAATCCGAATTATTTGTTCAGATGACACGTTTACCGAAAAACAGCCTGAATGATTCATTATTTACGGATGGAGAAATCGAAGTCCCGTAAACTTAAGGCAGAGCCTACGTGCTCTGCCCCTTTTCATTTTTCCTCTTGCATAGATGGGAAATTTATGGTATAATGAGATATCATCAATCCCCAAGAAGGAGAGATCATCATGAAAACGAGTTTTATTCAATTGTCTGCGCTGTTTCTGTGTATGCTGATACTGCTTGCAAGCTGCACCACGCCCTCGGGGCCGTCAGGTGAGTTGGATTCCACCACGCTGAGCGAAACCGAGACAGAAACCGAGCAGGGAACAGAAACAGAATCCGAGACCGAACCCGGTACGACCGAACCCGGTTCTGACACCGAAACGGAATCTGAAACTGAATCCGATACCGAAACAGAGACCGATCCCATCGGCCCGCCTCCTCCCTCTGTTGAGGATGACGGCGACTGCGGTTATATTTTCTGGGAAGACTCCGAAAATAAGATCGGCAAGGTCAGACTGGACTCTATCAAGAATGACGTCACCCAGAAGGAATACGCAAAGACCTTTTCAAACAACGATCTGTGGGTAGACGAGGACAACGGCACCCTTGAGATCTACGGCTGGATCGGCGCAAGCATTGAGAACTTTGAGCTTGCATGGCGCATTGGCGTTGACAATGAGGTCGAATACTGCACCGAAAACGTTGTTGCGGTTGAGCGCGAGGCTGCTGTCAAAAAGGCCGCCAATAAGGAAGGCCAGTCCAATGCAACCGGCTTTAGCTACAAGTTGCCCATCGCGGGCTTTGAGAGCGGACAGGAGGTTCACCTCTTGATCAAGGATCTTGATACGGGTGACGTATACTGCTTCTGCGAGCTCAAGATTACTGTCAGATCCTCGGCCGCCGATGACCTTCGCGCGTCGCTTAAGGAAATTTATGGCCTTGGATACGGCTCTTCTATGGAGATCGGTTACTATGACCCGATCACCGAGCACGAGACTGCGGTCGCTCCCGATGACGATGCAACCGTCAAGCTGTGGTTTGACCACCTGACACAGAAGATCTCGCGCTACGATACCTCGGGCAAGGACGTCGGTGATCAGAGCTATACCATTCAGATGGGTAAGAATGAGATCGAAGGTTGTCAGTTCTTCCTGTATTCTCCCACTAATAAGAAGGTGACCATCAAGATCTCCGATTTCACAAACGAGCAGGGACAGACGCTGCCGACCGAGCTTGGCGTGGAGTATTACGTTGAGGACGGCTATCTGACACACTTTGGCTATCCCGCAGGATTTGTATATCCCGATGCCGTCATTCCTTACGATTCCTATATTGCAAGCGGCAACAGTGAGGAGCACGGTGCCTTCGGCACGGATGCTGATCACAGAGTCGATTTTGGCAACTATATTATCCTTGGTCCGTTCTCGGGTTCCAACTGGAATTTCGAGCAGTATCCCTTCCGCGAGTCGATCCGAGGATTTGTGGTACAGGCCAAGACCGATGCCAACACCACCCCCGGCGCATACAAGGCGACCATTGAGGTGTATGACGTCGATACCGGTAAGTGCATCAAGATGGCCAACCTCTACACATACGTCTATGACGTCACGCTGTCCGAAGAAACTGCACTTGATACAGCATTCACGCTGTGGGACTTTGTCTCCAACTACACGCACCACTATAACAACTACGGCGATCTGACTCGCTATACCGACGTTGAGATTGCCCGCGCAACCGCGGATTTCTTCCTTGAAAACCGCATCACCCTGACGGGTAGCCTGACCTTCTACAACATGCTGGGCACGGAATATCTGGAAAACCCGCGCGTGACCACGGTCAGAGTGCTGAACAAGGAGCACTACGATTCGCTTAAGGATAACCCCATCATCGCGCCCAAGATGTTCTATTACGGACAGGATGAGCCGGGTGTACCGCGCGGATGGCGACCCATCGGCTGGCCGGATGGCACGAGCGAAACTGTTTACGATAACACCGGTCTACTCAGCGTTCTGGCCATTGCAAGAGAAGCGGATATGCTTCGTGACGTGTGGGGCTGGGAGAATTACCGCATGATGGTTCCGTTTGAGCGTACCATCGATTTCACGACCTTTAATTTCAATTCGGTAGATAAGACAACGGCATTCCCGAGCTGGTACGATCAGTACAAGGTCACCGACGAAAAGGATTCGATTGAGTATCTGTCCAAGTATGTCAACGTATGGACACCTGTATTTACAGGCGCAACCCCCAGAGATCTGGCATCCTCGTTTACAGGCGAGCAGTATATGCAGAGCGCGAACATGGATAAGAACGTCGGATCGTTCCAGGATCGTCTGCAGGGCTATCAGGCAGAGGGGGCAGAGCTTTGGAACTACGTTGCCTGCCAGCCTCCGTACACCTCTCCTTATCAGAACATCCTGCTGTTCAACGACGGCACCGAGGGTCGCACCATGTTCTGGACTAACTACATGCTGGGCAGTACCGGATTCCTTTACTGGCACGTCTCTTATTATGACGTGGCAGGTAACACCACCTACAGCATGCGTTGCCCGTTCTCCAAGACCGGCCCCGGCGACGGCATTCTGATCTACCCGGGATCTGCATATAACCAGCTTGATCCTATTCCTTCGATCCGTCTGCTCAACATCCGCGACGGTATTGAGGAATACCAGCTGCTGACCATGCTGGAGCAGGCGAAGGGCGAGGCTTATACCGATGAGCTTGTCAGCCACGTTGTTACAAGTACCGTCACATTTAACAGAAACGACGATCAGCTTTACAACATCCGTGCATTCTTGCTCAAGGCACTGGCTGAACAGACAAACTAATCAAAAAATTAACGCCACCGCGTATGCGGTGGCGTTTTACTTTACCAAACTTGAAGAGCTTTATCTGCCAGCGTCAGCATCAGGGGGAGTGTGACCAGACATAGCATGCTGGACACGCCAACCGTTTGCGAGGCGTAGCCCGGTGAGATATCGTAGGTTTCTGAGAACATACAAATGATCGATGCCGTAGGAAGAGCTGTGACGGCTGTGGAGAACATCACGATATCATCCGAGAATCCGAGCAGCTTGCATATCAAAAATGCGAGTGCGGGAATGAGAATCAGCTTGCAAAGCGAGAACAGATAAATCTTGCCCGAGCAGAATAGCTGCTTGGGGGTTCTTGTTGCCAGCAGCGCGCCGGTGATCAACACCGAGATCGGGAGACACAGCGCGGCCAGCTTTGCAAACAGCATCAAAAATGCGTCGTCGATCACAGTACCGATGATGGGGTTTTTGATCGCGGGATTTCTGAGCAGATACAAAATAACGCCCAGCACGCAGGGAACCGAGCCAAAGTTGATCAGCGCCTTTCCGGGGGTCATTTTGATGTCATCGCGCTTACGGCCGAGGATCATAAGACCCCAGATATACATAAAGATGTTAAAGCTGATCAGGAAAAACGCTCCGTAGAACTTGCCGATATCGCCAAAGATCGCGCCAAGGATGGGCAGACCGATAAATCCGCAATTTGTAAAGATCAGCGAAAACTCGGTGATCTTTCGCTCGTCAAGATTCTTGTAGGGCAGACAGAGCGGAAAGGCGATCAGCGCCATCAGAAAATGCAAGAAAAAGCCGATGGCAAGGATCAGAAGGCCGCGCTTGAGGTTTTCGGTTGTGTATTCCACGTTGACCAATGCGTCAATGATCATCATGGGCTGACCGACCTTAATGATCAGCGTGGAGAGTCGCTTGGAGCCAACGTCGTCGATCCAGCCGATCTTGCGGCAGATAAATCCGCAAAGCAGCATCAGAAACATGACGATAATGACCACCAAAAGGGAAGTAAAGTCAAAATTCATAAGATATCAGTCCTTTAAGCTATCCAGTTTTTTCTTGATTTCCTGCATGTCTGCAAGCATTTCCTCCTTGCGGCGCGGATCGCGTAAAAGTGCGGCAGGATGATAGACCGCAGTCATAACAAAGCTGCCTTTTTCAAACCAAACACCGTGCTCCTTGGAGATCTTGAAGTCGGGCTTGATCAGGCGCATGGCCGCAATTCTGCCAAGACACACAATGATCTTGGGCTTGATCAGACGTACCTGCTCGCGCAGATATCCGATGCAGGCATCCTCCTCTGCGGGAAGCGGATCTCGGTTTTTGGGCGGACGGCACTTGAGAATGTTGGCAATATACACGTCCTCGCGCGCAATGTCCACGGCATACAGATATTTATCCAGCAGCTGACCGGCTCTGCCGACAAAGGGAGTGCCGGAAAGATCCTCCTGCTCGCCGGGGGCTTCGCCGACAAACAGAATATCGGCCTGACGGTTGCCCGTGCCGAACACGCAATTGGTTCTGGTCTTGCAGAGCTCACAGCCTTGGCAAGCACAGCACGTATCGTAAAGTTGATCCCAGGTCATGGTAGCACCTCGCTTTCATGCTACCATTATATCAAATTCAAGTCACAATTGCAAGAGCCTTGGTAAAATTATAATTGCGCCAGCGTCTGTACGGCGTGCTCGCTGCAGATCAAACTGCCGTATTCCGAAACGTAGCTTTGTAACAGTTTGGCATTTTCCCGCGTGCCGTATTCGCCAAGAAAACAATATTGATCAAGCGAATAGAGTGAGGGCGCCGGGAAATCGCATATAAAGAGATAATATTTGTGCTTTGAATCGGTATAGGCATTGCTGGCGTTGCAAAAGCCAATGCCGCAAAGCCGTCGGCAAAGGCCGATCAAGTCCTGAAGACTTGTAAAGGAATAAGCGACAACGTCGCGTCCGTATTTCTCTAATTTTCGAAGTGCACGCGTCCCGGGATAAGGCTTGGGCAGTGCGGGTCGCTCGGGGGTGGGCAGATTCCCGGATTCCTGCGAGGAATATGCATCCTTGTCATCAAGCTTACAGATGAATAGCTCACATCCGCCCTTGACGCATGGGTACATTTGCACGTATAACCGTGCGTCCTCACCGATAAACCCGATTTGTACCCGTGCATCCTCCAGCATGCGATGTAGGGCGTCACGAACACGTGCCTCAGCCAAAAACACGCGGTCTTCTGAAAGATCATATTTATCCATATCCGAAGCAGTGAGCATGATCTTTAGCTTTGAATTGCTGATTTTGATCAAATCCATATATAAGAGTCCTTTCGGTATGTATTCTTAGTAACATTATACTGTATTGCGGCTGATTTGTGTACCCCTAAAATTCTGGTAATTTCGTTGACGGCGCGTGCGGTTTGTGATATAATGTAACAAAGAAATCGATGGAGGTGACGGCATGCTGTATAATGAACAGACCGGTGCTGTGGAAATATCGCTTGGCGAGCTGTGTGCCGTCGCATTCGGTCGCAGAAACTATAAAGAAGAGACTCAAACGGATCAAGAGCTTGGATCAATTGCCGCACAAGATAATCAAAGCTTTGCCGACGTCAGATTGCAGCACACATGCCGAATTGCGGGTGTTCTGGTCAAGGTATCGGGCACAGCCGAGACAATCACGCTGATAGACGGCACGCCCGTGCTGGATTACAGCCGACGTGTGGCCAAGCTGCCAGAGGCCGATATGCTGCAGACTGTTCCGGTGCGTCAACGCGTACTTGCATATTTTTTGGCTTCTGCCAAGGAGCTTGACGTGCTGAGTGTTCGACAGATCTTTGTTACTGCTTCCGGCGAAAGCGCGGTATTTTCTTGCCGCATGACCGCGCAGACACTCAGAGAGGAGTTCTCCGAGCTGCTTGGTCGTGCACTGCCTTATATTGAAAATTGTGTCCGTGATCGCAGAGAGGTCAGACCCAGTGCCGAGTCCCTTGCATTTCCTTATCCCGAGGTACGAGAGGGCCAGGAAGAGTTCATGCGCGAATGCTATCGCGATATTCTGCACGGTAAGCGACTGTTTATTCAAGCTCCCACGGGGATCGGCAAAACAATCTCTACCTTGTATCCGGCGGTGCGCGCGTTAGGAAAAGGGAAGTGTGATAAGATCTTTTATCTGACCGCCAAAGCCAGCACCAGAAGAGAGGCCATGGCCGCGGCTAAGAGATTGTTTGATGCAGGTGCCCATCTGCGCACAATCGTGCTTGCCGCAAAGGAACAGATGTGTCCCGCAGAGGAATTCTGCGCACGCACGTGCAAGCATGCATGCCCGCGCAGTCTCTCGCACACCAAGATCATGCAGGCGGTGCAGGAGCTGTTGACCTGTCAAAATGGCTACACCCCCACGCTGATCCGCCGCACAGCTGAAAAATACGGCGTATGCCCGTATGAGCTGTCTCTTGATCTTTCGGAATTCTGCAACATCATCATCTGCGATTACAATTACGTCTATAATCCTGCTGTCAAGCTGCGCCGATATTTCGAGGAAAATAACGGAAAATACGTACTTTTAGTCGATGAAGCGCATAACCTGACGGATAGAGCGAGGGATATGTATTCGGCATCCTTGCGAAGTGACGATCTTGCCACGGTGGCACAAATGCTGCCCGAGCACGATCCGCTGCGCAAAAAGCTTTACGTCTGCATGGGGGTGCTCAAAAAGATCAACCGATACTGCAACGACACGCTTTTTAAGGATCAGGAGGGCGTTGAGCACGGCTATTATTTCTCCAAGCAACCGCTTGAAGAGGTGAACGAGTCGCTCTCGGATCTTGAAATTGCTGTCGGGAAATGGCTGAAAACACACTCTTATGACGCTCTTTACGATTCCGTCGAGGCGTTTTATGCAACCTTGCGCGCCTACGTGACCGCCGCGCGGGTCTACGATAGCGGATTTGTCACTTATCTGACCGTGCAGGACAGCGCGCTGACGCTCAGCCTGCTTTGTCTTGACCCCAGCACTCAGCTGGAGGAATGTAATGCCCGCGCTGAAGCGGTGATCATGTTTTCGGCGACGCTGACTCCACCTTCTTACTTTGCGCAAACGCTTGGCGGCGGCAGGGGAGCGATCTCTGTCAATTTCCCCTCGCCGTTCCCGCGCGAGAATCTCTGCGTGGCGGTTGCCGACTGTGTTTGCACTACGTTTGAGGAAAGAGAAAATTCGGTCAAAAAGATCGCCTCGTATATTGCCGCCTCGGTGTGCGGTAAGGTAGGAAATTATATGGTATATTTCCCGTCCTATTCCTACATGGAAAAGGTGGTTAAGGTATTTACCCAAAGATATCCCGACGTGCCCGTTGCGGTACAAAAAAGAAACATGACCCAAGAACAGAAGGAGTCGTTTCTGGACGCATTCCGTGCTGATAATCCTTCCATGCTGATCGGCTTCTGTGTGCTGGGCGGATCTTTCTCCGAGGGCGTTGACCTGCCCGGCGGCAGACTGATCGGCAGTATCGTTGTCGGCGTCGGAATTCCCGGGCTCTCGGACGAGCGAAACATCATAAGAGACCATTATGCCGATAAGAACGGCTGTGGCTACGAGTACGCCTACGTTTATCCCGGCATGAATCGCGTTTTGCAGGCAGCGGGTCGCGTGATCCGCACCGATACCGACCGCGGAATTGTGGTTTTGCTTGATCAGAGATACGCCGAGCAACGCTATATCGATCTCTTTCCGCCACATTGGGAAGACATCAGATTTGCAAGTGACGCGCAATCTCTTGCAAAAATAGTGGCAGACTTTTGGAATACGGGGTCGAATAACGAAAATTAGTGCAATTAATTTCGAAAATTATTCAAAAAGGTATTGCAAAATGAAAAACAGCGTGGTATAATGTACGAGTTATTATGACGATTAGGAGTTCTGAGTAAATGCATTATACAGAAATGAGCAAGCAGCAGCTGCTTGCCGAGCAAAATTCCTTGCAAAAGGAATATGATAGATACGTATCTCTGGGTCTTTCTCTCGACCTTTCGCGCGGGAAGCCCTGTGCCGAGCAGCTTGATCTGATCGATGGCATGCTGACATGCCTTGATCACAAAGAATGCTTCTCCGAAAACGGATTTGACTGCCGCAATTACGGCATGCTGGACGGTGTGCCCGAGGCAAAGAAGCTGTTTGGCGAGCTTTTGGGCATTCCCGCAAACAACATTTTCGTAGCGGGCAACTCGTCGCTGACTCTGATGTATGATACCGTCAGCCGTTGTATGCTGTACGGAACGGCTACCGAGGGCTCCGTGCCGTGGTGCAAGCTGGATAAGGTCAAGTTCTTGTGTCCTTGTCCCGGTTACGATCGCCATTTTACCATCTGCGAGTCTCTTGGCATCGAAATGATCCCGATCCCCATGTCCGAGACAGGCCCCGATATGGATCTGATCGAGTCTTTGGTTGCTCATGATGCATCGATCAAGGGCATCTGGTGCAACCCCAAGTATTCCAATCCCGACGGTTACATTTATTCCAAGGAGACAGTGGAGCGCCTGGCAGGCATGAAGACGGCTGCCTCCGATTTCCGCATCTTCTGGGATAATGCTTACGTAGTACACGCACTTTACGGTCAAGAGGATGAGCTGACCGACATCTTCGAGGCTTGTCGAAAGTTTGGCAACGAGGACAGAGTATTCTACTTTGCCTCCACCTCCAAGATCACTTATCCCGGTGCAGGCGTTGCCGTGATGGCCATGTCGGATGCAAATCTGGCTCATGCAAAGAAGGTGCTGACCGTGCAGACCATCAGCTACAATAAGATCAACCAGCTCCGTCACGTCAAGTATTTCGGCAATGCGCAGAACGTTAAGGCCATCATGCAGAAGCAGGCCGCTATCCTGCGCCCCAGATTTGCCATTGTGCAAGAAACGCTGGAGCGTGACCTTGGTGGCAAGGGGATTGCCCATTGGACACGCCCGCAGGGGGGCTACTTTGTCAGCCTTTACGCTATGGATGGCACAGCCAAGAGAGCTTATGCACTTGCAAAGGATGCAGGGGTGGTGCTGACCAAGGTTGGCGCAACCTATCCTTACGGCAATGACCCGCATGATTCCAATATCCGCATCGCTCCCACTTATCCCTCAACCGAGGATCTGACGCTTGCTATGAACGTGCTGACCCTTTGTGTCAGACTGGCAGCGGTTGAAAAGCTGCTTGCATAGTAATGAAATCAAGCCCAATCTCATTTTGTGAGATTGGGCTTTCGTTTTTTCTTGACACAAAGACGTATTTTCGGTATAATGAATTCAAGGGAAGGAGGCGATTTGTTATGCGTAAAAAGGTCACGCAGGCCGCGAGCAATCCGTATTTGCACAGCGATACCAACAAGCGGTACTATACGTACGATTACTTTTTGAAAAACACCTTTGGCGGCAAGGTAGCCAAGCTTCCTATAGATGCGGGATTTACTTGCCCGAATATTGACGGCAGGTGCGGTCACGGCGGCTGCATTTATTGCTCGGATAAGGGCAGCGGAGATTTCGCGCCGCCTCCCGAGGTGCCGATCCGCGATCAAATGGACGCCTCCAAGGCCTTGACACAAGGGAAATGGAAGACGGATAAGGTCATTCCGTATTTTCAGGCTCACACCAACACCTATGCGCCACTTGAAATTCTTCGTGAGAAATATGAGCAGGCGCTGGAGTATCCCGGTGTGGTTGGTCTCAATATCGCAACACGCGCCGACTGTCTTGAGACCGAGGTGGTGGAGTATCTTGCAGAGCTTGCAGGTCGCACTTATCTGACGGTCGAGCTTGGTCTGCAGACCTCGGATGACGCGACGGCAAAGCTGATCAACCGCGGCCATGATTTCGCGATCTTTATGAATGGATTTGCCCGCTTGCGAGAAGAAAGTCCGGATATCCATATCTGCGTGCACTTGATTTTCGGTTTACCCGGTGAGGACGAGCAGACCATGCTTAAAACCGTTCGTGACGTAGCAGATCTGGGTCCCGATCAGGTTAAGCTGCATTTGCTGCACGTCATCAAAAACACGCCCCTTGCGGATATGTATCTTGCAGGCGAATACGTGCCCATGACGCAAAATAATTATACGGCTATCGTGGCAAAGGCCTTGACGCTTCTGCCGCCCGATACCGTGATCGCACGGCTGACGGGTGACGGCGCACCCGACGCGCTGCTCGCACCCGATTGGAGCCGCAGAAAGACCGCCGTGGTCAATGACGTGGACAAGATTATGTTTGCAAACGATTTGTATCAAGGAAAATATTATCATAAAACGGAGGATGACTATGTTTCTTAAAGCCAAATGGATCTGGAAGGCAGGGAAGATCCTGTCGGATGAATTTGCGGATTTCGTTGCGGAATTCGATGCTACGGGCGAGTCGCCTTATACCTTGACTATTGCCGCCGATTCCAACTATACCGTCTATCTCAACGGCGAGCTCGCCGCATTCGGACAGTATGCCGACTATCCCACCTATAAGGTCTGCGACCGCATTGACGTCACCAAGTTTATCAAGCCCGGCAAGAACAGAATGGCCATTGTGGTGTGGTACTATGGCGATGATACGCAGACCTACATTCACGGCGATCCCGGCGTCATCTTCGAAATCTGCGAGCAGGATGCACCCATCTGCTTCTCGGATGAGAATATTCTTTCGCGACTCTCCCGTGACTATATTTCTCACGTAAAGCAGCTTATCTCAGGTCAGCTGGGATATACGTACCATTACGACTATACCTCCTACGACGGCTTTATCGAGCAAGCTGTCGCCGACGGCTTTGCACCCAGCGTGCAGATGGAACAGATCTCAACCGATTTTACGCTTCGTCCCATAAAAATGCTGGAGCTCGCCCCCAGAGCGCAGGCGCAGATCTGCCTGCAGGGTCTTTTCGACTACGTGGAAAAGCAGCATACCCGCCCGGACGTCATGATGCAGCATGCCGCCATCCGCCATCGCTATCCCGAGCAGATCTCGGATATTCGCGGCTTTTTCGGCTTTGACCGGCCCATTCGTTTCAAAACGGATGACGCGGCGCAGGGCATTTTCTTTGTGGTAGATTTGGGGCAGGAATGGGCAGGCTTCCTTGATTTTGATATTGAAGTCCCGTACGACTGTCAGATCGAGATCGGCTACGGTGAGCACTTAGCCGACGGCAGATGCCGCACCTCGGTTCGCGGTTTCTCGGCAGACTACAGAGCCAAGCAGGGAAGAAATCAATACCTGCACACCTTCCGCCGCTTTGGCTGTCGCTACGTTCAGTTTTTTGTCAACGCTACTGAATTTACCGTGCATTATGCGGGTCTGCGTCCGACACTGTACCCGGTTACCGCCAAGAAATTTGACAAGGGTAATCTCTTGCAGAACACCATTTACGAGGTCTGCACTAACACGCTGTTGCAATGCATGCACGAGCATTATGAGGATTGCCCGTGGAGAGAGCAGGCACTCTACTGCATGGACTCGCGCAATCAGATGCTGTGCGGCTACTATGCCTTTGGCGAGAAGGATTTTCCGCGCGCCAACCTCAAGCTGATCTCCAAGGGTCTGCGACCTGACGGCATTCTCTCGATCTGCTATCCCGCAGGTCTTGATTTCCCGATCCCGTCCTTTTCCACAGTCTATTTTATTCAGATGTGGGAATATATTGAACACACCGGTGATACCACGCTGGCACGTGAATGCTATCCCGTGCTGGACACCATTATTCATAGCTTTATAGCAAAGCTGCAGAATAACGGCCTGATCGAGAATTTCTACGGTGAAGGAGGATACTGGAACTTCTATGAGTGGGCTCCCGGCATGAATGGCCATTTCTTCGAACAAAACCGAAGCATGGAGGCCCCGCTGAATGCCTTCTTCTCACTTGCCCTGCAGCACATGGCCAAGATCTGCCGAGCAATCGATAAGAGTACCGAGGCAGAGGAGTATGAGCAGATCGCCAAGGGTGTCAACGCCGCGCTGGCGCGCGAATTCTATAACCCCGAAACCAAGCTGTTCGAGTCGTTTGATAACCGTTGCCGCGGTGAATACAGTGTTCTTACCAACTCTCTGTGTTTGCTTTGCGGTGCAGCCGAGGGGATGGATCTGACCAACATCCTACGCATTCTGTCTACCAACGGCAAGGACAATTGCGGCTATACCGTATATCCCAACACGCTGAGCATGAACTCCTTCCGCTTTGACGCCCTGCTGGCAATCGACAGGGAAGTGTACGGCAAGATCATCCTTGAAGAGATCGACAGAGACTATTTCCACATGCTCAGAAACGGTGCCACTACCTTCTGGGAAACCATTATAGGTCTTAGCGATTTCGGACATGCAGCAAGCCTTTGCCACGGCTGGAGTGCGCTGCCGATCTACTATTACGAAATGCTCCTTTAGGGGTGCGTTTTGTGAAAATATGGTGAACCCTTTTGTGATAATATACCAGTAATTTTCCCCCCTTTTTGGTAAATGTACCTATTTACGAAAAACTGCATTTGTGCTATAATGTATGTGCGCAAAATTTGCGACTTTAAACTATTTTAAAAGGAGACTTTCATCATGAAAAGAATTCTTTCCGTGTTGTTGGTTACTCTGATGGTTCTGTCCCTGGCAGCTGCTTGCGTGTTCACCACCTCCGCAGCTCTCGAGGGTGACTGGGATACCGCCAGAAGCGCCAGCGACTATGATGACGAAGGTAGCTACTGCCCCGCACCTGGCTACCACTACGACGCTGAACTGGGTTTTGTAATTGATCCTCCCGTTTACGCTAAGGAGAATACCCCCTTCGTTCAGCTGCACACCAAGAAGCCCGTTAACCTCAAGGCTAACAATGACGGCAATGGTAACTCCGTTTCTCTGGAGCTCACCGTTCTTGATTATGCTTACGACGGCGGCGAGAATAAGGACCAGTGGATCTGCTTCACCCTGAACAGCCAGCCTATCGCTTCTCCCCCCAACAGTGAGTATGGCGAAGGCCTCTGCATCCTGATCCGTGGTGCAGGCACCGGCGCTGCACAGGTTCAGCCCTTCTATCTGGACACTCAGGGCAAGAACTTTGCTGCTATCACCGGCTTCCCCACTGTTGAAGTTCCTTTCAACGACAACGACCAGGAAGTTTACACCTTTGAAGTTAAGTATGACGAAACCGGTTATACCTTCGCTGTAAACGGACACTGGTTTGCTGCTGATGAATACCTGAACGGCATTCTCGACAGAGCTTGCGCTGACGGTGCATACGTTGACGTACTCTGCCAGACCGGTGTAGTTGACTCCAGCATCAAGCTCGCAATCACCAAGTGGCAGGGCGACCTCCCCGTAGGTGACGACTCCAAGGATCCCGAAGAGGACCTCCGCGAGAAGGCTCCCATCGCTGATTCCGCAACCATTGAGGCTAACATGCCTGCAGTTCTGTGGGATTCCACCCTCAGAGACTTCAGAAAGATCAGCGTTGCAGGTGCTCAGTATGAAATCAACGAAGTTGACGGCTCCGTACATTTCCAGATTGAATCTCAGTCTCCCTACATTTCCTTCGGTATCAAGTCTGAGGTTTCCTACGAAGCTAAGGACTTCCCCTACATTGCAGTTCTGACCAGAAATTGCTGGGCTAACCAGGGTAACGTTTACTACTGCGCAGGCGGTATCCTGTCCGCAGAGAACAACTACTCCGAGAACTGGGATATCGAAGATACTAACTACGATGGAGGTTGGTCTCTGGGTATCATGGACTTCTCCGACTACAATGATGACGATCCCGACTACGAAGCAGGCTGGGAAGGCAGAATCAACAGCATCCGCGTAGGCTTTGACTTCAACGCAGATGACATTGCTGATGAAGAGTGCAACAACTTCGACGTTGCTTTCATCGGTGCATTCCGTTCTCCCGAGGAAGCTTACGCTTTCACCCAGGCTTGGCTGACCGCAAAGGGCTACAGCGCTGAAGAGGTTACTACCGAAGAGCCCACCACTCCCGAGGAAACCACCGCTGATCCCGAGTCTGATCCTGCAGACGAGACCACTGCTCCCGCTGACGAGCAGACCACCGAGCCCGAGGAGAAGCCCGCTTCCAAGTGCTCCTCCATCGTAGCTCTGCCCGTAGTTGCTATCGTTGCAACTCTGGGTCTTGCTTTCGTAGCAAAGAAGAAGGACTAATTTAAAGTCTCTATAAAAAATAGCTTTTATGGGGCTACCGCACGCGGTAGCCCCTCTTCTTGTTGAAATTGTCATACAGAGAGCATCGGATTTGTAAATTGTCCCTATTTACATCAAAGAGAATTCGTGCTATAATATGTATGTAAATATTTCTTCTTGGAAGGAGAACTGTTATGAAAAAGTTTTTGACTTGGATGTTGGCATTTGCCATGATTGCTTGCTCTGCCGTCATGCTGACTGTACCCGCAAGTGCAATTGTGGAAGGTGACTGGGTTACCTCGCGCGCAGCAGATGATTACCAGGATGAAGAAAGCTACAGACCCGCATGCGGCTATAAGTATGAGCTTGATAAGGGCCTTATGCTGATCTCTGCCGACTATACCAACAATACCCCCTATACGCACGTTCACACCAAAAATACCTATGATCTTAAGGCGCAGAATGCTGACGGAAAGGGCAACGCAGTTTCGGTACAGTTTACCGTGCTTGATTTTGCATACGGCGGCGAGTATGACGACAAGGACCACTGGGTTTCCTTCTCTCTGCATAGCCAAGAAATCTATGCACCCGGTCAGACCGGTTACGGCGAGGGCGTTTCGGTACTGGTTCGCGGTGCAGGTAAAGGATCTGCCATTGCACAGTTTTTCTCGCTTGACGATGATAACGGCTGGAAGCTGTTCAGCGAGATGGCAATTACCATTCCCGTAAACGAGCAGGGACAAGAGGTTTATACCTTTGAGGTCAGACACGACGATTGGGGATATACCTTCTATCTGTGCGGCCAGGAATTCTATGATGCCGGAAAAACTGCTGACAACGTGCTGGATCAGTATTGTGCGGACGGTGCTTACGTTGGCATGTCCTTCTATACCGGCGTAACCGGCTCTCCCATCGAGATCTGCGTCAACGAATTTCAGGGCGAGGTTCCTTTTGGCGAGGATAGCGCACAGCCCGAGGATAACGTCAACAATTTTGCTCCCATTGCTGATTCCGCGACCGTTCCCGAGGGACAGCCTGCCGTGATCTGGGATTCCAAGATGGAGCAGTTCAACAGATTCAACGGTTCTAATTTTGATTTCGCGGTCAATGATGACGGAACCATCAAGATGACCTCCAAGACAGGCTCTGGCTACGTCATCTTCTCACCCAAATCTCCGATCTCTTACGAAGCCAAGGATTTTCCGGTACTTGTCGTATTGACAAAAAATTGTTTTGCTGAATCCGGCACCTTCTATTACAGCGCAGGTGACGTACTTGGCGCACAACCCAATTGCAGCTGTGAATTCCTGCTGGATGAGGTGGAATATAATGCAGGCTGGTGTCTGGGCGTGCTTGACCTGACCGACGATCTGGATTGGCAGGGAAGAATCAATATGATCCGTTGCGACTTTACCGGTATCGACCATACCGATCCCGAGGCCAACAGCTTTGACGTGGCTTACATCGCGGCTTTCCGTACGTTTGAGGACGCAAAGAATTACGCGGACGCTTATTTATATGATCTGCTCGGAGTTGACCCCGGCGGAGATATGGTAACTACGGAAAAGGACACCACTGTTGAGGATGAGGAAGATCCCACGCAAGGAGAATCTCAGGAAAGCGAACAGCAGACCACGCCCCCCGAGAAAACAAAGGATTGCGGCTCTGTAATCTTCGCGCCCGTGCTTGCAGTATTTGTAATGCTCGGCACAGCAGCCGTCGTAAAGAAAAAGGATTGATTGCCGTCACAAGGGCTGACGCTTGCGCCAGCCCTTTATGATTGACAAATCTGTCTAAATGTAGTATAATAGTCTATAACCTCTGAACGGAAGGAAACAAATTATGAAACAAACAAGAAAAATTATCTCTTTGCTGGCGCTGGCTCTTTGCTTTTTGATGGCATTGCAGTTTGCCGCATGCAACACGGGCAGTAACAACCCCGAAGGGACCACTCCCGGTCAATCCGAGCAACCGGACACCAATCCCGAAGAAACAACAGACAACGAGGACAGCTCCTCGGATCAGACGACCGATGAGAGCACTACCGATCCCGATACCAGCTCCGACATTGCAAGTAAACCCTCCATCAATTTTGACACCGCCCTGAACGTCAATCAAAGCGGATCAAACGCCGCCGTTACCACCGCAAGCGGCCTTGGTTACAGCGCAACCGGCTTTGATTCTGTGCAGGACGGCAAGTTCAAGATCAATCAGAACTTTACAGTTACGTTGGAACATCCGATCACCGAGCAGTTCAACAGATTGACGCTGTGCTTTGTATCAGATGCGCCCTTGAAGTGCACGGTTACCTACAAGATCGGCAGTAAGACGGTCAACGATCTGTTTTATCTCGAAGCCGGTAAGCAGACCTTCTGCGCGCTGACAAAGGACTATCTCGAAGGCAAAAAGGCCACCGAGCTGACCGCAATTACGTTCAGCACCTGCGAAAACAAGGACACCGCCTTTGCACTTTGCGACGTCAAGACCGAGGTTTGCGAGGTCTATTCAAGCGATGTCTATTATATCGAAAACGATTTCTATAAGCTGGGTATCCGCCTTTCCTGGGGCGGCGGTATCTGCTATCTGAGTGATCTTCAGAAAAAGATCGGCGGTATTGATAACCTGATCAATCAGGCCGATACAGGCAGACTTGTACAGCAGTCCTACTACGGTACCTACAGCAATGGCGATTACGTCGAAGGTGACTATAACGGTACGCGTTGGCCCTACAACCCCGTACAGGGCGGCGACGTGCACGGCAATCCCAGCCGTATCATTGACATTGTAGTCGGTGAAAATTCGCTCTACATCAAGGCTCAGCCGCAGGACTGGGGTCATGACGGCAAGCTGACCATCAGCTACATGGAAAACACCTACGTTCTGGAGGAGAATTACGTCCGCGTGGATAACCGCTTTGTGGATTTCTCCGGCTGGGAGCACAGATATGCTTCTCAGGAGCTTCCTGCATTCTACACGCTGAGCTATTTCGGTGATTTCTCGTATTACGGTGGCTCCAAGTCTTGGGAGAATCAGCCTCTGACCACTGAGAAAAAACTGGAATTCTGGGGTGACCCTACATATCATAATGATTGTGTATTCCGTATGAGAAACAGCAATACCGAAACCTGGTGTGCATGGACGCATTCCATGACCAATTACGGTATCGGTCTTTACGTGCCCAACGTGGATACGCTTCTGGCGGGTCGCCATGCTTATAACGGCAGCAAGGATTCATTGAATGGTGCGACCAACTACGTAGCCCCTCTGTGCACCATGAAGATCGTTTCCTTCCAGCCCATTGAATACAGCTATATGATGACCACCGGCTCGCTTGAGCAGATCCGCGAAACCTTCAAAGCCAACAAGGATTTTGCAACCAATGAGTCGTTACACAACAACTACATCAGTGACAGAATCGAGGATGAGAGTGCAGCTACCTCTATGCAGAAGCTGGAAGTTGTGGATCTCAATACCGCGATGAAGCTTAAGGCTACCAACAACACCGCAGTCAGCTTCAGCGATACCGAAAAGGCGGCTTCTCTGACCATTGTGGCTGCATCCGACCCGCACGTCACCATTAACTACACCAATTCCTCACCGATTCTCAAGGCAGAGGATTACACCACCATCTGCATCACCTATATGATCCCAACGTCCAACAGCAGAGGATCTTATTCCTCCGAGCTGTTCCTGTGCACCGGCACAACCATGAACGCCGAGGGCGGCAAGTCCGTGCGCGCGCAGGTCGTGGCTGACGGCGAGTATCACACCCTTGAGATCAAGGTTTCCGGTCTTGCTTTCTGGTCCGGCGATGTCAATGCCATCCGCTTTGACTACTTCGACGCTTGCGCCGAGGGCGACGTCATGTACGTAAAATCCATTGAACTCAAATAAACAAAAAAAGCTCCGCGACGCTGTCGCGGAGCTTTTTCTTTATTTGTGTTCATCAAAGAAGGAAACCTGATTGGAGTTAACGTTCTTGTTAGCTGCAGGCGGGGTGCGCAGTCCCAGATGCTCGTATGCAAGTCTGGTTACGCATCTGCCACGCGGGGTACGCGAAAGGAAACCGAGCTGCATCAGGTAAGGCTCGTATACGTCCTCAATGGTCACAGCCTCTTCACCAATGGTAGCAGCGAGTGTCTCAAGACCGACGGGCCCGCCGTCATAGAACTTGATAATGGTTTCCATAATCTTTCGGTCGGTATTATCAAGGCCCAGCTCGTCGATCTCCAGCTTATTGAGTGCATAACCTGCGATCTCGGAATCGATGGCATCCTTGCCGCTGACCATTGCGAAGTCACGGACACGCTTGAGCAGACGGTTTGCAATACGTGGCGTGCCGCGGGAACGGGAAGCGATTTCGTAAGAGCCGTCGTCGGTAATGGCAATGCCTAAAATTCCGGCGCTTCTGCGCACGATGGATGCAAGCTCCTCGGGCGTATAAAGCTCCAGCTTGAGCAGTACGCCAAAGCGATCACGAAGCGGCGTGGTCAGCTGACCTGCTCGGGTGGTAGCTCCGATCAGGGTAAATCTGGGCAGATCGATACGGATGCTTCTTGCGGCAGGGCCTTTGCCGATGATAATATCCAGCGCGTAGTCCTCCATGGCGGGGTAGAGAATCTCCTCGACAGATCTGGAAAGACGGTGGATCTCGTCAATAAACAGCACGTCACCCTGATTGAGATTGGTCAGAAGAGCCGCGAGGTCACCCTGTTTTTCAATGGCAGGGCCGGACGTAATACGGATATTGACGCCCATTTCATTTGCGATAATGTTGGAAAGCGTGGTTTTACCGAGGCCGGGAGGGCCGTAAAGCAGCACGTGATCAAGCGATTCGCTTCGCATCTTAGCTGCTTCAATATAGACCTTAAGATTTTCCTTGGCTTTATCCTGTCCTACGTAGTCGGCAAGTGTCTGGGGGCGCAGGGAAGCATCGATGTCGGAATCCTCGGGAGAATAGCCGGTCGAAACAATTCGGTTTTCAAAGTCAAAATCCTGTTCGTCAAACATACTGTCATCCTCCTTACATCAGCTTTTTGAGCGCCTGGCGGATGATCTCCTCCAGCGTCATCTGCTCGGTAGGCAGAGATTTGAGAACAGCAGTTGCCTCGGCGCGCTGGTAACCAAGTACCATCAATGCGTCCAAGGCTTCCGTCAGCTTGCCGCGTGCAGGAGCACCCTTTGCGGAGGTTGCAGCCTCGGGAACGGTGCCAAAATCGTTTCCGTGCTCCTTGATCAGCTTATCCTTAAGCTCCAGAACGATTCTTGCCGCAGTTTTAGGGCCAACGCCGCTTGCCTTGGAAATCGCCTTGGTGTCCTCGGTGCATACAGCCAGAGCGAATTTTTCGGGGGTCAGAAGCGAAAGGATGGACATCGCCGCCTTTGGGCCAACACCGGAAACCGTAATCAGCATCTGGAAAGAGGAGAGCTCGGTTTCATCAAAGAAACCAAACAACTCAATACCGTCCTCTCGAACAGCCAGGTAAGTATAAAGCTTTGCGGCATTGCCGGCTAAGGGGAGCTTATCGTATGTATTCTGACTGACCGTCATGCGGTAGCCAACGCCACCGGCATCGATCACGGCAAATCCCATGCTCTTATGAGCCAGCGTTCCGCTGATATAGTAAAACATAAAATCTCCTTGGAATCCCACGGGATAGTCCCGTGGGATTGATATTATTCTTGTGGTGCCTCTTGATCTGCAGGCTCTTCTTGGGGTGCCTCGGTTGGGTCAGCAGTCCCTTCTTGAGGTGTCGGAGGCGGTAGCTCGGTTGAATTGTCGGCTTCCTGCTGTGCAAGATATGCTTTAACGTCTTCCTCGGTCAGATTTGGGGCAACTCTTTTGGGAATGCGGAAGAATTCACCGTAGCCTCTGATCTTTGCAAGTCTGTTTTCGAATATGACAAGCAGGAAGAATGCGATAACCGAGACGATGGTGATGGCAACGCCGATCACAAGCTCCTTGGGGCAATAAATCATGTGCACGGAATGCTCACCGGCCTCGGGGATAGTATAAGCGATCAGAGCATTGGCAACCTCAAAGGTTTCCACAACCTTTCCGTCAACGATGATATGCCAGCCCTTATCGTAGGGAATAGTGGTCAGGATCAGTTGATTTTCCTTTTCGGTGGTTACCGTACCGGGCAGATAATCCTCGCGATAATTATCGGGATCGATCTGTACGTTGCCTTGCTGAAGTCTGGTCATTGCTTCTGCAAGCACCTCCATATCCAGCGAATAGATAAAGGGCTTTTCCAGATCCTGCTGCAGGTAGAAATTGTCGTAATCGTTCTTGATGGTCAGCTTGAGTTCCAGATCGGACTTTTCCACTTCGCCAATGGAAACGATTCTCCAGGTTTCATTGCCACCCCATTTACCCACAGACTTACCGTTGGCGGTCATGTTGACTTCTCTGGAATAAATTGTGGGGAAGTAGACGAACAGCTCGGTATCCTTGGGAACCTCGTATTTGAACGTAATGGTGCCTCCGTCACCCTTATACAGGTCGTGCTTAGCGGCTTGTCCCTTGGTAACGTCCTTCGTCGTCATGGAAAGCTGCGTTGCGGGAACAAATATCTGAAGCGTATCTTCCTCGCCAAGCATCATAGAAACCATAGCGTTCATGCGCTCAAAGGGATTTTCATAAGCATCCAGGTCAAAATCAACCATCTGATCGCTGACTGCATAAGCGATGCTCATATAGTAGGGATTCTGATACACAACGTAGGTTTCGTTGTCGTAATCGTCAGAGTCAAATGCGGGCTCGCCGTAATAGATGCTCATATCCTTATCGGTCATGATATACTTGATGCCAAGCAGGGAATCGCTGACCGGTGTACCGCCCAGGTACTTGGACCAGTGTGATTTGGAGGAATAGCCCATCATTCGCAGGAAATAAATGGTGTCTGCGTTAAGCGTGGAGGTTGAGTTTGAAAGGCCGCGGATCTGCAGGGCAAAGTTATCGTTTGTTTTACGGTGATAGGTTTTTTCCATACGGTAGAAGGAAGTATCATTTTCCTGTACGGTATTGATAATCGGCCTGACCGTATCGAGATAGTCGTTGTAGTAGGAATACTTGGTAAAGGTAACGTCCTTGTCAAGATCGTTGAGATCGCACAGTCCGCTTAAGAACATCTCAACGCAAACAAAGAATACAAGCACGCAGGATATCAGCTCCTTGTTTTTGACGCGAGGGAGCAGACAGATAAGAATGGTAAAGACAATCAGACAACCAATCGTCAGCCAGACTGTCTGGAAGGTGTGAACGTCAACGTACTGATTGAAGTCCTCTTTGATCATAGGAGCAAATTCCTGCAGAATCATGACCCCGAATCCGATGGCTGCCGCCACACCGATAATGGGCTTACGGCTCACCGTTCTCATGTTGGTAAATGCCCGGTAAGCAAGCAGGATCATAAAGAATCCAAGCATGAAGCTGTATCGGTTATTGAGCCAGTTGGGCTTCTGGAAGCCATGCCAGATCAAGTCGATCGAGCTGGTGGCCATGCTGAAAATCAGGATGGTGAAAATGATCGCATAAGCAACCTTTTCCGCAGACTTGAACTTCTTGTTGAAGAAGAACATGGGGACGAGCAGAAGCGTCAGCGTGCCGCAATACACGAAAGGCAGACCAGCGGGACGCACAGTATCATAGGATGCGGGAAGGAACTTATAGAACAGCTCGAAGAAATTGAACCTGGAGGAGAACGCCCAGTTGGGATTGGAGAATTCGGTCTTACCAAACGTCAGCGAATAATACGCTGTCAGTATAATGAATGCAGAAATGCCGATCGCAATGATCGAATAGAATGCAATTCGCAGGAAGGAACGGATTCCGTGCAATCTTTCGTGGTAAGGGTTGTTGGAATGCTTGAAGCCCCAGAGATAAACGAAGAAGTAAATAAAGGTCATGACGCAGACCATGTAACCTATATAGTAGTTACTGATCAGGGTCAGGGCGAGGAAGCAAACGTAGCATTTGTATCTGCCGTACTTGACCAGCTGCTCAATGCCGTAGATGACAAGCGGGAACCAAATAACGGCGTCGATCCACATGGTGTTGTTCTGCTGAACAATACAGTAGGACATCAGCGCATACATCACCGAAAAGCAGATGATACCGATACGGTTGATACGCGCCTCACATTGATGCAGGTAGAACGCCATGGTGCCTGCACAGAATGCAGCCTTGACCATAAACATGAACAAAAGTGCTTCACACATTCTGTCCTCGGGAAACAGACAAACCAGATAGGAGAAAGGGCTGGCGATATAGTACTCATAAATACCCATAAATTCACCGCCCAGAGCGCGTGAGAATGAGTATATGATACTGGTATCACCGTTTACGACGAAATTGCGCAGTGCCTCGAAGAAGTAAACGTACTGACCGTTGAGGTCAAGCACCAATACACACCCGTTACCAAACGGGTGCACCAAGCGTGCCAGATACATCAGGTATACCAGCACCGCGGGGATCAGCATGGCGATCAGTATATACCAGTATTCGGAAAAGAGATTTTTTATTTTCGATTTGGCTGTAAGCAAGCCTTCCTTGTTAAGTGTGGGATTGTTAGTCATTGAATACGATCCTTTCCTTGTGATTGCTCGATCTGGGCAGCAGTCATACTCTTAACTGATTTTTCCAGTTTGATGCGGTCAACGTTCATGTCTCTCCCGCAGCCAAGACAAACGATCCTGACAACGCTTCCGACGCGTTTTATAACAAAATCGGAAGAGGAGCAGGGATGCGGCTTCTTAAGGTGCAGTATATCACCAACCTGGAATTTCAAAATGTTCATGTTGCTTCTCCGTTAAATTGGGTAATTCGCCCGAAACTGAAATAAACAGTCATATCTATCCTATTATACCATAATTCTGCCGCTTTGTAAACGATTATTAGTATAAATTATAAATAATTTTATAAATTAATAAAATGTATTTGACAGCGACTTTTTTTCGTGTTATAATTTAGAGTGAATTATTGTGGAAAAGTGTGCTTTTCAAAACGGGAGGAAATATGGTCATACTCGGCATTGACCCCGGACTCGCCATTGTAGGCTGGGGAGTGGTTTCTTACAACGGTGTCAAATTTCAGACGCTTGGCTATGGTTCGATTCAAACACCTGCAGGTATGCCAACGCAAAAACGTCTTGAGTTGATCTGGAACGGTATGAACGAGCTTCTGGACCGTTATAAGCCTGATCAAATGGCTGTAGAAGAGCTGTTTTTCAATACAAACGTAACAACGGGCATTGCGGTTGCCGAGGCGAGGGGTGTGATCCTGCTTTCGGGCATTCAGCACGGCATAACCGTCGCTGAATATACACCGCTTCAGGTCAAGCAGGCGGTTGTCGGTTATGGCAGGGCAGAAAAAAAGCAGGTGATTACCATGGTCACCACGCTGTTGGGACTTCCCAAGCCGCCCAAGCCCGACGATACAGCCGATGCACTTGCCATTGCCGTTTGCCACGGGCACAGCGGGTGCTCCCGACTGGCAGGATACTATAACTAATGATTGGAGAGAAACGATATGTGGTGCTCTGAAAATTGGAAAGACTACGAGCTCCTGGATACCTCGGACGGTGAACGTCTTGAGCGCTGGGGGAAATATATACTGGTAAGACCCGATCCTCAGATTATATGGAAGGGCGTTGCCGATCATCCCGCATGGAAACGCGCCGACGGTGTTTACCGTCGCTCCTCCTCGGGCGGTGGCGCATGGGTACACAACAAGCTTCCCGCATCCTGGAACATTTCATACGGTGATCTTAAATTCGTCCTGCGCCCCATGGGCTTTAAGCACACGGGACTGTTTCCCGAGCAGGCGGCAAACTGGGATTGGTTCTCGGGGCTGATCAAGGATGCCAAAAGACCCGTCAAGGTGCTCAACCTGTTTGCCTATACCGGCGGCGCGACTGTAGCAGCAGCGGCCGCAGGTGCATCCGTTGTGCATGTGGACGCCGCAAAGGGTATTGTTGCGCAGGCAAAGGAAAACGCCGCGCTCTCGGGGTTGGAAAACGCGCCCATCCGCTACATTGTGGATGATTGTAAGAAGTTTGTGGAACGTGAGATCAGACGTGGCAACAAATATGACGGCATTATCATGGACCCCCCCTCTTATGGCAGAGGCCCGGGAGGAGAGGTCTGGAAGCTGGAGGATTGCGTAGATGAATTCGTATGTCTTGCCGCACAGCTGCTCTCGGATCAGCCGCTGTTCTTCCTGATCAATTCTTATACGACGGGACTCTCTCCCATGACCATGAGCTATCTTTTGGAGCTGAATGTGGCGCGCAAGTTTGGCGGACACGTCGAATCCGGAGAGTTGGGCCTTAAGGTCACGCGCACCGGCGGCTATTTGCCTTGCGGTGCAAGCTCCCGCTGGCAGAGGTAATTATGGCAGATTTCATTCAGATCAAAAATCTGGAATATGCATACAGAACCGAAAACGGTCAAGAGGTACCGGTGCTTCGCGGTATTGACCTTGAGATCGCGCGCGGTGAATACGTTGCCATTCTCGGCAAAAACGGCTCGGGCAAATCCACGCTTGCCAAGCTGCTCAACCTTGTTATTGACGATTTTGAGCATGCACGCGGCGAAATCCTTGTGGACGGCGAAAATATTCTCTCCGAAGATATGAACGAGGACATGGCGTATGACTTGCGCAAAAAGATCGGTATGGTATTTCAGAATCCCGATAACCAATTGGTGGCTACCATCGTCGAAGAAGACGTTGCCTTCGGTCCGGAAAATCTCGGACTTGCTCCTGCAGAGATCAGACGCCGCGTTGACGAGGCGCTCTCAACAGTCAACATGACCGAGTTTGCCAAGAGAGAGCCCCACAGACTCTCGGGCGGTCAGAAGCAGAGAGTTGCCATTGCAGGCGTCATTGCCATGATGCCCGATTGCATCATTTTCGACGAATCCACGGCAATGCTTGACCCTGTTGGCCGCAAAGAGATCGTGGCGACCATGGAAAAGCTCAACCGTGAGCACGGCATTACCGTATTGACCATCACCCACTATATGGAGGAGGCTGTCAGAGCAGATCGCGTGATCGTTCTGCTGGACGGCAAGATCGCCATGGACGGTGCTCCCGAGCAGGTATTTGCCAAGGCGAGCGAGCTTCGCCGTGCAGGACTTGAGCTGCCGCAATGTGCGCAACTGATCGAGGAGCTTCGCGCGCACGGGTTGAACACCGATGCTTGCGGCATCACGCCCAAGGCTTGTGCTGATATCATTCTTACCGCAGGAGGTATGAACGTATGTCAGTAAAGCTTGAGTTGAAAAACGTATCCTTCTATTACGGAAAGGGAACCGCATTTGAGGTCAAAGCGCTTGACGACGTCAGCTTTGGTGTGCAAAGCGGTCGCATCACGGGCCTGATCGGACATACCGGTTCGGGCAAATCAACGTTGGCACAGCTTTTTAACGGCCTGGAGAAGCCTTTCTCGGGTCAGGTACTGCTTGACGGTGAGGATATCTGGGACAAAAAGTACAAGGGAACTCGTCTTTGCTTCCGCGTTGGCCTTGTTATGCAGTATCCGGAATATCAGCTGTTTGAAGAAACGGTTGCCGCAGATATCGCGTTTGGCCCTGCGAATATGGGTCTTGATAAAGATGAGATCCTCAAGCGTGTTCAAGATGCCATCCGTTTTGTCGGACTTGATGAGAGTGTATTAAGTCAGTCTCCGTTTGATCTGTCGGGCGGTCAGAAACGCCGCGTCGCTATTGCCGGAATTATGGCAATGCAACCGGAGATCCTTGTGCTCGATGAGCCCGCAGCGGGACTTGATCCTCGCGGTCGCGCGGAAATCTTTGCCGGCATTCGCGCCTATCGCGATAAAACCGGTGCTACCGTAATCATTATCAGCCACAGTATGGAGGATATGGCCGAATACTGTGAGGACATTGTCGTTATGAACCGGGCTCGCGTCATGCTTGCAGGAAACGTTCACGACGTTTTTGCGGACAGCGATTTGCTTGCAGCGGCCGGCCTTGACATTCCGCAGATCACCCAGATTATGCGTCTGCTTGCCGCACAGGGGCTTGACGTGGATACGGGCGTCTGCACCAAGGAGCAGGCAACTGCCGAGCTGATACGCGCCTTGAAATTAACTTTCTGAACTAAGGAATTTATTTTATGAAAAGTATTGCACTTGGGCAGTTTTATCCTGCCCGGTCGCCACTGCACAGGCTTGATCCGAGAATCAAGCTGATCATCGCCGTGCTGTTCATTCTTGCGGCATTTATTTGCAAGAATCTACTTGGCTTTGCGGTATTGAGCGCATTTACGCTGGCTTTGGTCTTCATGAGCCGTATACCGCTCAAAACCGTGCTCGGCAGTATCCGCGTGGTCATGTTCATTCTGGTTCTGACGGTGGCGATCAATATCTTCCTGACCAAAGAGGTGGATACACAGCCGCTCTGGAGCTTCTGGAAGCTTGAGATTTATCAAAGGGGGCTTTACAGTGCGCTGTTTATTGCGATCAGAATTCTTGCCATGATCGTAGGCACCTGCATGCTTCTGACCTATACCACAACACCCATTGCATTGACTGACGCTTTGGAAAGACTTCTTGCACCGCTCAGAGTATTCAAACTTCCGGTGCATGAGTTTTCCATGATGATGTCGATTGCATTACGCTTCATCCCAACGATCATGGAGGAGGCAGAGAAGATCATTGCGGCACAGAAGGCAAGGGGAGCGGGCTTTACCGAGGGGAATCTGGTCAAGAGAATCAAATCTCTCATACCCATTCTCATTCCGCTGTTTGCATCTGTATTCAGACGCGCATTTGAGCTTGCTACCGCTATGACTTGTCGCTGCTATCGCGGCGGTGACGGCAGAACCCGTATGACCAGCATGCGTCTGCACGCATTCGATATCGTAGCTCTTATTCTTTGCGCACTCGTGCTGTCGGGTGTTGTATCCTGCAATTTCTGGGGGATCGGTTATACACTTTAAACTTTTTAACGGAGGCTGACATGAAGCTGTTTTTGCGCTTGCGCTATCTCGGAACTGCATATAACGGCTATCAGGTCCAGGGGGATCAACCGACCGTACAGGGCGAGTTGACCGCCGCGTGTGCCGCACTGTTCGGTACGCGCTGTGACGTCACGGGCTGCAGTCGCACTGACAGCGGCGTGCACGCAAATATGTTTTGCGTGACTGTAGCCGCACACGGAACTGACTGTCTTGAAACGTCTATCCCTCTGCAACGTATTCCCGTAGCACTCAATGCGCATCTGCCCGCCGATATTTCGGTATATGATGCTGAATTTGTGGACAGCACATTTCATCCGCGCTACGACGTATACTATAAAGAATACGTGTACCGTATTTACAACAGCCCCTGCAGAAGCCCTTTTGAGCAGGATCGCGCATGGTTTTATCCCAAGACCATCTCGGATGCTGATCTTGCGCGCATGCAGGCTGCTGCCGATCATTTTTGCGGCACGCATGATTTTACCTCTTTTATGGCGCAGGGCTCGAAGGTAGCTCATGCCGTGCGCACTGTTAAGTATGCACGTGTGTCCAGATCCGGTAACGTGATAGAATTTTACGTCGCAGCAGACGGATTTCTTTATAATATGGTTCGTATCATGGCAGGCACACTTGTTGCTGTTGCCGAGCATAAGATCGCGCCCGAAGATATTTCGGACATCATTGCCTCCAAGGACAGATCTCTTGCGGGTATGACTGCGCCCGCACACGGACTTTATCTGAATTTTGTAGAATACCATGACAGATCGGAGGGTAAATATGAAGAATAAGACCTTATGGCCTTGGAACCGTAAGCGCGCTGTTTCCGAGGGTGAGGAGATTCGCTTTGAAAATCCGGTCAATTCCTATTTTGATCACGTTTCTAACGTTTATCACTCACTGTTTCTGATTGCCTTGGCAGCATTGCTGGTTTTTTCCGCTGTTGCTATGCTGACCAATATTGATCTTTTGACATACGAAAACCTCTATTATCTGGCAAAGGACATCAGCACGGCATCCAATCTGTTCTCGGGTACAGAGGGCATTATCAATTATGAAACGGCAGAGCGTAACCGTACCTTTGCGCTGTACCGTGGAGGCCTTGCCGTTGCGGGTGATTCGGGACTGCAGCTGTTTACAGCAACCGGTCGCGAAACGCTGAATGATTCTCCCGAATACGTTTCGCCTATCATGAAAAGCTCGGATAGCTTTCTGCTGGTGTATGACGTGGGTGAGAAGAGCTATTCGCTTTATAATTCTTTTGTTTGTGTCCGTCACGAGGAGTTTGATTACCCCGTTCTCGGCGGTGCCGTTTCCGACAGCGGTGCCTACGTAGTCGTCACGCAGACTTATGAGCATACAGGTGCCGTACGGGTCTATACAAAAAATTACGAGTTGAGTACGGCATATCTGAGAAATCAGATGGTTATCGATGCCGATATCAGCAATTCCGGAAAGCGCGTTGCTTTTACAACCTCTGCGTCAATAGATGGCGCTTATAACACGACGCTTGTCATCGCTGCTCCCGGCGAGCATGATACGATGTCAGAAATGACCTTTGAGGGTGCTTTTCCATACAGCGTCAGATTCATCGACGAGCGCAGGATTTTTTTGCTTTGCGATAATGCTGCATACGTTGTTTCCGTGGACGACGGTGTCGTACTGCGCACGGTAAATTTCGGCAGCATGCATCTTTCTCTGGCTGATGCAAACGATCAGCATATTGCACTTTTGTTCACAATCAATGCTGTGACCGATACCCACCGACTTATCGTGACGGATAAGAACGGCAACCTGGTCGTAGACAATGAGTTTACCTCCAAGGTGTCGCGTATTGTGGTATATGAAAACGATCTTTATATGCTGACTGAAAAAGGAGTGGTTCGCATTCACCCCAAGACGGGTGAATACGTGCTTGTCGAATGCGATACCGACGGCAAGGAGCTATTGGTCTGCGCCGATGACGAGGTGCTGATCTGCGGGGGACAAAGTGCCGCCTATTACAGCATTGAATTTGATTGATATATTTCTAAGGAGATTGACGATAAATGGTTATGTGTTCCAATTGTCACAAACGAGTGGCAGTAATATTCGTTACCAAATACGAAAATGAAAACAAGGTCAGTAAAGGCCTTTGCATTAAATGCGCCAAGGAAATGGGAATTCCCATGGAAAATATGCTTGGTGATCTTTCCAACCAGCTCGGTCTTTCTGCAGATCAGCTGGAGGATATGGAGGACGAGCTCAACAATATGTTTCAGAACAGAGAGCTTCCCTCCGAAATGGACGATCATGAGGACGGCGGCGCACCTGCGATAGATATTCCCAAGCTGTTTGGCGACGGTGAGGATGAAGAGACTGACGGAATTATTCCGTCAGAGCCCGGACCGAGAAATAATGAAAAGGATAAAAAATCCAAAAAGGGTGAAAAAAAAGCCGATGCTCCCAATTACAAGTTTCTCAACACCTATTGCCGCCATCTGACCGGTCATGCAAGGCAGGGAAGACTTGACAGCATTGTCGGCAGAGAAACAGAGCTTGCACGCGTGATCCAGATCCTTTGCAGAAGGCAAAAAAATAACCCCTGCCTGATCGGTGAGCCCGGTGTAGGTAAGACCGCCATTGCAGAGGCGCTTGCTCTGCGTATCGCGAGCGGAAACGTACCGTACAAGCTCAAGAACAAGGAGCTTTATCAGGTAGACCTGACCGCACTTGTGGCGGGCACGCAGTTCCGCGGACAGTTTGAGCAAAGAATTCTCGGCCTTCTGACAGAGGTCAAGCAAGCCGGTAACGTCATTCTTGTCATCGACGAGGTGCATAACATCGTTGGTGCAGGCGGCGGAGAGGGAAGTATCAACGCTGCCAACATTCTCAAGCCTGCGCTCTCCCGCGGCGAGGTACAAGTCATAGGAGCCACTACCCTGACCGAATACCGCAAGCATATTGAAAAGGATACCGCGCTTGAACGCAGATTCCAGCCCGTAACCGTTAATGAGCCATCTGTTGAGGAATCTGTCGAAATGCTTCGCGGCATCAAGCACTATTATGAGGAATACCACAATATCACGATCCCTGAGGACGTGCTCAGACGTGCCGTTGTGTTCTCGGAGAGATATATCACCGACCGTTATCTGCCCGATAAGGCGATCGACCTGTTGGATGAAGCGGCAAGTGCACTTTCTCTTTCCAGTGCACCGCTTAATGAATCTCTTGAGATCCGCGACAGATTGCTTGTTCTCAAGCAAGAGCGCGAAGAGCTTGAAAATGCTCCTTCTGACCAGGAGAAAAACGAACAGCTCAGGTATGAGAAGATCGCTAAGATCAAAGCAACCGAAATGCAGCTGGCAGAAAAGCTGCAGGTTCTTGAGGAGGATTGCAAGAAGATCGAGTTGACTCCCGATCAGCTTGCGCAGGTTATCGAGATCTGGACCGGTATTCCTGCCACCACTATCAAGAGAAATGAATATGAACGTATTGACAGTCTTAAGGCAAGACTGCTTGAAAAGATCATCGGTCAGGATCATGCCGTAGAAGCTGTGGCACGCGCCATCAAGCGCAACCGCGCAGGCATTTCCTATAAGAGAAAGCCGGTTTCCCTTATCTTCGCAGGTCCAACCGGAGTTGGTAAGACCGAGCTTGTCAAAATTCTTGCAGAAGACCTATTCCAGTCTCCCGAGACGCTGATTCGACTTGATATGTCCGAGTTCATGGAAAAGCATTCCGTTTCCCGTATTATCGGCTCGCCTCCCGGCTACGTTGGCTATGACGATGCAGGTCAGCTGACCGAAAAAATTCGCCGCAGACCCTATTCCGTGGTACTGTTTGACGAGATTGAGAAGGCACATCCCGACGTGCTCAATATCCTTCTGCAGATTCTTGATGACGGTCGCATCACAGATGCGCACGGCAAAACCGTCAATTTTGAAAACACGGTCATTGTCATGACAACCAATGCAGGCTCCAACCGTTCTTCATCCATCATGGGATTCTCGTCCGATGCAGACAGCACGGCTCAAAGCAACACCGAAAAAGCACTGGCTGAATTTCTGCGCCCCGAGTTTATCAATCGCGTTGACGAGGTCATTACGTTCAGACATCTTGACGAATCCGATTTTGTCAAGATCGCAGAGATCATGCTCGGACAGCTGGCAGGCGTTCTTGCCGAGCGCGGCTTTACCCTGACGTGGACTCAGCCCGCGTCCGCGCTGATCGCAAAGGAATCCTTCTCGCAAAAGTACGGTGCGAGAAATATGCGCCGCTACATTCAGAAAAACGTAGAGGACGCGCTTGCCGAGATCATCGTTTCCGATTATCGCGGCAGCTACACCAAAGCTACCGTATCCGTTCAGGACGGTAAGCTCAAGGTAAGCTGCAGTTAAGTTAAGCCTAAAATAAGAAAGGAGGAGCAGTGTATGAGGCATTCAAACGCATGGCACACCATGAATATCGATCAGATCGTAACAAGACTGGAAACCAATGCGGCATCGGGTCTGGGACGCAAACAGGCACTTAAGAGAAGACACACTCTGCAGGTTCGCCGTCCCGAGGCAACACGCGCACTGTTCCTTCCTGCCGCAAAACCCTTGATTTCTTACGTTGGCAAGATGTTTTTGGATCCGATCGTGATACTGGGCTTGTTCATTGCCGTGGTTTCGTTTGTGTTTGAGCAATATCTGTTCGGCGGAACCGTTGCAATTTTGATATTGCGTAATTGTATCAACTGCGGTATTGCAAACGCAAGGGCTGCCGGCGTATTCGAAAATCTTCAATTGTATTCCAATCCGATGACCAAGGTCATTCGATTGGGAAAGCTTTATACTATGGATGCCAGAAGCGTTGTGCCGGGTGATCTTGTCGTTATGACACCGGGGGATATCTGCCCTGCGGATATCAGATTGGAAAAGGGAAGCAACGTTACCGTTTCGCAGTACGTCTATGATGCATCTGCCGGTAAGCTGAAGCTACAATTAACCGAAAAGAATGGGGATATCGTCTATTCTCCGGATCAGGACGTACATAATCCGGATATTGCGAACATTGTTTACGCAGGATCGGTCATTGAAAAGGGATATGCGCGAGGTATTGCGGTAGAAACCGGTGCTTACACTTACGTGGGCGCTGTTAACGGTAACGTTCCGGGAGCACAGGTCACGAGCGATCCCGAGAGTCTGATTTACACAAAGAAGCTTTTTTCGCGCATCATGACGCTTCAAGCCATTCTGTTATTGCCTCTGACGGTTGTGCTCACCATAACGCTGAGCAACACCATGACGATTGCCGAATGCTTCCTGACCGCCCTTGCGCTGTCCCTGACCTCGGTCACCGAGCAGATCGTGTCACTTGGTCGTACCATTGTATGCACGGGAATAAAATCCGCCGCCCAAGTCAAGGAGAACGATGCAACCGCTATAGTCAAAAACCACCGTGCCTCCGACCGACTTTGCGATATGACAGATCTGTTTTTACTGGACAGCTCGGCTATCAGTGACGGTAAATACCATCTTGAATCGGTCTATGCAGGCGGTGCTATCTATACTGACCGTGAATTTGCAGATAAAAACAACCGCGACGTACGTGCGCTGGCAGGGGATCTCTACCTCTATCGCTCCGCTGTAAGGCCACCGGAAGCACAAGCTTCCGAGCATTTTGACGACGTGTTTGCACCGTCTGTCGATGCATTGATCAAGCATTTCGGGATTGATACCACAGCACTTACCTGGAACAGAAAGTCCTCTCGTATCTCTTGGGAAAACGGACAAGCCGTGGCCCATAACGAAATGTCCGATGGCGATTATCAGATCATCGTCTCGCAATACGAGGAGCTTTTGGCCGAGTGTGCATTTATGCAGTCCAACGACCAAACGGTTGACTTTGACGACAGTAATCATATCGCGCTTCGCACGCTTTGCCGTATTTACAGAGAATCCGGATATAGAATCATTCTGGTTGCACATAAAAATGACGGCGTTGTGACGCTGATGGGCGTTATGGCATTTGCCCAGCATATTGGAAAGGGATTTTCCGATTGCTGTGAGGAACTGATCAATAGCGGTGTCCGCATCTCGGTCTTTATGGATCATACACCCGAAACCATCAAAATATTGACCGAAAGCGGCCTTGTTCGTGATGAGAATAACGACGTATTAACTGCAAGGCGTGCAGAATGCGAGGGGCTGGAGCTACCCGTAGCATACGGTAGCTACCGCGCATATCTCGGTTTTTCAGATCAGCAGATAGCAGAGCTGACGGAGTCTCTAAAAAAAAGAGGGAATCGAATTGCTTGCTATTGCATCGATAACAGCAAGCAGCATCTGCACCAAATGGCCGATCTGACCATCACCTGTGATGCTGTTGAATACCGCTCGGCCAAGGTAGCTGAGTCACTGTATGAAAGAATGCCCGCAAGTGGCAAGCCCACAAGCTCTCGCGCATCGCAAAACACAAGACGCCGCTCGGATGTCATCCTGCGCAGAGCGTCCGCTAAGGGTGGCGGCCTGCATGGTATTCTGACCGGAAGAGCCTCGGCATTTGCAATTCATCATAATCTTGCAAATCTGATCACCTATCTTTTAACTGTACAGGTATTCCGCACCGTGCTTGTTGCCGTGCCTGCGCTTTTTGCGACCCCCACGCTCAAGCCTTTGTCCATCCTTATGTGTGGGCTGTTGCTGGATCCCATCTTCGCGGTTTTGTTTTCCTTGACAACACCCGATAAGAGTACCGTCACGTCCGCTTATCCCATTATGCGCAGACTTGAAAAACCGTTGGCTTACAATACCGCCAACGTCGTCAGTGCCGCCGTCAGCGCACTCGTGCTGTGGTTGGGGATTGCTGTGTTGCAGGTAACAGGCATATTTACCTCACCCGAGCAGTGCATGGGCTTGGCCTTTGTCTCTACGTTTTTGTTGCAGGGAACAGTCTTCCTTATTACCAAGCGCGAATATGCAAAAAACGATTTGAAAAACGGTAATGGTACAAAGATCAGGATTCTGGCAACCGTGGGATATATCGTGATTCTTGCGGCATGCATTTGCTTGCCCGGCCTTGACGGGCTTACAGCCGGTAACGGCTTGAACGCGCTGGGGTTGATTCTGTCTCCCTTAGCATCTGTTATATACTACCTGCTTTACCGCATTCTCAGTGCTTCCGGATTGAATTTACATAAATAATGCATTATTGCCATATACTCCCATTGGGAGGGATGGTATGAAACTGTATAGCTTTTTGCAATTGACTCAAAAGGACGTCATAAACCTGTGCACGGGCGAAAATCTTGGCTGTATCCACGATATCGAAATCAATACCAATGATCAGACCGTCGTGTCCATCGTACTGCCCGGAAAGGGCGGTTTGCTGGGAATCGGGAAACAAACAGAAGTAGTCATACCGTGGTGTAAGATCGAATGTATTGGCGAGGATGCGATTTTAGTCAGACTGACTGCCGAGGAGTTTTCGTGTTGCTGCGTGCCCAAGCGTAAGACGAACCGATCGATATTCGGTAAGTAATTGTAAACTATTTGTAAACTCTGCCGTTTGCGCTTGCATATTAAAATAAAGTATGTTATAATAGTCGCCGTTGTGTTGAGCAATCAACATGATAATAAACAAATACACACACAGGGAAGGTAGGGTACTACCGGTGTTTCAAGTGGCAATAAAAGCCCTGAAATTGATGCGTACCGAGCGACTCTGTGGTGGAAAAACCGAAGGAGGACAAAAATGTCTATCATCACAATCAAACAGCTCTTGGAAGCAGGTGTTCACTTTGGACACCACACCAGAAGATGGAACCCCAAAATGCAGGAATACATCTTCACCGAAAGAAACGGCATCTACATCATCGACCTGCAGAAGACCGTTAAGAAGTTCGAAGAAGCTTACGACTTTGTTCGCGAGCTCTCCGCAAACGGCGGCAACATTCTGTTCGTTGGTACCAAGAAGCAGGCTGCTGAAGCTATCAAGGAAGAAGCAACCAGATGCGGTATGTACTATGTGAACGTCAGATGGCCCGGTGGTATGATGACCAACTTCAAGACCATCAAGAGCTCCATCAACCGTCTGAACAGACTGACCAAGATGCAGGAGGACGGCACCTTTGATATGCTTCCCAAGAAGGAAGTTGCTGCAAAGCAGAAGGAAATCTTTGACCTTGAGAAGTCTTACGGCGGTATCAAGACCATGGAAAAGCTGCCCGATGCAGTATTCATCGTTGACCCCCGCAAGGAAAGAAACGCTGTACTGGAAGCTAAGAAGCTGGGTATCCCGGTTATCGCTATCGTCGACACCAACTGCGATCCCGACGACGCTGATTACGTAATTCCCGGTAACGACGACGCTATCCGTGCAATCAAGCTGATCTCTTCCATCATTGCTGACGGTGTTATCGAAGGCAGACAGGGCGAACAGCTGACCGAGGCAGTTGAGGTTAAGGCAGAGGCTGAGACCGAAGAGGCTGCTGAGTAATCCCGATTAAAATTAAAGGAGAATAAAAATGGCTAACATTACTGCAAAAGACGTTGCAACCCTGCGCGCTAAGACCGGTATCGGTATGATGGAGTGCAAGAAGGCACTCGTTGAGGCTGACGGCGATGTAGAAGCTGCTATCAAGATCCTTCGTGAAAAGGGCGAACTCAAGGCTGAGAGCAAGATGGCAAGCAGAATCGCTGCTGACGGTATCGTTGACGTATACACCGAGGGTAACACCACTGCTATGATCGAAGTTAACTCCGAGACTGACTTCGTTGCTAAGAACGCTTCTTTCCAGGAATTCGTAAAGAACCTGCTCAAGACCATCGTTGCTAACAAGCCTGCTAACGTTGAGGAGCTGATGGCTTCCGAGTACGTTGACGGCACCTGCACCGTTGAGGCTAAGCTCAAGGAGCAGATTTTCGTTATCGGCGAAAAGCTGAGCATCCGCCGTTTCATGTTTGTTGACGGTATCACCAGCACCTACATTCACGGCATGGGCTCTATCGGCGTTGTAACTCTGTTCGAAACCGACTGCGCTGACAAGGAAGGCTTTGCTGAGTTTGCAAGAAACATTTCTCTGCAGATCGGCGCTTACGTAACTCCTTACCTTGACAGAAACCACGTTCCCGCATCCGTGATCGAGTCCGAAAAGGAAATTCTGATGGCTCAGATCTCCAACGACCCTGCTATGGCTAAGAAGCCTGACGCTATCAAGGCTAAGATGGTTGAGGGTAGAATTTCCAAGTTCTACGATAACAACTGCCTGGTTGACATGGGCTATATCAAGGATGACGATATGACCGTAGGCCAGTATATCGCAGCTACCGCTAAGGAGCTGGGCGGCAACATCGCCGTTAAGGCTTTCTGGCGTTACGAAAAGGGCGAGGGCATTCAGAAGAAGGAAGAAGACTTCGCTGCTGAGATCGCTAAGCTGACCAACAATCAGTAATCCGGAATTTTATAAAGAAGAGGCACGGCTGTGCCTCTTCTTTATTTTTTTATCTTTACTGCAAATAATTTACAAATACCTGTTTACAAATTACCAAAAATGTAGTAAAATATATTCTGTATAATAATATGACAATGTAGAGGTGATCGCGTATGTGTACCAAACCCGAATATCGCAGAATTGTCCTGAAGCTTTCCGGCGAAGCACTTGCTCCGAAAAATGCAGATGAGGGAATTCTGGATTTCAATAAGATCGAAGAGGTTGCTTCTGTAATCAAGAAGTGTCAGGCGCAGGGTGTTCAGGTAGCTGTCATCGTAGGTGCCGGCAACATCTGGCGAGGAAGAGCAGGCGGCGGCATGAATCATTCCCGTGCGGATCAGATGGGTATGCTGGCAACCACCATCAACGCCATCGCAATTCAGGACACCTTCATCAAGTGCGGAATCGATACCGTGGTCATGACCTCAGTGGAAATGCACGCCTATGCTGATTACTATACCGCAAGACATGCCGATAAAGCGCTGAATGAGGGCAAAGTCGTGGTATTCGGCTGCGGTTTGGGCTGGCCTTATTTCTCGACCGATACACCTGCTGTGGTGCGCGCTGCGGAGATCGAAGCAGACGCTGTACTGATGGCCAAGAACGTGGATTATCTGTATACCGCTGACCCAAAGATGGATCCCGATGCAAAGCCTATATTTGATATTACTTATGCGGAAATTCTCGAAAAGGGTTTGAAAGCCTTTGATATGACCGCAGTGACCTTCTGCAAGGAAAACAATATTACCACCTACGGATTTGCACTCAGCGATCCCGAGAACATCTATCGCGTCGTTATGGGCGAGACGATCGGTACCAAGATGCATAATTAAATTTTATATAACGCAATTTTGAAAGGAAGTTACATTATGGGCTACAACACCAAGGCATTTGAAGAAAAGCTTAAGAAGACAATCACGGCTTACGAAAACAATCTTGATAATATTCGTGCAAGCCAGGCCAATCCCAAGCTGCTGTCCCGTATCAGCTTTGAATACTACGGTTCTCCCACCCCCTTGAACACCATGGCAGATATCCGCGTTACCGACGCAAGAACGCTGACCATTATGCCTTACGACAAGTCCACTCTCAAGGCAATCGAAAAGGCTATTCTGGCATCCGACCTGGGTATCACTCCCAACAATGACGGCCAGGCCATCCGCCTTGTATTCCCGCAGCTGACCCAGGACCGCAGAAAGGAGCTCTCCAAGCAGATCTCCAAGATGGGCGAGGAAGCCAAGGTTGCTGCCCGCATGGTACGTAAGAACGCAAATGACGAAGTCAAGAAGCTCAAGAAGGATAATATCCTGACCGAGGATGACGAGGAAGATGCTAAGAAGAAGATTCAGGATCTGACCGATAAGTATATCAAGCAGATCGACGTGATCACCGACAAGAAGATTGCTGAAATCATGGCCGTATAATTACGGCACACGGCGGGTCGATAAGGCCCGCCTTTTGTTGGATAAACGATTATTAGCGTGAAAAATCACGTCATGCGTCTTGTTGGCCTTATTACTTAACCAATCACACAACACTATATTGAGCCGCCTTGTGAGCGGCATGGAGATATTATGAAAGACAACAACTCCCAGCCCATCAGAGTCGATGAGCGCCTGCGCCACATTGCTTTCATTATGGACGGCAATGGCAGATGGGCCAAGAATCGCGGTTTGCCGAGAAACATGGGGCACAGAGAAGGGGTCAAGGTTTTTGACACCTTGGTTCGCTATTGCGCTGACATAGGCCTTGAGGCGGTCACGGTTTACGCTTTTTCCACTGAAAACTGGAAACGCCCCGAGGACGAGGTCAAGGGCTTGATGAGCCTTGTCAACATTTACTTGGAAAGATTTATCAAGGAATCGTCACAGTATAATGCAGAGTTGCATTTTATCGGTGATCTGAGTGTATTTCCGACCGAATTGCAGGACAAGATCAAGTCGGCAGAGCAAACCTCGCATGGGAAGCCTTGCAAGCTCAACATTGCATTCAACTACGGTGGTCGTAACGAGATCGTTCATGCCTGCAATGCTCTGATTGCGCAAGGGAAGACACACGTCACCCAAGAGGATCTGTCTGCCAATCTCTATACGTCGCACTGTCCTGATCCCGATCTGATCGTCAGAACAGGGGGAGAGATGAGACTTTCCAACTTCCTGCTCTGGCAAGCAGCATACGCAGAATTCTATGCAACGGATACACTTTGGCCGGATATGACGACGGCTGATGTTGATGAGGCAATCCGTGCTTTCTACAACCGCTCCAGACGCTTTGGCGGTATTTAAGTGAGGTAATATCATGTTAGTTCGTGTAATTTCTGCAATCGTTGCGCTTTGTATCCTTGTTCCGGTGGTTATTTTTTCAAACACCGGTGCTTTGCCGATCGCAGCCGCTATCGTTTGCTGCATCTGTCTTTATGAGATGCTTGGATGTCTGAAGCTCAGACGCAATCCCTTTGTTGCCGTGCCGTTTTATCTTGTAGGCGCATTCGCTCCTTTGGCTATGCGCTATATGCCCGATCGAAAGCTGCTGTTGGCATGCTACTGCGCTTGCGTGGCAGTACTTGCTCTGATCATGCTGACGGTCAGCGTATTCTCCAAGAGAAAGATCCCCACCACGCAAACTGCCTCCATGTTTTTGACCGGATGCTATATCATTGCCGCATTTGCAGCCATCGTATTCATCCGCGACTCCGGTGTGCACGGTCAAATTTTGCTGGTGATGATGTTTGCCGCTCCTTGGGTTACCGACACCTTTGCTTATCTGTTCGGCAGAAAGCTGGGCAAGCACAAGCTGATCCCCGAGGTCAGCCCCAAAAAGAGCGTGGAAGGCAGCATTGCCGGCATCATCGGTTGTACCCTTTACGTTGTGATTTATGCATTCGTTTGCACCAAGATCTGGGACGTTACCTGCAATTATATCGTGCTGATCTTACTTGGCATCGTCCTTTCCATTGTTGGCCAGATCGGTGACCTTGCCATGTCTGTCATCAAGCGCGAGTATGATATCAAAGACTACGGCAAGATCATGCCCGGCCACGGCGGTGCACTTGACAGATTCGATTCGGTTCTCGCAGTGGCAACCGTGGTTGCCGTCGCCGAAATCTTCTTTGACGTATTCGTATGATGAGCCAAAAGAATCAATATCCGTCCATGATTATTCTCGGCGCCACGGGTTCTGTCGGTCAGCAGGCTGCTGACGTGGCAAGAATGCACGGAGTGCGCGTGGACGCCATCAGCGCAAAGAGTAGCGTTACCGAAGCCGAAGCTCTTGTACGCGAGTTTTTACCCACCTCGTGCGCGATGGCAGATCGAGCTTCTGCCAAGGATCTTGCAGTACGTATCAAGGATCTGCCCACCCGTGTATATGTCGGTGAGCAGGGGATTTGTGAAATGATCGCAGAAACACCGGCAAGTGCAGATAAACAGGTGGTAGTCAATTCGATACTTGGCGAAGCAGGTCTTGCCCCCACCATTGCAACGCTAAAAGCAGGCAAGCAGCTCGCTCTTGCAAACAAGGAATCTCTTGTGGTTGCGGGTGAGATCGTCATGCCTCTTGCAAAAGAAAAGGGGATTGACATTCTGCCCGTGGACAGTGAGCACTGTGCCATTTATCAGTGCCTGCGCTCCGGCGAAAAAAGGGAAATCAAGAGATTGATGCTGACCGCATCCGGCGGTCCCTTTTTCGGCTATACAAAAGAAATGCTGGAGAGCGTGACCAAACAGAAAACACTGGCTCACCCCACATGGAAAATGGGTGCAAAGATTACGGTCGACAGCGCAACCATGATGAACAAGGGCTTCGAGGTCATCGAGGCGGTACATCTGTTTGGTGTCAGACCCGAACAGGTAGAGGTGACCGTACACCGCGAGAGTATAATCCATTCTGCGGTGGAATATATTGATAATAACGTGATCGCACAGCTGTCTGTGCCGGATATGCGCTCATGCGTTCAGTACGCTCTGACGCATCCCGCTCGCGTTCAAGCCGCAATTGATCAGTTGGATTGGTTCAAGGTAGGCAAGCTGACCTTTGCCAAGCCCGATACCGAAACCTTTTCGCTGCTTGCACTGGCGTTTGACTGTATTGAAAAGGGCGGTGCATTACCCGCTGTTCTCAATGCGGCAAACGAGGTTTGTGTCGCAGCATTTTTGGAGGAAAAGCTGTCTTTCTGCGGCATCATGGATACCGTAGGCGCAGTCGTATCCGAATTGCAATGGGTCAAGGAAAAGCACTCGCTTGAGGACATCATTGCATCCGACCGCCTGGCGCGCCGGACGGCACTCCGTTTTTTGGAAAATATCTGATTTCGAGGAGTTAACGATTGGAAACCTTTTTTGAACATCCCACAGTAAAATCTGCTCTGTACGTGCTGCTTGCAGTCGGCATCTTCAGCGCGCTGATTATAATCCATGAGTTTGGTCATTATATCACAGCCAGACTTTGCCGCGTTACCGTACGTGAGTTTTCGCTTGGCATGGGACCGCAGATTCTTTCCTTTGTGTCCAAAAAATCCGGCATTCGCTATTCGGTCAGATTGTTTCTGATCGGTGGATATGTCAGTATGGACGGCGAGGATACAGACTCTTCCGACCCCAATGCTTTCTGTAACAAGAATATATGGCAGAGAATTCTGATCATTGTCGCAGGCGCGGGCATGAATATTCTGCTTGGCTTTATTGCCATGTTTATTCTGACCACCTCGACCGTTATGGCAACCGAGGGGGCACTGCTTCCCACAAACGTAATTGCAGAATTTGATGAAAACGCTACGTCCAACCAAATGGGAGAGCACGGTCTGATGAAAGGTGACAGAGTCATTGCCGTCAACGGTGTTCCCGTATTTACCGGCTATGATCTGATTTATGAGATCACTAACAGTGCATATAAGCCTGTCGATCTTGTAGTCATCCGTGACGATTACTTCTACAAGCTGGAGGACGTCAAATTCCCAACCTCCGAGGAGAGCGGTGTTGTATTCGGTTCTTATGACTTCAAGGTATACGGCAAATCTCCCAATATCGGCAATTTGTGTCTATACTCGGTAAACCGTGCATTCTCGACCGTAAAAATGATCTACGACTCGATCTTCGATATGCTTCGTGGCAGATACGGTGCCGATGCGGTATCAGGGCCCGTCGGCACAACCCAGGTCATCGGGGAAGCCGCTCAGGCCGGTGGCGCGACGTTGTTATATCTGGTCGCTGTCATAACCATTAATCTCGGTGTATTCAACCTTTTGCCCGTGCCTGCACTTGACGGCGGGCGTTTGATGTTCCTGATCATTGAGCTGTTCAGAGGAAAACCGATCAATAAAAATCTTGAGGGTTACGTCAATTTCATTGGCATATTGGTTTTATTTGCACTTATGGCACTTATTTCTATAAAGGATATCATAGGATTATTCACATGATCGATTATCAAAGCATCAGAAGAAAAACACGCGAAGTCAAGGTAGGTCAAGTGAGAGTTGGCGGCAATGCTCCCATTGCCATTCAATCCATGACCAACACCGATACAAAAGACGCCGCGGCAACAATAGAGCAGGTAAAACGCTTGCAGGATGCAGGATGTGATATTGTGCGTATTACCGTACCTGACGTACAAAGCGCCGAAACCGTCACCGTCATCAAGCAGGCAGGAATAACCGTGCCTATCGTTGCGGATATTCACTTTGATTACAAGGCAGCCTTGGCATGCGCCGAGCGCGGTGTCGATAAAATCCGTATCAATCCCGGCAACATCGGCGATGATGACCGCGTTAAATCAGTAGTGGACGCCTGCAAGCAGAGAAATATTCCGATCCGTATCGGTGTTAATGGGGGTTCACTTGAAAAGCATATTCTTTCCAGGCATGGCGGGCCCACACCGCAGGCACTTTGTGATTCTGCAATGTACCACGTCGCATTGCTTGAAAAATTCGACTTTGAAGATATCGTGATCTCAATCAAGGGATCTTCGGTCGAGCAAATGATCAAAGCCAACCGACTGGTGGCAGAACGGTGCAGATATCCCATTCATATCGGCGTTACCGAAGCGGGAAGTGAAGAAATCGGAATCATCAAGAGCGCAGCCGGCATTGGGGCTTTGCTGTGTGACGGCATAGGCGACACCCTGCGCGTGTCTTTGACTGCAGATCCCGTGCATGAGGTATATGCAGCTAAGAACATTCTGAGTGCGCTGGAAATCAACGGACAGTGCGGCATGAACATTGTCAGCTGTCCCACGTGCGGACGCACCAAGATCGATCTTATCTCACTTGAAAAGCAATTCAGGGAAGCGGCGGCTAATGAAGGCTTGCTTGATTATCCCATCCGTGTCGCGCTGATGGGCTGTGTTGTCAACGGCCCCGGTGAAGCACGCGAGGCTGATATCGGAATTGCCGGTGGAAAAGGGGAAGCACTGCTGATCTCTCACGGCGAAATTATCGGAAAGATTCCCGAAAATCAGCTTATAGAGACCCTGATCCAAAAGATCAAGGAAATGAAGAATAATTAAGAATAATTAGTTTAAGAAGTAATATTAAAAATCAAGAATTAAAAGTTTAAAACACGGAGTCTATTATGAAAAAGACATTTCTTGAGATATTTCACAAATATCATCCCGATTCATATACGGAAAAGATTCTGCTGAGCATTACTGATCTCAAGCTCATGGCAGATAAAGAAAAGAAAATCATAGAGATCACCGCATCCTTTCCCGGGCTGATTGAAAAATCCGAGCTCTACCGTATCGAGGATGAGATTTGTAAGGCTTACGAGCTCAATCGCGTCAAGATCCTGCCCAAATATCCCGCAGAGTTATTCAGCCAAAGCTATATTCCCGAGCTTCTTGTGGAAACTGAGACCGTAGGCATTGTTGCCAGAGGATTTTTCAACAGATACAGATATAAGCTGGAGGGAGACCTTTTGACCGTCGAGCTGCCCGTTATTGATTCGGGCATTCTGCTCATGGAGGATGCCCGTACCCCTCAGATCATGGAAAATATTCTGTTTTCCGAATTTGGCATTCATATCAGAGTCAAGCTGGTGCACTCTGAGGATTTTGGCTATGACGAAGCAAACGAGATCAGACAGCGACAGCTCAGAGAACTCGACGAGCAGATTGCAAGATCTGCCAGAGAATACGATTTAGCCAAGTCTCACGGCTCGCAACAGCAGCCCGCTGAGCCTGAACAGCCGGCGCATCCCAGAATCCGTTCTGTGTTCGATGAAGATCCCACACCGATTATCACGGATGGCGTTTGCACAATCGGGCACACGTCATTTGATATCTCTTCTCCCGAATATGTCAAGGGGGATGCGTTTGAAATTCGTCCCACACCGATTGCAAGCCTTGTGAAGCCTGTTCGTAACGTCGTCATAATCGGTGAGGTGTTCGGCTTTAACAAGGAAAGAAACCGTACGGGTGAAAAATTCAATCTGAATTACTGCTTCACCGACGGCAACTCTTCCGTTGAAATTAAATCCTTCAACGTCGAGCCCGAAGAATGCGACGAAATCTGCAAGGCTGTTTCCAACGGAGCGGTGCTTGCAATGAAGGGATATACCAAATACGAGGTCAAAAAGACCAAGGACGGCAACAGAACAGAAGGACCTGATTGCCTGTTCTATCCCGTTGAATACGCCAAGATCAAAAGACTCTACCGCAAGGATAACGCTCCCGTTAAGCGCGTGGAATTGCACTTACATACGCAGATGTCCACCATGGACGCACTGATTCCACCATCCGCAGCTGTCAAGCAGGCAAAGGAATGGGGGCATCCCGCCGTTGCCATTACAGACCACGGAAACGTCCAGGCGTATCAGGATGCAATGCTGACTGCAGAAAAGATCGGTCAGAAGGTCATTTACGGCATGGAGGCGTACTTTGTCAACGACACTGCGGGAGCGGTTACGGGGCATTGCGCCTACACACCCTACGATGAATGCATTGTGTTTGATATTGAGACCACCGGTCTTTCGGCCAAGACGTGTAAAATCACAGAAATCGGTGCTGTACGCATCAAGCAGGGCGAGGTACTGGACAGATTCAACACCTTTGTCGATCCCGAGGAGCCTATCCCCGAAGATATCGTCAAGTTGACCGGTATTACGGACGATATGGTCAAGGGTGCGCCAAAGATCAAAGATGCGCTGGAATCGTTTTTTGCATATATAGGCGACATTCCCGGACAAGCCCCAAAGCTCTTGATCGCGCATAACGCAAGCTTTGACATCGGCTTTATCCGCCATAATGCACAGCTTTGCGGCATGGAGCTACCCAACCCGTATCTTGATACGGTTGCGCTATCCAGATTCCTGAATCCCACGCTTAACAAGCACAAGCTCAATCTCCTGGCTGAGCATTACGGTCTGGGTGACTTTAATCACCACCGTGCAAGTGATGACGCAGAGATGCTGGCATTTATCTATTTCAAGATGTGCGAGCAGATGAAGTCGTCCGAAATCTTTACTTTTGAGCAGCTTTGTCATGAGATGACTGTCAATTCCGACCCGCTTAAGCTCAAGCCCTTCCATCAGATCCTGCTGGTCAAGAACGCGACAGGCCTGAAAAATCTCTACAAGCTGGTTTCGATGAGTAACCTGCAGTATTACAGAAGATCTCCGAGAATTCCCAAAACGCAGTTGGAAAAGCACCGCGAGGGACTGATCGTTGGATCCGCCTGTGAAGCGGGTGAGATTTTTACGGCAATTTTGGAAAACAAGAGTGAAGCAGAGCTTGAGGAGCTGGTATCCTTCTACGATTACCTGGAAATCCAACCCATTACCAACAACATGTTTCTGATCGACGAAGGAAAGGTTGCTGACCAAGAAGGTCTGCGCGATCTCAACAGAAAAATCGTCGCACTCGGAGAACAGTACAATAAGCCTGTCGTCGCTACTTGTGACGCGCACTTTCTCAACAAGGAGGACGGTATTTACCGTAAGATCCTGCTGTGCGGCCAGAAGTTTAAGGATGGCGACAGAGATATTTTCCTGTACTACCGTACCACCGAGGAAATGCTTGAGGAATTCTCTTATCTTGGAGAGGAGAAAGCCTACGAGGTGGTCGTTACAAACACCAATCTGATCAATGATATGATCGAAAAGGACATCCGTCCGTTCCCCAAGGGTACGTTTACGCCCACTATGGACGGAGCAGAGGAGGACCTGCAACGGATCTGCTGGGAAAAGGCAAAGTCCATGTACGGTGACCCACTTCCCGAAATCGTATCCTCGCGTCTTGCAAGAGAATTGGAATCGATTATCAAAAACGGCTTCGCCGTGCTCTATATGATCGCCCAGAAGCTGGTTGAATACAGCGAAAAACAAGGGTACCTTGTCGGATCGCGCGGTTCGGTCGGCTCGTCGGTCGTTGCATCCATGGCGGGCATTTCCGAGGTAAATCCCTTGCCGGCGCACTATTGGTGCCCGAACTGCAAATATTCCGATTTTGATTATGCCAAGAAAAACAAGATCGGATCGGGCTTTGACCTGCCGGACGCGAATTGTCCCAAGTGCGGAACCAAGCTCAACTACGACGGCCACGACATCCCGTTTGAGACCTTCCTTGGCTTCTACGGTGATAAATCTCCCGATATTGACCTGAATTTCTCAGGTGAGGTGCAGGGAAAAGTCCATAAATACACAGAAGAGCTGTTTGGCGCCGAAAACGTGTTCCGAGCAGGCACGATCGGCACGCTTGCAGATAAGACTGCATACGGCTACGTTATGAAGTATTTTGAAGAACGTAACGTCAGCGTTTCCAATGCCGAAGCCAACAGACTTGTTGCCAATTGCGTGGGCGTCAAGCGCAACACCGGTCAGCATCCCGGCGGCATCGTCGTAGTACCCAAGACCATGGAGATCTACGATTTCTGCCCGGTACAGCACCCGGCCGAGGACGTAAAATCCGATATCATTACCACACACTTTACCTTTGAATATCTGCACGATACCTTGCTCAAGCTGGACGAGCTTGGGCACGATATGCCAACTAAATACAAGTATCTGGAAAAATATTCGGATACAAGTGTTCTTGACGTGCCCATGAACGACCGCTCGATCTACGAGCTGTTTCTTTCGACCAAGCCACTCGGTATTTCACCCGATGACATTAACTGTCCGCTCGGTACGCTTGGTCTGCCCGAGTTGGGTACAAAATTCGTTATCAAGATGCTGCAGGAGTGCCAGCCGCAGAGCTTCTCGGACCTTTTGCAGATCTCAGGTCTTTCACACGGTACAGACGTATGGACCAACAACGCGCAAGAGCTGATCAAAAACGGTACCTGTACCATTTCCGAGGTTATCGGTACACGTGATTCGATCATGCTGGCGCTGATCGAATACGGCGTACAAAAGGACCATGCATTCAAGATCATGGAAATGGTCAGAAAGGGTAAGGGACTTACTCCCGAATACGAACAGGAAATGAGGGAGGCAGGCGTTCCCGAATGGTATATCTGGTCTTGTAAGCGTATCAAGTACATGTTCCCCAAGGCACATGCAGCTGCTTACGACATGTCCGCGATCCGTCTTGGCTGGTACAAGGTGCATATTCCTCTTGCGTTCTACTGTGCCATGTTCACAGTACAGCCTGACGGATTTGACGGAGAACTGATCATGAAAGGGAAGAAAGCCCTTGTAGCCCATATCAAAGACATTGAAGCCAGAGGACTTGAAGCATCTCCCAAGGAGCAAGCTAGCCTTGCCGTGCTGCAGCTTGCGAATGAAGCCTTTGCCCGCGGCATCCGATTCTTGCCTGTTAGCCTTGAAAAATCTGACTGGAAGGAATTTCTGCCTGAAAACGGAAAGATCCGTCTGCCGTTCTCGTCGCTGTCCGGCCTTGGCGAAACTGCGGCAGAAAATATTGTCCGAGCCCGTGAACAAGAATCCTTTTTCTCGGTAGAAGACCTCAAGACCCGCGCTAAGCTTTCGCAAGCGGTTATTGATATTCTGCGCAAGAACGGAGTTCTTGACGGCATTAACGAAACTGACCAATTAACCTTTAATTTCTGATTTCAAGGAGGCTTTTATGAATCAGACGGTTCAAATTAACAATTGGCAACTCGCCTGGATAGAAAACACAACCGTAAAAGCCGACTCTGTTGTATTGACAACCCCCACTGATATATATCGCGGGGGTTATCGTACTATCAGAGCCGAGGTCCCCGGAAATTTTGAGCTGGATTTTATGAGAGAGGGGCTTCTTGACGACGTGTACGTCGGAGTAAATTCTGTCAACACACAGCGCCTTGAGAACCTGCATCTGTACTATTTTACAGAATTCGATTTTTATAAAAAGCCGAGCATGGATGCCCAGCTTGTCTTTGGCGGTGTGGATACCGCGGCTGAGATCTATCTGGACGGTCAGCTGCTCGGCTTTGTTGAAAACATGTTCCATGCACACACGTTTGATATCAATGGACTGGAAGACGGTAAGCACAGTTTGCTTGTGCATATCCTGCCTTCCACCATTTATGCCAGACAATTTGAAGTTCCGGCAATGTGCTTTGGCCTTAAATATAATCAGGATGGCATTCAGCTTCGCAAGGCCGGCTCTATGTTTGGGTGGGATATCATGCCGCGCATTGTGTCGGGCGGTCTTTGGAAACCCGTAGAAATCGTCTACAAGCCTAAGAATCGCATCGAAGACCCGTTTACCTATACTATGTGGGCAAACGAGCACGATGCATATATCTGCACCACGCTGCGCATTCAGAGCGACGAGGACTTTATCTCTGATTTCCGTCTGATCCTGCACGGCGAGTGCGGCGACAGTGTGATCCATCACGAATACAGACCCTTCTGTGCATCCTGTAAGATACAGTTTGGATTTCTTTCTCCCAAGCTCTGGTGGCCAAAAAATTACGGTGAGCAGAACATGTATGACATGGAGATCAGGCTTGTCAAGGACGGCATAGAATACGACAGTGTCAAATATCGCTTCGGAATCCGAACCCTGCAGCTCAAGCGCACCTCTTGCTCCGGAGATGATGGAGATTTTTGTTTTATCATAAATGGCAAACGCATTTTTGCAATGGGTACAAACTGGGTGCCTTGTGACGCATTTCCGTCAAGACATGATGACTATACGCTGCGCAATATTAAGCTGGCGGACGATCAGGGATGCAACATGATCCGTTGCTGGGGCGGTAACGTATATCCCAGTGACGTTCTGTACGATTATTGTGACGAGCACGGTATCATGATCTGGCAGGATTTTGGGTTTGCCTGCGGTCATTATCCCGATGACGAGCGGCTTTGCAAGCTGGTCAAAGAGGAGATCAAGCAGATCGCTATCGAGAAGCGTAACCATCCCTCGCTTGTTTTATGGGCAGGGGATAACGAATGTGATATTTTCGTCGTCCCCTATTGGGAATCTCACAGAACCGATGACGATCCCGTTGCTATGCTTGATCCTAACTACAACAAAATCACGCGCGACGTCATCCTGCGCGAGCTTCGTAATCATGATGCAACGCGTCCTTATCTGCCGAGCTCACCTTACTTGGACGCTACCGCATACAAATACGGTATGCCCTCCGAGGATCATCTTTGGGGACCGCGCGATTATTTCAAGGGCAATTTCTACGGAAATTCCGAGTGCCATTTTGCATCAGAGATCGGTTATCACGGCTGTCCGTCTCCCGAATCGATCAAGAAATTCATTTCAGAGGCCAATCTGCCCGCCGATTCGATCTACGAGATCTGTGACAATCCCGAATGGCTGATCCACTCCGCGGGCATGGAGCCTTACGTGGACGGCAACCCTTATGCCTACAGAAACCGTCTGATGATCAGTCAGGTCGAGCGGTTATTCGGTAAGCCCGCCAATGATCTTGAGGAGTTTGCAAAACAAAGTCAGGTCTCGCAGGCTGAAGCGGTCAAATACTTCATTGAAAGATTCCGCATTCACAAATGGAGAATGAGTGGCATTCTTTGGTGGAACATTGCTGATGGCTGGCCGCAGGTTTCGGATGCTGTCGTGGACTGGTACGGCTGCAAAAAAATTGCATACCATTATATCAAACGCTCTCAAACACCTTTCTGTATGATGTTTGATGAACCGGTAGACGGAAAACTGACTCTTGTTGCTTCCAACGATACGCAGATTAGAGTGCATGCTAACTACGTTGTAACAGATCTGACAACCGACGTAGAGGTAGCACAGGGAACACTTGAAATCGATGCCAACGGTTGTGCAAAGATCTGTCAAGTATCCGAAACAAAGAACGGCTTCTATATGATCTCTTGGGAAAGCAATGTCGGTAACGGACATAACCATTTTACCTGCACAGTTGGCGACGGCTGGACCTGGGACGCCTATCGCACCTGCATGCAAAAGGCAGGATTCTATGATGAATTCGAGGGCTTTTGATGCACCTCAAATACAAAAAAACACCGCAGAATCTTCTGCGGTGTTTTTTGTATGTAGTATCTTATTCGTCCGATGCTCTCTGGGAGATCTGAATGTTCAGGTTACCGTTGCGAACACGGATATCATCCATAAGTGCCTTTTGAGCATTCTTGTTCTTAAGGCGAATTCTGTAGCGAAGCTCTGTCAGCGTGCCGTATTCTACAGACTTAACTCTTTCAAGGTTGTAGCTCTTGCAATGCTGCTTGAGAACGGGATCAAATACGCCTGCAAAATCAAGGGATTCGGGGCACATAATGGTCAGTCTCATCGCGGTACCGCCCAGCTTGTCCAAGCCGGTCAGGGAAGCGAGCAGAATGACTACAAGAATAATGCCGATTGCGATAGCGGCAAAGCCGATACCACCGGTACCGCAAGCCATACCAACGGCTGCAGAAAGATAAATGAAGATCAGATCCTGGGGATTTTCAACCGAATGTCTGAAACGGATGAGTGCCAGACCACCGCCGATGCTGATTGCACGCGCAAGGTTAGAGCCGACTGCAATAACAATAACCGAAACGATGGGACCCATTAACAGAATGGTCAGAAGAGACTTGGTGGAATAGCCTTTTTTACGGTTTGTGAGCACGTAGATCAAGGTCACCAACAGACACATGCCAATTGCTGCACCGATCAGCGCCAGGGTTTTACCAAAGGTCAGCGTGGAAATACCGGTATTGGCGGTATCATAGTAAATCTCAATGCTGATCAGCATTTGATTGAGAACGTTTTGAATAGCCTGCATATCTTCAAATCTCCTTTACATAAAGCCGGTCAACAAGAATTCGTCGACGCCGTTGTTTTTGAGTACCGTTTTTTTCAGGTCGGTGCCAATCTTGGAAAACGTGTGGAATGACAGTCCAAACTCACTCATGATCCGTGCAAACCATAGGGGAACTGCACCTGCGAATTTGACCTCCATCAGCATCAGATCGGGCGGCAACAGGGGGTCGCCGTATCTGCCGCTTTCAAGAGAGAGATCATGCCTTCTGGATACGATATCTACGTCAAACGTTACGCGAAATTCGGGATCTTCCTTCCCGAAATATGCATATCGCAGATAGCTGACGTATGCAACCGGCTCCACAGGTGTGTGGGATAAGTAGTAGTCGATTTCGCGAAGCACCTGAACATTGATATACTTGGTATCCTGTGGGTACTCACGACGCTCCAAGAACGCATTTACCTGAGCCATGGTAATCTTAGCGCGGCGCTTTGTTCCAACGCCGTTAAGCTTCTTTTTTAGTTCCAGGAAAACCATGGTATCAGCATCCGGTGTTCCGTAGCTGCGAAGTCTGAGCTTTTCCTTATATTTGGGGAGCTGGACTGAATTACGGATGACGTCGTTATTTTTGTTATCAAAATACAAATTGCAGATCATGTATGGCTCGCCGTTCTTATTGTACGGGTCAGCATTCATATACTCTTCGATCCGTTGCTTGAGCGGTTCAAAAAGCGTTGCAGCAAACAAAATCTTCTTTTCTCTTCGCTTAAACGTATTTTCTGCCAAACAATCACCTCCCAACACAGTCTTCGGTAATTTTACCACGAATAGTTGAAGATATAGTGAATGAACAATGAACAGTATTTGACTTTTGCGCAATAAGCACAAATTTCGGTTGTAATTTTTAATATTCTTGCAAGTATTTGCGCATACACGCAATCTGGTTTTTGACACTCTCGGGTGCTGGTCCGCCATAGCAAGCGCGGCCGCTTACGCAGGTATCGGGGTCAATTGCAGCATAAACGTCCTCTTCAAATATCGGATCAGCTGCTCTGTACTCTTCCAAAGTCAGGGTTTCAAGTGTTTTTTTGTTTTCAATGCAGTATGCCACCAACTGTCCCACCACTTTGTAAGCGCTACGGAAGGGAAGTCCCTTTTTGACCATATAGTCAGCGCAGTCTGTAGCATTGATAAAGCCCTTGGAAACCGCCTGGCGCAATACACTTACTTTAAAGGTAGCCGTATCCAACATTGCGGCAAACAGCTCAAGGCAGATCTTGACGGTATCCAACGCGTCGAAAACAGCTTCCTTGTCCTCCTGCATGTCCTTGTTGTAAGCCAAGGGAATTCCTTTCATGACGGTCAAAAGGGCAGTCAGATCACCGTATACACGACCCGTTTTGCCACGAACAAGCTCGGCAATATCTGGATTTTTCTTTTGAGGCATAATAGAAGAACCGGTGGAATACGCGTCATCCAGTTCCACAAAGCCAAATTCAGACGACGACCACAAAATGATCTCCTCGGAGAAGCGAGAAAGATGCATCATGATCATCGAAAGAGCACTGAGCAGTTCAATTGCATAATCACGATCAGAAACGCCGTCCATACTGTTTTGGCATACGCTGTCAAATCCAAGCAGATTTGCGACCATCAAGCGATCAATCGGATAGGTCGTACCTGCAAGTGCGCAAGAACCGAGCGGAAGCACGTTCATGTATTTGGCAACATCCTTCAAACGGCGCGCATCGCGTGCCAGCATTTGCGCATACGCCATCAGGTAATGACCAAGCGTCACGGGTTGTGCACGCTGCAGATGTGTATAACCCGGCATGATATCTGCTGCGTGCTGCTCTGACTTATTGCAAATAACAGTAATCAGATGTTCTACAAGTGCAGACAGCTCTTTGATTTCGTCGCGTAGATAGAGACGCAGATCAAGCGCTACCTGATCATTTCTGCTTCGCGCGGTATGAAGCCGCTTGCCAATGTCTCCGATACGGCTTGTCAGTTCGGATTCCACAAACATGTGGATGTCTTCAGCATTCATATCAAAATCCAGCGTGCCATTATCCAGTTCCGTAAGAATTTCATCAAGCGTCGTACAGATCAGCTCGGAATCTTCAATTGAAATAATGCCGCATTTGCCAAGCATGGTGGCGTGCGCGATCGAGCCTTGAATATCCTGCTTATACATTCTGCAATCAAAATGTATCGAGGAATTGAAATCGTTGACGCGGCTGTTGAGTTGTTTTTGAAAGCGACCTGCCCACATGGTATTCATAGTTTTGCATCCTTTCCATCAAACATAGGGGTGTCTTTGTCATAAGACACCCCGATATATTTTACTTATTCTTTTGGGCATCCAGCATAGCCTTGACCTTGATCGGCAGACCGTACAGATTGATAAAGCCTGCGGAATCCTTCTGGTTATAAGCTCCTCCGTCCTCACCGAAGGATGCGATGGTCTCGCTGTAAAGGGAATTGGGGGAAGTGACACCCGCATTGATGATGTTGCCCTTATATAGCTTGAGCTTTACGTCACCGCTGACAGTTTCCTGAGTCTTATCAACAAATGCCGAGAGCGCTTCGCGCAGAGGTGTGAACCACTGACCGTTATAAACCAGCTCACCAAACTTGATAGCAATTTGTTGCTTGTAGTGTTGAGTATCGCGATCCAGTGTGATGGATTCGAGGACCTTATGTGCATGGTACAGAATGGTTCCGCCGGGAGTTTCGTAAACGCCGCGGCTCTTCATACCGACCAAACGGTTTTCTACCAGATCCAAAAGTCCTATGCCGTGTGCGCCTCCAAGCTCGTTGAGCTTTTCCACAAGTGCAACACTGTCCATTTGCTGACCGTCGATCGCTACCGGAATACCCTTATCAAAGGTAATGGTCAGATATGCGGGGGTATCGGGTGCTTGCTCAGGGCACACACTCATTTCAAGGAAGCCCGGCTTCTGGTAGGTGGGCTCGTTTGCCGGATCTTCCAGATCCAACCCCTCGTGAGAAAGGTGCCAGATGTTCTTGTCCTTGGAGTAGTTGGTCTCACGGCTGATCTTGAGAGGAATGTTATGTGCTTCTGCATAATCGATCTCCTGATCGCGGGACTTGATATCCCATACACGCCAAGGAGCAATGATCTCCATATCGGGAGCAAACGCTTTAATGGTCAGCTCAAAGCGAACCTGATCGTTGCCCTTACCGGTGCATCCGTGACAAATGGCGTCAGCACCTTCCTTGATTGCGATCTCGGCAAGGCCTTTGGCAATGCAGGGACGGGCATGAGAGGTACCCAGCAGATATTCCTCATAGCTTGCGCCGGCCTTGAGGCAGGGATAAATATAGTTCTCAATATAATCCTTCTTGAGATCCAGAACGTACAGCTTGGAAGCGCCGGTTTTGATTGCCTTTTCTTCCAGACCGTCAAGCTCTGTTCCTTGGCCAACGTCGCCGGAAACAGCGATCACTTCACATCCGGGATAATTTTCCTTGAGCCACGGAATAATGATAGAGGTATCAAGGCCGCCGGAGTATGCAAGAACGATTTTTTTGATTTCTTTTTTCATGATAAATGCCTTTCCGTAAGAGGATTTCAAAATATGAATATATTATACTGTACTTATATAAAAATTGCAATGGTAATATTCAACAATAATGCATATATATTCATAGTAATTTTGGCGAATATTTACGGATGGAATTGGCATGAAAGATATTCGCAAAACCCTTTTATAATAAAACATGAAAGGAGATGATGACGTGCGCGAAAAATTCTATGTCGGCATCGTTGCCGCTGCATGCTCAATTTCATTATTATGCATGTTTTTATGCATATATACAGCCGCAGACGGGGCATTGCATTGGTATTGCAAGCGAAATGCGGATCACGCTCAACCGGGACTTGATCCCGAGCTTTCGCTGATATCGGATGTGGGTGGCTTTTTCGTCGATGCATCGCACGGAGATGACAACGCGGATAAGGTGATATACCTGACGTTTGATGCAGGCTACGAAAACGGAAACGTGGCAAAAATTCTTGACGTTTTGCAGGAGCAACAGGTCCACGGTGCATTTTTTATTCTTGGGAATCTGATCAAGAGAAGTCCCGAGCTGGTCACACGTATGGCAGACGAGGGACATCTGGTGTGTAATCACACGTACACTCACAAGAATATCACAAAGTTAACAAAGCAAGAGCTTTCCGAGGAGCTTACAAGTTTGGAAAACGCTTATTCTGAGTTGACCGGAAAGCAAATGGCCAAGTATTTCAGACCGCCGGAGGGCACGTTTGACAAGGCTTCTCTTGATCATGTCCGCGAGTCCGGCTACAAAACGGTATTCTGGAGCTTTGCTTATGCCGATTGGGACAACAATAAGCAAATGAGTGCACAGGCAGCCAAGAAGAAGATTCTGGATAATCTGCATAACGGAGAGATCATGCTGTTGCATCCCACCTCAGCCACCAATGCTGAGATCCTTGGCGACGTGATTTGTGATCTGAAGCAAATGGGTTACAGATTCGGCACGCTTGACGAGATCTGTACTGACTGAATATGAAAAAGCTGATCATTCTGATATGCGCATGTATGCTACTGACATTTGCAAGCTGTTTGCACGTGCATGCTGATAAAAACAAGCCAATCAAACGAATCGCGTTGACGTTTGACGACGGCCCCCATCCAAAGCAGTCAAGGCAGATCATGGACGTGCTCGATAAATACGGCATCAAAGCCACGTTCTTTGTCATTGGTATTAACGCCAAGAACTACCCCGGAATCATTGGGGAAGAGCTTAAAAGAGGACATGAGGTAGGGAACCATACGCACACCCATCCGCACGCCGCAAGACTCGATAGGGAAGCACTGGAAAAGCAAATTCTGGAATGTGAGCAGCAGATATTTGCGCAAACCGGCAAGACGGTACGGCTTTTCCGCCCGCCTGAGGGGGCTATGAGCACGCAAATGCGGCAGATGGTGCGTGATCTGGGCTATACCAACGTACTCTGGAGCTTGGATACACGCGATTGGGCGCATACGCCTCCTGAGGATATTGCACAAAACATTCTTCAAAATGCCAAAAACGGTGATATTATTCTGATGCACGACTATATCGGCGCAAACAGCCCCACCGTGCAGGCGCTTGAGCTATTCATTCCCGGGTTGATCGAGCAAGGATTTACCTTTGTTACGGTTGGGGAACTGTTGGAATACAAATAATAAGCCGACCGCTCCGGCGGTCGGCTTGTATTTTATTGGCTTTCTTCGGGCATTTGCTCGGTTGCGGGAACCGATACGGGGTCGATCATGTGCTTTTTGATAACTGGATAAGCACAGTAGGTACTGATAAATGTGATCAGCGAGAACACGATAAATGCGGGAATAAAAATCAAGAACCCGAGATTGTACTGCAATCCCACAAGGGCGAACAATGCCCAGATTGTTACCAACGCGACGATTCCAAGGCCTGCCATGAGATTTCTCTTGATGCCAAGGGCCGTGAAGATCAGGGCGTTTTTGAACATCTTGTAGATCGAGATATTGAACGTGATCATCATCAGATACATGTACATTCTCATGAACAGATACAGGATGATCAGCGCGGTGACAATAAAGAACATCAGATAGGTCCAGTAATTGGAGCGAGTGCTCCACATGTACATGAAATCGATGATCAGCACCACGATAATTGCGGCATCGATCAGACCGAAAATCAGACCCTGCTTGAAATTCTTCTTGATGGCGTAGAAATAATCGGAAAAGATAAAAATACCGTCTCCGCGTGCATATCCGCGCATGATATAGGTAATACCGGTATTCTGCCAGCCCCAAGTAATGGCAAGCAGACCGAGGATGACGTAAGGCAGCCAGCTCGCATAGGAGTTATACGTGATGAAATTCAGCTGGGGCAGACTCTGGATCAGCTTACCAAGCAGCTCACCACCGCCACCCGTAAGATGCGCGCCCATCAATGCGGAAAACGCAGTGCTGCTCATGGTGGGCATTTGCGGGCCGTTGAAGAAGACGTAAACGGCAAGTGCAATCGGCAACGCCATGGGGATCAGGATCATGAGGTTGACAGTCAGCAGATTGGAGAATTTTCGGCCAACCAGCTTAAAGAAATATTTGAGATTGGGCGTTGTATCCTCGCCGGGCTCAACGCCTTTGCCATCTCGATTGAAATTAAACAGTTGAAATTTCTTTTTCTTTTCCAAAACAGTGAATTCCTTTATGTATGATTTTGTATAATGTTATCAACAGAATGCCGTTATAGGGAGTTCTGGTGAAGCACCTCAAAGGCAATTACGGTGGTAGCGGATGCTGCCGAGAGCGATCCGTTGAAGGTACGTCCGTAGTCGATGCGGACGATCTGATCGGCCATATCAAGTACAGATCTTGAAATGCCGCGTTTTTCGCCGCCGACAACCAGTAAAATAGGCTTTTTGAGATCCGCCTCATAGATGCTTACCGAGTCGCGTATGCCGGCACAGACGATGCGATAACCGCGGCTTATAAATGCCTTGATGGCATCCTCGGGATCGGCAACGCGAATATCCAATAACTCAGATGTGCCTGCAGATGACTTAGCCACAGTACCTGCGGCGCAGAGCCTGTTATGGGTCGGCATCACGACGCCGTCAACACCGGCTGCATACAGTGAGCGTAACGTGTAGCCGAGATTAAAAGGATCTTCAATGCCGTCCGGCAAGACCCAGAAGCCACCGTCAGGCAGATTCGAGCAGTCCTTGTAGGTGCGTTGACCGCAAACGGCCAATATACCGCCGTGCGTCGTGCCGTTTGCAAGCGAATCAATGGTTTGATCGTCGCAAAGCTCCAGCGCATAACCGTGTTGATCGGCGTTGGCCTTGAGGAAACCGATCTCCCGATACTTGGAACGTTGCTTGGACTTGGCCACTAAAATGCGCTCGATCGGTCTGTCGTTGATGCTGTCACTACGTGCATGCAGAAGTGCCGATATGGAAGTCATGCCTTCAAGGATCTGTACAGATCCCGATTGATCCTTTGCGAAATTTGCCATATAAAATCACTCCTGAAACATATCTCGTAAAATCCCCGCATAGATTGAAACAGTAATAGATGCGAGGTGCTTTAAAATGATGTATATATCTTCGGAAAAAGACAGATGCGTGATGCTTGCCAATTATCTGATTGAGAACGATGCCACAGTGCGCGCAGCGGCAATCAGATTTGGAATCAGTAAAAGCACCGTACATAAAGACGTAACGCAGGTATTGCCACGTGTCAATAAAGCATTGTACCAAAGCGTCAAGCAGGTGCTTGATAAAAACAAGCGCGAGAGGCATCTGCGCGGCGGTGAAGCGACCAAAAACAAATACCTATCAAATCACCATAAATAATCCCCAAAAACGGTATAATCTCGCGGGGGAGTACCGGGGGAGACCCCGGGGGACTTCAGAATCGGCAATTTCAGTCCCCTATATTATACAAAACTTTGATTTTGTATAATATAGTATCGGCAATCAAATAGTCCCCTATTTCGCTATATTAGAAAAATCAGGTGCGGTGAGTCGTTTTCACTAACCTATATTATACCATAATCCCTTATCAATTACAATACACAGCAACTAAATTTACCTATAATGGCGGAAAAATTTACATTCATCCGTTCCCCGCCACCGCTTTCGCCGATTTTCTTTAAGACAACCTCACTAAATAATCATCTGCAAAACTGTGAATAATCCCGATTTTAATTTTTCGACTTTACTTTATACGCCATGATATGCTATAATATAAAAAACCGGTGATTTGCCGGTAAGGAGGAATAATATTATGGCTATTAAAATGCGTGTACTTTGCACCCCCGGCAAAAAGAAGCTGGTTTCCATTACTCAGATGATCAAAAAAGAGTTCGATCTCAATATCAATGCTGCTGACGTCATCCCGCCGGCATATTCCTGCGATAAAGAGCGTCTTGTCGTCCTGGTCATTACCTGCAAGGGTTCTCTTAAGGACGATATTCGTCTGTTTATCAGCGAGCTCAACAAGAACCGTGCTTACAATGTTGCTCTTATGATCGATGGTAATTCTGACGGTGACGCTTACGTGCGCTCCTTGCTAGCTACCACCGGCACCAACGTTTGTCCCGAGACGCTGTATATTAACGGCGGCAATCTGTTCAACTCCAAGATTTCCGATCAGGAGCATGTCGACATCATCGCTTGGGTCAACAAGTGCATCGCGGCAATCTGATATATCAATAAAAAAATGCGTAAAAAAAGAGGCTTTTCAGCCTCTTTTTTACGTTTGCCTGAGATACTCCAGCAAGTCTGTCAGATCACCGTGCTTATACTGCGCAATATCAACACCCGCAGGATTGATCAGATTTCTTGTGATCAAGTAGACATCGCAACCAAGATTTGCGGCGATCATATCCTCGGCAACGTTATTGCCAACCATCAGACACTTTTCCGGATCAAGAGACGTTTGTGCGAACACCTCCTTGTAATACATGAGATTAGGCTTGCAATAATGTGAGTTCTCATAGGTCGTGATATAGGAAAAGTCATCGGGATCAAGTCCGGCCCAGTCAAGTCTGGCATATGTGCCAACACGAGGAAAAAACGGATTTGTAGCAAGAATCACCGGTACACCGATGCTCTTGAGATACTCAACGACTTGTGCTGCTATGGGATCATAACCACAGGATACGCGAACCTGCTTATCAAATACCGTTGCATAGAACTCTTCGATCGAATCTATCTTGAAGTCACAATTGTTCATTCGACCGTATTCCTCATAAAAACCGATAAAAGCCTGCTGATTAGTCACGCTGCCATCGTTTTTGATCACGTGCTCAAGACTCTGCTTCAGCATTTCCCCGATTTCCCCGTACGATTTCCCTTCAGGCGTCACATAAGGCACCAGCAGGCTGTAAAAGCACTTTACAAAGGTTGCCTCATCCATCGGCAGCAGCGTGCCGTCCAGATCAAATAAAACAGCTTGATATTTCATATAAGCCTCACATCAATGCTTGAAGAAATACGGAAAAATGACATTTTCTATCAGCAGCTCACCGTTTCTGTCGGTGATCACGATATACTGCGCGGCACTGCTGTCGCTGGGAATATCATTGCGGAACGTGCCGTTTCCTTGATGAATCGAATATTGTAATACGAATTCATACTGTGTATACGTGCCGTAAGAATCCGAAACGGTTTTCTGACCCATTTGGGTGATCTTCATATCATAAAGCTGGGTCATGGTAAAGCCCGGATCGGGCTCTAGCCCCTTATTTTCAAAATAAAGGTCGCTGAAGCATGCATTATATGCGTCGGCATCACCCATAATGATGCTGTTAAGCATGTTATAAAGCAACGTTACACCCTGAGCCTGCTTTCCAACGTTCTTTTCGTCAAGCACAACCACAGAGCCGTACTGATCGGGGTTGGAATAATAATATATGTTTCGGTCAAGCTGAAGGTATTCCTCATATTCCAAAATATTCAGATCATAATCTATGGGGTAGAAATAAATACTGAATTCCCCACCCTGATACTCGTTCCCTGCGCCATCATCCAGAATTTTCTCCAGCCAGGGGAAGTATCCCGTCAACGTATCGTAGATGGGCTTGTAGAATATCTCGGTAAACGCGTAGTACACGATCACCAGTGCCACAAGCACGCAAAAAGTAATCAGGATGATTTTCTTGAGTCGTTTTGTTTCTTCTCTTGCGCTTCTTGGAACGTAGTTTTGCTGATCCTGCTGATTCACAATCTGTCTCCTTTTAATGTGTTGCTGATATTATATCATGTATTGGGAGTGTTTTCAACACCACAAGTGACGAAAGGTATGAATTTCTTGCAAATTTTTTTCGAATGTTTCCCGGAAAGTTGTTGTATATTCGCCAAGAATATGATATAATATTATGAATATTTATATCCGGAGCGCTTTTTATGAAATATCTTGTTTTAATTCCCGACGGAATGGCTGATCTGGCTGTTCCCGAGCTTGATGATATGACCCCTATGCAAAAGGCGTACAAGCCCTGCATGGACAAACTCGCCAAGGAATCCATGGTCGGCATTGTTTCCAACGTCCCCGACGGCATGGTTCCTGAAAGTGACACCGCCAATATGGCAATCCTCTCTTTTGATCCCTCGATTTATTCCAAGGGCAGATCTCCCCTGGAGGCTGTCAGTATGGGTATTGATATGCATAGCGACGAGACCGCTTTCCGTTGCAATCTTGTCACACTTTCAGAGGATGAGGATTATGATCATAAGATCATGATCGACCACAGCGCGGATGAGATCACAACCGAAGAGGCTGACCAGCTGATCAAAGCTCTGCAGGAGCACTTCGGCAACGAGCTCCGTACGTTCCATACCGGCGTCAGCTACCGTCACTGTCTGATCTGGAAGGATCAACCCGAAAGCTATCCCTTCATGCGGCCGCATGATATTCTCGGCAGATGTATTCACGATTATCTCCCTACAGCCGTGGGCGGCGAGGAGTATTACAAGCTCATGAAGGAAAGCTATGAGGTGCTCAATAATCATCCCGTCAACCAGGCAAGACGTGCCCGCGGACTTCGCCCCGCGAATTCCGCATGGCTCTGGAGCCCCGGAAAGAAACCGGCACTTCCCTCCTTCCAGGAAAAATGGGGCATCAAGGGTGCGGTGATTTCCGCAGTTGACCTGATCAAGGGCATCGGCCTTTGCGCAGGTATGCAGTCGATCGACGTGCCCGGTGCTACCGGCAACGTGCACACCAATTACGACGGTAAAGCGCAGGCTGCCATTGCTGCTTTTAAGGCGGGCTATGAACTTGTTTACGTCCATGTCGAAGGACCGGATGAATGCGGTCATAGAGGTGAAGCACAGAACAAGGTGCTTTCAATCGAGCTGATCGACCAAAAGATCCTTACTCCCGTTTATGAATATCTGCAGGAATGCGGAGAGGCATTTAAGATCCTTGTGCTTCCCGACCATCCGACTCCCATTGAGATCAGAACTCATTCCTCCGATCCCGTTCCTTTCCTTCTGTACGATTCAGAAAAGGAACATAAGGGCGTTGACACCTTTGACGAAAAGACCGCTCGCATGACCGAAGTAACGGTCGAGCACGGTCACGATCTGCTGTCCCTTGTCATTGAGAACAAGGAGGATGCCGCCCCCGATAAGCAAAAGAAAAGTAACGGCTTTTTCGCTTCGATCTTCGAATACGTAGAGATCTTTGCGTTTTCCGTGGCAGCCGTTCTCATCATTTTCTCCTTTGGTGCAAGACTTTGCCGCGTGGACGGAGATTCCATGCTCAACACGCTGCACGAAAATGAGATGCTGGTCATCAGCGATCTCTTCTACACACCCGATAACGGCGACGTGATCGTATTCCACGAGATCAACCCCAATTACCTCAATCTGCAAAAGCCGCTCGTTAAGCGTGTGATTGCAACAGGCGGTCAGACCGTTTACATCAACTTTGATACCAAACAGGTTACAGTCACGGATATCAACGGCAATCAGGTTGATTACAGCGATGAATTTGCGACCTATTATAATTCTGCAAGCACAGAATACGGTGATCACGTGGCGTGGCAAGATAATCTTGACGTGTCCGGTCTCGGTGCGGTTTTGGACCAAGCAACGGGAACGTATTCGATCAAGGTGCCCGAGGGTCAGCTGTTTGTCATGGGCGACAACAGAAACCACTCCTCTGACAGCCGCAGCTCTTATATTGGATTTGTGGATGAGCGTACCGTGCTCGGCAAGGTATTGATCAGGCTCAATCCCTTTACCGTTTATTTTGATTAATACCGAAAGGAAGATTTCATGCCTTCACAAGTCATTCAATGGTTTCCCGGGCACATGGCCAAAACCCGCCGTCTGATCGCGGAAAACCTTAAGAACGTTGACATTATTATAGAAATTCTGGATGCAAGAATCCCGTATTCCTCCAGAAACCCCGAGATCGCAAAGCTGATTGGCGATAAGCCTACGCTTCTGCTTCTCAACAAGGCTTCTCTGGCAGACCCCGCATCCAATAAATACTGGGTACAGCATTATACCAATGATCACACGGTCTGCATTCTGACCGACTGCGTTGGCGGCGAAGGAATCAAGCAATTGGGTCCCGCCATTCACGATATCCTCATTGAAAAGGTTGAGAGATATAAAAACAAGGGTATGTCCGGCAGAAAGCTTCGTGCTATGGTGCTTGGCGTTCCCAACGTGGGTAAGTCCTCGCTGATCAACAAGCTGTGCGGAAACAAAAAAGCCAAGGTGGAAAACAGACCCGGTGTCACGGTTGACAAGCAATGGGTTGCCACCAACATCGGTATTGATCTGCTGGACATGCCGGGAATCCTCTGGCCGAAATTTGAGGAAAAGGCGGTTGGCGAAAATCTTGCCATCACCGGTGCGATCAAGGATGATATTCTGGATATCGAGGAGATCGCAATGATCCTGTGCGGCAGACTTCGCACACTGTATCCTTCCCTGCTTTGCGAGCGCTACAAGCTTGGCGACATTTCCCAATATGACGACCTGAATGATTATGATCTGCTGCTTGCCATCGGCAAAAAGCGTGGTTTCCTGATTTCCGGCGGAGAGGTACATTCAGAGCGTACTGCCAATATGCTGCTGGATGAATTCAGAGCCGGCAAGATCGGTCGCATTACCTTGGACACACCCACTTGGGAGTAAGGAGCACACTATGTTGGATTATCAGCTTGAAATGGAGCTTTATGAGAAAGGATACTCTCAGGTTTGCGGAGTAGATGAAGCCGGGCGCGGCCCCTTGTGCGGTCCCGTTGTCGCCGCAGCATGCATTTTGCCCTGCGGGTTGGTGCTTCCCGGATTGAATGACTCCAAAAAGCTTTCCGAGAAAAAGCGAGACCTGCTCTTTGATCAGATCCGCGAAAATGCGATTGCTTACTGCATTGCATCCGCAAGCGTCGAAGAGATCAATCAGCTCAATATACTGGAAGCGACCCTGCTTGCCATGCGCCGTGCCATCGACGGACTTTCCGTCAAAGCCGATTTCGCATTGATCGACGGAAACGTTTCAAGAGACTTTCAGATTGATGCCAAGGCTATCGTTTCGGGAGACGCAACCTCTCCATCGATTGCTGCCGCATCTATTCTTGCCAAAGTAACAAGAGATCGCATGTGCATCGACCTTGACCGTGAGTACCCTCAGTACGGCATTGCCAAGCACAAGGGATACGGCACCAAGGTACACATGGATGCACTTCGAGCGCATGGGCCTTCTCCTATTCACAGAACGCAATTTATCCGCTTCCTTGAAAAGGAGAAAAAATGAACAAGGCGGACGTAGGCGCTCGCGGCGAACAGGTTGCCGCACGCTATTTGCGAAGAAAAGGCTTTGACATTCTGGAGCGAAACATTCATATTTCCCATCAGGAAATTGATATCATTGCCATCAACAAGCAGTATATCGTGTTCGCAGAGGTCAAAACACGCGTTATGTCCCCCGACGATGCAAATATGTATAACGCTCCTGCGGCAGCGGTCACCTACCGCAAACAAGAGTATCTGCTCCGCGCCGCTCGCAAGTATCTTTTTGACAATCACTTCAAGGCACAGCCACGCATGGACGTCATCGAGATATATCTTGCACCGGACGATACTTTGACCAAATCGGATCGCTTTTGGGAGCGCGTGGGCGGATGGTTTGGCCCACCTGCAAGAAAGGTTCTCAAGATCAACCACATTGAAAACGCTTTTGGTGCGCACAAGCGTCGCACCCGATCATGAAATATATGAAACATTCATTATTTGATACACATTGCGATACGGCCTTTGAGCTTTATCACAGAAAAGAAGATTTGTGGCAAAACACCTGTCACATTTCCCTATCTCACGCAAGCGCATATAAAAAATACGTGCAACTGTATGCGATTTGGTCTGACCGTAAGCACGACGATCAATCCTGCTGGGAGGAATTTCTGGCGATTGCTGACAATTTTGACCGTCTGATTGGTCAAAATGCAGATAAGATATCACGTGTCAGAACAAGTTCGGAATTAAATCAGACTCTGAGCACCAAACACAGCACAGCGATTCTTGCCGTTGAGGATGCAAGACTGCTGGCCGGAGATATCGACCGCCTGCAAATCCTTTATGACAAGGGCGTCCGTTGCATGACGCTGCTTTGGGGCGGCCCGACCTGCATTGGCGGCTCACATGATACTGACCGTGGACTGACTGATTTTGGCAAGGCGGTAGTTGCGGGTTGCTTTGAGCTCGGAATTATTCCGGATATTTCGCACGCCTCTGAGCAAAGCGTTGACGACGTGATTGCCATCGCGCAGAAATATCAAAAGCCCTTTATCGCAACACACTCCAACAGCTATTCTGTCTATCCGCACTCCAGAAATCTGCGGGATCGCCACCTGCAGTCTTTGATTGAGCTTGGAGGGCTGGTGGGCATCAGCATGTGTTGCTCGCATCTTTGTGATTGCTCACAAAGATCTGCCGGGATCCAAGACGTGATACGTCACATAGACAGATACCTTGAGCTTGGTGCCGAGAATCACCTTTGCTTTGGCTGTGATTTTGACGGCACAAATCTACCCGACGGCATAGGTCACATTGGGGACTTGTATAAGATCGGCGATCAGCTGACAGCGCAAGACTATTCCACGGAAATGCTTGAAAAGCTTTTCTGGTCGAATGCATATACGTTTTTCAATAAGCAAATCTAGCACATAAACCGGAGACTAATTATGAGATACTTCAGCACAAGAGACAAAAATCAAAAAACCTTCACAGCAGCACAAGTAATCCGTCAAGGACTTGCCGATGATGGCGGCCTTTTCGTCCCTGAAAAGATCCCCACACTGACCACCGAGGAGATTTCGCTGCTTTGTAAAACCAATTATGATTTCAGAGCCGCATATATCCTTGCAAAATTCCTTTCCGATTATACGTTTGACGAGCTTTTGGAGGATTGCACCAAGGCCTATAATTCCGAATCCTTTGTTGGCGGTGCCGCGCCCGTTCATCACGTTTGCAACAACCTCTATGCCCAGGAGCTCTGGCATGGACCCACTGCAGCATTCAAGGATATGGCTCTTCAGATCATGCCCAGACTCCTTTCTCGCGCTCTTCAGATGACAGGCGAGAGAAGAATCGCACACATCCTTGTTG
>JAZULL010000112.1:0-5169 GCA_045603085.1 Eubacteriales bacterium | reverse complement strand
TACAAAACTGAAATTCAAAACAATTGCTGAAATGTTCGCTTGCTTCGATAAGACATACTTTCAGAAAGATCCCAACCAAGGACAAGCTGCTTACCTCTTGATGGATATTCATGAAGTTCTCAAAGACTATGAAATGTACGGCAAGGATACTCCCGCAGATATTTTTGAAAAAGCTTTCGACAGATACAAAGAGGCCTATCCGAACAGCGAAATTTCTATTGATGCTTTTTCCAAATCATTCAGAAAATCAACCGGATTCCTTATTGATGAAAAAGGCACGTGCATCACATTATGCAAGCTTGTTTCTAATTACATTGAGACTCTTCTCTCCGAAATTAAAAATACCGAGCAAGGCGAGAACTTCATAGAGCTTTATAAACTGTTATATTTTGAAAGCCAGAATATGTCTCATGGTTGCGGATACCTTTATTTCGCCAATCAAGGGGCGTGGTCAGAAGATATCAACGTTATACTGTTTCTCGACAAATCTATTCAATATGTTTTGGGTAAGTTCTGCATGATCAGCGCAGAATATCAGTTCCCTTTTGAGGAGAACGATGATTACTTAGAGTTGTTTTTGCGTTCTGCTAAAGAAATGACCAAACTAATTGATACCAAAAACGAAATCATGCAAAAAGTTCCGCGTGTCGGAAAAACATTTTGAACAGTTGTTCAAAACTTTCGCACATAGATTGACTTTGTTAAGATTTTGGTGTATAATTAAGATACATTCATTTGCAAGCCTGCTATATATCCAGGAGGTGTTTGCTATGAATGAAATTAAGAAACTCGACAAGAAGCAAATGACTCAAAATGTATGTAGCCTGCTTGTAAAATCGGGCGAACCATTCGAGTCGATAGCCTTATATTTGGGTATATCCGACAGGCTGATATACTACTGGCAGGAGGGCAAACGTTCTCCTAACCTTGAACATATATACGGCATATCACAATTGCTTGGAGTATCGGTGGAAAGCATCCTCAATTGAGGGTGCTTTCTGCTTTTGAACAGCTGTTCATGACGATTTCGAGAATCCTGTGTTATAATGAAATCACTACTAACAAGGAGGTTTTATCATGAGCAAAGGAAAAGGTGTATCCGGTAATACTCATTCCCGTAGCCAACTTAACAACTACGCGAATCAGAACAATCCGAACAATTCAGCCAACAGAGCGAATAACAACAATCGTTCCAACCAGATGAATCCCAACAACAAAGCTTATCAGCAAAGCCGTAGTAGCAATGGCAAAAACGGCAAATGAATTTCAAGGCGGCTCACCAATCCGGTGAACCGCCCTTTTCTTTGCTTGCTGTGTATCAAATTCTGACTTCACCTAATCCCAAACTCCGCTTTCATTTCCTTGATCAGCGCCTCAAGCTTTACCTCGCACTCTTCCTCGCTATCGGCGTATATATTCCGCGCGATGCGTTTGCCATTGACGGTAGACGTATATCTCCCTTCCCACACGTTTTTGCTGACCTGGTGGACAGAACCTGTTCCGCGCTTGCGGTACTTGGGCTGGTAAGGCATAAATTCCACCGTTTTAGGCTTATCCGTGCTGTTCGTGGGTTCTTGTGCCTCACCGTTTTCATCGCCACAGGGGGCGTCAGAAGCGGCAACATCTGCGCCGTGGACTGTACCGATAGCTTCGTCGATCTTCTTGGCTGCATCGCGCTTCATCTGTTCGGAGCTATGCGCGTATACGTTCAAAGTTGTTTCCACGCTTTCGTGGCCTATGGTGCTCGCTAAGGTCTTGACATCCATACCGTAGTGGAAGGCGTTGGAAGCGAAGGTGTGGCGCATGGCGTGGAACGGCACGTGCTCGCACTCGGCTCTCTTGAGGATCCTGGCGAGTGCCTTTCTGCATGCGGACGGATCTCTCGGCACATCCTCTTTCTTCACAGGCGATGGGAACAGCCATATCGAATTCACCGTTTTCCGATACTCCGTGAGCATTTCGAGCACAGGCGGAGAGAGGATGATGCTTCGCTCAGAAGCCTTGGTCTTTGGTGGCTCAATCTTTAATTCGCCCTTCACGTATCGTACCTGCCTTGTGACCGAAAGCGTGCCGTTCTCAAGATCGATGTCCTTCCATTGTAGCCCAACGATCTCGCCACGGCGCAATCCTGTGGCAAGGTCGAGCATAAACATCTCATAGAAGCCTTCAATTTGAGCTTGGTATAGGAGCTTCTGCATCGCTTCGGGCGTGAGTATCTTGACCTCGGGAGATTTCTTGGGCGGTAGTTTGCATCCAATAGCAGGGTTCTGACGGATCAGCTTTTCCGTCACCGCCTTTTCAAGGGCAACTCTGCAATGAGCGTGGATGCTTCGGATAACCGAGTTTGCAAGTCCGGGGCCGTATATTTCTCGGCGGACAAGTCTGCCATTGGATTTGAGCTGGGCGTAGAATTTTTCCAGGAGTCCCGTGGTGATCTGATTCAGCGGATGGTGTCCGATTTTTGGAATGATCTGTTTGTAGATACGTTGCTCGTAAGTGGCCTGCGTAGATTCCTTCAACGTATTCTTGCAGTAGGTTTGATACCAGAAGTCCATCCACTCGCCAAAGGACATGGTAGGTGTGGTTTTCTTTGTGACCGCCCCCAACTCAGCTTTGAGCTTTTCAAGTTTTTCAAGGCATTTGGCTTTTGATACTGCGGTCACGTTTTTGGTCTTGGGCATGCCCTTTTCATCGTAGCTGACTACGACGCGAGCCTCCCATCGGCCGTCCTTGCGCTTGCTCAGCGATCCTTCGCCTGCTTTTCTGCGTTTTGCCATGGCTTCAACTCCTTTCCGAGGATGTCTGTAATATAATTCGTGACGATATTCGCCGCGTTCTTCTGCATATCGCTGGTCACATGCGCGTAATGGTCCAGCGTGAAGCTCGCCTTGCTGTGTCCGACGATTTCGGACAAGGTTTTGGGAGCGATGCCCGAGTTTGCGGCGTGCGATGTGAACGTATGGCGCAGGGCGTGCAATCGAATATCGGGAAGGTCACCCTTTTTGATGATTACCTTGAGCTGGCGGTAGGCTTTACTCGGATCCAACGGAAGCTCCGGTTTGAGGAGATTCGGGAAGATCCACTCACTGAAGGCCTTCTTTTTCCTTTCCATAAGGAGCCGACATAAGCTATCGGGAAGGTAGATTGTTCGCTTACCATCCTCTGTCTTGGTCTCACCAATGACGAGTTCCTTGTGTACGAAATCCACCGAACGAACCACACGAAGCGTTCGATCATCTTCATCGAAGTCTTCCCATCGCACTCCGCATATCTCACCCGCTCGCATGCCTGTGAGGATCTCGGTGTAGAAGAAATCATACCATGCCACATCATTTTCAATCAGCTTCATGAAGGCTTCAAGCTGATCCTTGGTCAGCACCTGCTTCTCCTTACGATGGATCTTCGGAGGCGAAGTACCGTCCGCAGGATTTTGGGGGAGGAGTCCTTCTCGCACCGCACTCTCAAGTGCTTCACGCAGTATCACGTGGATGCCTCGCACCGTGGCAGGAGCAAGACCTTTTCCCTTTCCATTATCCTTCATACGACCCGACTCCAACAAGCGATTGTAGAGCTTTTGCAGATCTGATGTCTTCAGCTGCGTGAGTTTTTTTGAGCCGAGATGTGGGAGGATATGATTGCGGATATCGGTGCTATATCCCGTGTACGTGCTCGGACGCAGGAGCGGTTTCTTGTATTCTTCCATCCATCTTTCGAGCCATTCTCCGAGCGTGATGGAGCTGTCTTCCGTCAATTCCACGCCTGCATATTGTTCTTTCAGCCGATGAAGCTTGGGCATGAGCTCGCTTTGCTTCTCGGCAAACACCGCGCGATATATCGGGCTGCCATCTTTTTTATGACCTGCCACGATGCGCCCTTCCCATCTACCGTCTTCTCTTTTTCGAACGAGTCCGTCACCATTGGGACGTCTTTTTGCCATATAGCACTCTCCTTTCGTAGATTTTTCAATACAAACAATACCACAAAGATTTTGATATATCCAGACCAAAACGAAAGAGTTATCAATTTGTTATCAATTACATTCCGCTCATTGTAAGCCCCATACGCTTTGCTCTGTCTTCCTTTTTTGCCCGAATATCCATGTCAGCGAAGGCAGGACGCGGATACATATCTTCAGAATCCTCATCAATAATGCGTCCTGCGTAATAGAAAAGATTGAATACACCTGTTACAATCTTTGCGTTGTAGCCGTTATTGATATTCCTGATAGCAGATCTTGCCGGATCAAAGTTTTGATCTGCTGCCATGCGAAGATACTCCATGCCTTTCTCCTTATCATCAAGCTTATAGAAATATAACAGCCCAAGATAGAACCTCGCCCAGGCATATTTGCTCGCAGCTCTCTCCAGATACGGGAGCGCTTCCTCTGTTCCACCGCGCTCAAGGAAGTATTTACCGATAGCATATTCTGCCAAAGGACAGCCATGACGAGATGCCTGACGCATATATTCAAGTGCCATTACCGACTTGGTTTTGGCAAGAATCTTGGAGTATTCGTACTCGGCAAAGCCGTATTCCTTGTCCACAGCCATGAGCAGATATCTCATTTTCTCTCCCTCACGATCCTCTATCTTGCCGTCACGATAGCATTTATAAAGCATATACATAGCAAGATGATTTCCCTTTGTTGCCGACTGCTTCAGCCAATGCTCGGCTTCTTCGGTATCATCATCTTCGAGAAGCCTACGGGCATAGAGATACTGCGCGTGAGCGTTACCGTCCTCTGCCTTGAACCGCAGAACAGTTTCGTTGTCACCATACTTTCTGTGCCAGATATAATCGTCATCAAACTCACTCGGTTCGGGAATATCCGTAAGCATTTCAGAGGCAGACTTGACCACAAAGTTCCGCAGAGACTTGAATTCTTTATTTGTTTCCAGCGGTATCTTTTTTGGCATCTGATCGGTATAGTTACGATAATTTTCACATTGAAGTTTATACCAAAGGTCATAGAGTTCGGTAATCTTCTCGTCCTGGGCAACCATTTTCACGATCTCATCCACCAGATCTTTGTTTTTCTTTGAGAGATAACCGTAAACTTTTTTGCCTTTATGATTATCAAGTGCGACCGAAAGCTCTTCGAGCTTGTAGACGAGATCTGCCGAAACAGAGAAAGCACCGCTTTGAATCTCCTTGTTGATCTCAGCAATT
>JAZULL010000111.1:0-14992 GCA_045603085.1 Eubacteriales bacterium | reverse complement strand
CTCTTGATGTGGTCGGTGCAAACGCGGATGGAAATGTCGTCCTTGGCGTCAGCGCCGTAGGTCTTGCCTGCGATGGTGCACACGGTGTCAAGGATGCGGCGGTTGGTGTCAACCAAGAACATGTTGTCAGCACCCTGCATGTCGCATGCCAGACGCTCCAGACCCATACCGGTGTCGATGTTCTTGGACTTGAGCTCGGTGTAGTTGCCGTTGCCGTCGTTGTCAAACTGGGAGAATACGTTGTTCCAGATCTCCATGAAGCGGTCGCAATCACAGCCGGGACGGCAGTTGGGATCACCACAGCCGTGCTCGATGCCACGGTCAAAGTAGATCTCGGAGCAGGGGCCGCAGGGGCCGGAGCCGTGCTCCCAGAAGTTGTCGGCCTTGCCAAGGCGGGTAATGCGCTCAGCGGGAACGCCGATCACCTTGTTCCAAAGCTCGTAAGCCTCCTCGTCGTGCTCGTAAACGGAGGGCCAGAGCAGCTCTTCGGGGATGTCCAGCCACTCGGGGGAGGTCAAAAATTCCCAAGCCCACGGAATGGCCTCGTTCTTGAAGTAGTCGCCAAACGAGAAGTTGCCCAGCATTTCAAAGAAGGTGCCGTGGCGTGCGGTGTGGCCAACGCGCTCAAGGTCAGGAGTACGAATGCACTTCTGGCAGGTGGTCACGCGGTTGCGGGGAGGAATTTCCTCGCCGGTAAAGAATTTCTTCATAGGAGCCATGCCCGAGTTGATCAGGAGCAGGGATTTGTCGTTAATGGGAACGAGGGGATAAGAGGGAAGGCGCAGGTGTCCCTTGGATTCAAAGAAGGACAGATACTTTTCTCTCAGATCATTTAAGGATGTCCATTGCATAATTTAAAATTCCTTTCGGGATGAGTTCATTATATCAACTATTTATTATAGCATGAGGGAAAGAGAAATGTCAAGAGGTCGAGCACAAGATTATGATAAGCACAGTATGAAAGTTTTCGCGTCGCTTTTTTCAAAAAGCGACGCAAAAACTTTCATACTGTTGTGCGTATCCGTGTGGTGGCGGCCTTGCAAGACGTGAAAAAGCCGCGGCACACGCCGCGGCTTTACTATGCGTATTTCAGATACACTTATGACTGTCGTGTAGGGCGGCGCCGATGACGGTGCCGAACTGCGCGTTTTCGGGGATGATGAAGTTGACGCCGAACTGATCCAGACCCTCAAACGTCTTTTTGATGGGCGCGATGGTGGAAAGATTGCCGGTCAGCACCACGTCCTTGACGCCGCATCCACGGGCCGCAAACACCGCCACCATGGCAATGGTCTCGGCCACCATATTGGCCACGCCCAGTGCAAGATCCTCTGGGGTGGCAATATCGCTGACCTTGCCGAAGTTGGAAACGGTCAGGTTGTCCTTCATATTTTCATAAGTACGGTTCTTGGAAATGTCGCTGATGCGCAGGTCGATCTTGGAAATGTCACCCTGTGCGCAAAGCTCCTCTATGTGCTCCACGGTATTTACACCGGTCAGCTTCTGCGTCAGACCCAGTAGCGTTCCGCCGCCGACGCCCGTACCGCCAAGGTACTTGATCTGCGTCGCGCCGTCCACCTTTTTGGAGTGGATGAGCGCCGTACCCGTGCCCATGCTGACCACGATGGCCTCGTCCAGACCCGACAGATATAAGCCCCCCAAGCCAATGCACTCGAATTCCGAGACGTTGTTGCAGGGCAGAGAATAGATGGGCTGGGAGCGGAAGGAAGAGCCGCCGCCCGTCATCATGACTTTGTCAACGTCATCAAGGGAGAGTCCGTTTTCCATGGTAAAGCGCCCGAAAGCGCCGTATATCGACGTAATGGGGTCGGTCGCCTGCACGAACAGGGGGGCGATCAGCGTCTCGCTGCTGTCCGCGCCGCGGCGAAAGCCCACGATCTTTGTAGTAGAGCCGCCAACGTCAATGCCGACGACAACTTTGTTTTGCAGTTTATTGTCTTGCATGATGAAACCTCATTTGCAAATAATATTCTAATACAGTATATCATGATATTGCAAAAAAATCAAGTGTATGTTATAATGAAATGAAAAAACACCCAAGGAGCGGGGAAATGAACACACAAAAGGACGTTTTGAAATCCAAAAAGCTGTTTGTGTTTGACATGGACGGCACCGTTTATCTTGGCAATCAGGTCTTTGATTTTGCCATTCGTTTTATCGATCACCTACGCGCGAATGGATATCGCGTGCTGTTCTTTACCAATAACGCCTCTCACACCACCGAGTTTTATATGGGCAAGCTGTCGCGCCTGGGATTTTCGCCCCGCGAGGACGAGATCATGACCTCGGGCGACGTCACGTTGGAATTTCTCAAGCGTCACCGCCCCGGCAAGAGCGTCTATCTGGTGGGCACACCCGAGCTGGTCGAGCATTTCGGCAAGTCCGGCATTCCCATGCTGACGGGGAGTGAGACACGCGCCGACATTGTGGTCACCAGCTTTGATACCACGCTGACCTATGAGAAGCTGGACAACGCCTGCCGATTTGTCCGTTGCGGTGCGGAATATCTGTCCACCCACCCCGATTTCAACTGTCCCACCGAGACCGGCTTTATCCCCGACAGCGGTGCGATCGCGGCCTTTGTGACCGCATCGACCGGTGTTTCTCCCACCTATTTCGGCAAGCCTTATGCCGAGACCGTACAAATGATCTGCGAGGCGACGGGAATGGAGAAGCAGGACATTTGCATTTTCGGCGACAGACTTTATACCGACATTGCGCTGGGACGTCTGCACGGTGTGACTGCTGTGCTGGTTCTGACGGGTGAGACACAGCCTGCCGACGTACAGGCCGCAGAGCCCGCGCAAAGACCCGATATGACCTTTGCATCGCTTGCAGAGGTGGACGATTTGATGTTTGACTGATTTCCGAGTTAACAAAAAAAGGAGAACAGAAGTATGAAAAATCGCGTATGGCTGAGATTACTTTGCGCCGCGCTGGTGGCGCTGATGATGCTCCCCTTTGCCGCTTGCGATCCCGAGGGGCAAGAGGGAACTCCCACCGATCAAGCTCCCACAACCGAGCCGTCCGACACCGAGCCTGTGCCCGAGGAGTCCTCGGACGAGCAGACTACCCCCGAGGACAGCGAGAGTGAGAGCGAGACCGAGCCGGATGACGGTATTCCGTTGGACGATCTCAAGATCGGCGGTGTGGATATCACCTCGTTTACGCTGGTCGTACAGGATGGCGGTGCCGCCTGTGTGAGAAACAGCGCAGATGAGCTGGTGCAGTATCTGGAAGAGGCTACCGGCTTCCGTATCGAGGAAAAGGCCTCGGAGCACGAGATCGTGATCGGCGTGACCGACCGCGACACGCCCGCTGTGACCGAGGCGCGCGCCAAGGTCGAGCTGGACGGCTATACCATGCTCATGGATGGCGGCAAGCTGTATATCACGGGCAGCTGTGACCGCGGCACCATGTACGGCGTGTACTGCTTCTTGGAGGACTTTATCGGCGTCCGCTTCTTTGCGGCCGATACCACCGTGATCGTGGAGCAGGCGTCTGCCGAGATCCCCGGCGATTACTATAAGCTGCACAATCCTTCCTTTGAGCTGCGCGACACCTACTGGTATGATATGAGATACAACCAGACCTTTGCCAACCACTCCAAGGACAACAGCTTTTATGATAACTCCACCCCCGTGGCCGATATCGGCGGCGGTGTGGGCTACGCAGGCAGATTCGTACATACCTTCAGCTATCTGACCGGTGGCACCACCCATACGGGCAACGTACAGCCCTGCCTGACCGACGAGGAGGTCTATCAGACCGTGCTTGCAAACGTGCGCGCATGGCTGGATGCCAACCCCGAGGCCACCATTATCTCGGTCTCTCAGAACGACTCGGATGCGGGCGTTGGCGGCTGTCAGTGTGAGAACTGCAAGGCCATCAACGATGCCGAGGGCTCTGAGATGGGCTCGCTGCTGACCTTTGTCAACCGCATTGCAAACGATATCAAGGACGATTATCCCGGTGTTTACGTGGATACCCTTGCATATCGCTACACCCGTACCCCTCCCAAGACGGTGCGTCCCGCAGACAACGTCATCATCCGTCTTTGCTCGATCGAGTGCTGCTTTATCCACCCGCTGGACGATCCGAATTGCAGTAAAAACAAGGATTTCTGCAAGGATATCGAGGCGTGGAGCGCGATCTGTGACAATCTGTATATCTGGGATTACACCTACAATGCAGAGACCTATTTCACCTTCTTTCCTAATTTTGACGTGCTGTGCGATAACGTGAAGTTCTACCGCGAGCATAACGTCAAGGGTGTGTTCCTGGAGGGACAGCAGGTGTCGGTATCCGGCGAGTTTGCCGAACTGCGTTCTTATCTGCTTGCAAAGCTTCTCTGGGATCCCGATATGACCGAGGAGCAGTACTATTCGCACATGGATGAGTTCATGCAGTATTATTACGGTCCGGGTTGGGTCAAGATCAAGGAATACATGACCCTTATGACCGAGCATGCGATGAAAAGAAATTCGTCGGTGGGCATTTTTGATAAGGGACTGAAGATGTACCCGTTTGTCGATGAGAGCGGCCAGCGCAATCAGGATTTCGGCAAGGAAATGAAGGTATATTGGGAAGAGGCGATGGAGATGGCCGTGACCGACGAGCAGAGAGCGCACGTCGAGAAATCCTCGATTCAGGTCTACTATTTGTGCTCGCTGGACGGCAAGGTCGCCTATCGCAGAAGCAATCTGAAAACTGTCTATGATCTTTGTGAGAAGTACGGCATTGAGTATTACAAATACGTCATTCCCATGCCGGATTCCTCCAATTATAAGGATCTGAACAGCCTTTTGTAAAACGTTTTGAAAGGAAAACCTTATGGCATTTGATGCTGGTATGCTCGCCTGCGTGCTGGACGAAATCACCCGTTTGGCACTGGGGGGCAGAATAGAGCGCGTGCTGCAGCCCGAGAGAGATGAGATCGTGCTGCAGATGCGCACCTTAGAGGGAGGCAAGCGCCTGCTGATCAATGCGGGATGCAATAACCCTCGTATCGGCTTTACCGAAACACAAAAAGAAAATCCCCAGCAGCCGCCCATGTTCTGTATGCTGCTGCGCAAGCATCTGTCGGGTGCAAAGCTTTCCGCCATCAGACAGATCGGCTTTGAGCGCGTGTGCGAGCTGGAGCTTGAAACGCGCGATGAAATGGGTTTTGCCTGCACGCGTTACCTGATCGCCGAGATCATGGGCAAGTACAGCAATCTGATCTTTACCGATCACAATAAGAAAATCGTGGCCGTGCTCAAGACGGTGGATTTCTCCACCAGCAGTAAGCGTCAGGTGCTGCCGGGTATGATCTATGAGCTACCGCCCGCGCAGAATAAGTGCGATCCTGTGGCCGAGACTGCCGAGGGCTTTGCCGCTGCGTACGCAAAAGCGGATGCCGAGCAGAGAACCGATCGCTGGATCTTAGATCGCTATATGGGCATTTCCGCTTCGGTTGCAAGGGAAATGGCCTATCGCGCCACGCACTTTACCGATACGCCGATCAAGTATTGCGCCGCCGCTGAGCTGTGGCAGGCGTTTGATTCGGTCATGAGTGCGGTGCGCACGGGGAATTATTGCCCTACGCTGGTTACCGACGGCACAAAGCCGGTCGAATACGCCCACGTTGCGCTGACGCACTACGGTGCGGACATGCCCCGCGAGGAGTTTGAAAGCCCCGGTAAGCTGCTTGACGTGTTCTTTGCCACGCGCGACCGCGAGTCGCGCATCAAGCAACGTGCCGCCGACGTGCTATCCCTTCTGACCCACGGTGAGACCCGTATCCGCAAAAAGCTGGAGGCGCAGAGAGCGGAGCTTGCCGAGTGCGAGCAGGCCGAGCACTACAAAAAGCTGGGAGATCTGATCGTTGGCAACTTGTATATGATCAAAAAGGGGGATAAGCAGGTCGAACTGACCGATTACGAGGACTGGGACGAGCAGAGCGGCACCTACGGCACTTGTGTGGTTGAGCTGGATGACCGACTGACCCCTGCGGCCAACGCGCAGAAATATTATAAGAAATACACCAAGCTGCGCAATGCTAAGGTCGAGCTGACCCGTCAAATTGAACTGGGCGAGGCCGAGCTTGCCTATCTGTATACCGTGTTTGACGCGCTGACCCGTGCCGAGACGCAGGCCGATCTGGACGAGATCCGCGAGGAGCTTTACCGCTTTGGCTATGCCTCGCGCATGAAGGGCTATGCTGCGCCCAAGAAAAACAAGGCTCCCGTGGTCATGCAGTTTGCGACCACCAATGGGTATCGCGTGCTGTGCGGCAAGAATAACGTGCAAAACGAGTATATCACGCACAAGCTGGCAGATCGGAGCGACTGGTGGTTCCATGCCAAGGGTGTGCCGGGCTCGCACGTGGTCATGCTGTGCGACGGGGAAGAGCCGCCCGCCGAGGACTTTACAGATGCGGCCGAGATCGCGGCGTTTTATTCCAAGGCCACGGGTGAGAATATCGCCGTGGACTATATTCAGGTGCGGCACGTCAAAAAGCCTGCCGCCGCCAAGCCGGGGCTGGTGATCTATCACACCAACTGGACGGCATACGTCACGCCAAGCGAGGACAAGATCAAGCAAATGAGAACGAAATAAAGAAGGAGATGCGATTGCATCTCCTTTTTTCTATTACTTAAGAGGTGTTACGAAGGTTGCGCTCTCGATGATGACGTTCTCAAGAGGCTTATCGTTGCCGTTGGTATCGACAGCGGCGATGGCGTCAACCACGTCCATGCCGGCCAGCACGTAGCCGAATGCGGCGTAGTCACCGTCCAGGTGAGAGCTGGTCTTGTCGCAGATAAAGAACTGGTTGGAGCCGCTGTTTTTGTCAAGGCCGGTTCTTGCCATGGAAATGACGCCGCGCACGTGGAGCAGATCGTTCTGTACGCCGTTGGACTCGAATTCACCCTTGATGGTGTCAACCTTGTGCTGTGTGCCGGTGCCGTCAAAGCCGCCGCCCTGGATCATGAAATTCTGGATCACGCGGTGGAAGATTTTGCCGCTGAAGTGGCCGTTCTTCACCAGCTTCTGGAAGTTTTTGACCGTGGTGGGGGCGACGTCGGGGCGCAGGCGAATGACGATTTCACCGTAGTCCTTGACCGTCAGCTTGACGTATTCGGTCTCTTGCTTGCTCTCTGCAAAGTCCGAAACCTTGAAGGAGTTGATCTCGTTTTGTACCTCGGTCATGTTGACCTCTGTCTTGGGCTTATCGCTGTTCGATGCAATGCCGATGGCAACTGCCACCGAGATCACGATGAAAACACCCAGAAAAATGGTGACCAGCGCGGTGATGAGTGCGGCCTTGTTGGTCTTGGGCTGTTCTTGTGCGGCCTTGCGCGCGTTGTAGCCCTTATTGCTGTATCTTTTGCTCATATTTGCATACCTTTCTTTATATATTACCATAGTATTGTAACAGATTGGCTGATTTCTGTCAAGTGCATGGAATATGAATTTGCATTTTGGACACATATATATAAACAGGAGGTGATGGTATGGAGCACAGGAGCGTTACCGTATGGGCGGCGCGGTTGATCTGCCTTGCGTTTGCGCTGGCAGCACTGTATTGGTTTGGCTCTTCCGGGATCTCGATCGTTATGCCGTTTTTGCTGGGTGGGGCGGTGGCCATGCTGGTGCATCCCGCGGGGGAGCGGTTGGCGAAATGGACAGGGCTTGGACAAAAATTCAGCAAAATCGCCTTGCTGCTGTTGCTGGGCGGTGCTGCGTGCGGTGCGGGATATCTGGCAGGGTATTATCTGTGGCGAGAGGCGGTGGAGTTTTATGCATGGCTGCAGGACAATGCGGATTCGGTGGTGTCTGCCGTTGCGGGGTTGTTTTCCACCGAGCAGGGAGAAATTTCTCTACCTATATTTATAGAGAAGCTGCTGGAGCTGCCGCTCATCGCGGATTTCTTTGGCGGACTTGACGCGCTGGCGCACACGCTGACCTCGTCACTGCTGGCAAAGCTGGGGCAGGCGTTGACGGGCGCGGCCATGAATGCCGCCACGGGTGTGCCGTCGGCACTTTTGTCGCTTTTGGTGTTTGTGCTGTCCTGCTTTTATCTGTCGCTGGACGGTGCACGGCTGTTTGCATGGGTACTTGGATGCTTCCCGCAAGCCACCCGCCCGCGGGTGCGGCAGGTGTGCCGTGAGGTATTGCAGACGCTGCGGGGGTATCTGCGGGCGTATGGGTTGATCTTTTGTCTGACGCTTGCCGAAATGGTGGTTGGCTTGCACATTGTGGGCGTGCGATATGCAGTTCTGATCGCGGTGTTGGTCGCGTTGGTGGACATTCTGCCGGTGCTGGGATCGGGAGCTGTGCTGGTGCCTTGGAGCGCGGTGGCGTTTTTGTCGCGCGACGTGCGCACGGGCATGGGACTTTTGGTGCTGTGGGGTGTCGTGACGCTGGTGCGGCAGATCGCCGAGCCAAGGATTGTAGGGAACAGCCTGGGGCTGCATCCGCTTGCCGCTTTGGCGTCTATGTACGTCTGCTTTCGCCTGTTTGGCGCGGTGGGGCTGATACTGGGGCCGTGCGCGGCGATCGTGGTCAAAGTGATATTGCGACAGAGTCGCAGTGATATTGCGGCAGAGCCGCAGTGATATTCGCCAAGGGCGAGTGATATTGCGCTTGGAGCGCAGTTTTATAAATAAATGACCGCGCACGGCTTTTGCCGTACGCGGTCATTTATTTGTGCTTCGCGGTGGGTTAATCCGCAAGAGCAGGAATTACAGATTGTTGAGTGCCTTGGTGAACTGGCTCTTCTTGTGAGCAGCAGCATTCTTGTGAATGATGCCCTTGGAAGCTGCTACGTCGATCTTCTTAACAGCTGCCTTGTAGGTAGCCTGTGCCAGCTCAGCGTCACCGGATGCAAGAGCAGCTTCGTACTTCTTGATGTCGGTCTTGAGTGCAGAGCGGAACGCCTTGTTCTTCAGAGTCTTGGTCTCGATAACCTTTACTCTCTTCTTTGCAGACTTAATGTTCGGCAAGTTCGTATACCTCCATATAAATTTTCAATATGTGGTGCTCCAAGGACTAGTGCCTGAGAGGGTGCACACGCAGGGTACCCCATATACTCCAATATCATAACATAAAACATTCCCAAATGCAAGAGGTTTTTGAAAATTAATTTGCAAAAAAATTCAACAGAAAATGCGCCGCCTTTTGTGCAAAATCTGCACATAATGGACGATATCGTTCCGATATATAAATATATAAGAAATTTTTTCAAAAAATATCGAAAAACTCTTGACAAATGGAAAATGCTTTGCTATAATAGTAAACTGCATTATAATCGCTTGCAGTATGGGGTTTTACTGACAAGTCGACAAAATACACAGTTATTTTTGTTGCGATTTATGCAAAAAAGATAACAAAAAAGACAGATAGCTGCTCCGGCGGCTACCAACTACTTTGAATGGAGTGAAAATTACATGGTCAATTTGAAAGAGCAAAAGCTCGGACAGAACGTGAGAAAGTCCTTCTCGCGTAACACCCGCTTCAATCTCGAGCTCCCCAACCTGGTCGAGATCCAGACCAAGTCGTTCCAGTGGTTCCTGGACGAGGGTCTGATGGAGGTCCTTCGTGACGTATCTCCCATCACCGACTACTCCGGTAACCTTTCCATTGAATTTGTATCCTTCTCGCTGGATTCCAAGCCCAAGTATCCCGTGGAAGAGTGCAAGGAGCGCGACGTTAACTATGCCGCACCGCTTAAGGTCAATGTTCGTCTGACCAACAAGCAGACCGGTGAGGTGAAGCAGACCGATATTTATATGGGCGACTTCCCCTTGATGACCGAAACCGGTACCTTCGTCATCAACGGTGCAGAGCGCGTGATCGTTTCTCAGATCATCCGTTCTCCCGGTATGTACTACTCCTTTGACATTGACAAGACCGGTAAGCGCACCTATGCCGCTACCGTCATCCCTTACCGTGGCGCATGGCTGGAATACGAGACTGACGCCAACGGTGTGATGTACGTCAGAATCGATAAAAACAGAAAAGTGCCCATGACCATGTTCATCCGCGCTCTGGGTGTTGAATCCAGAGAGGAGATCTATGCGCTTCTGGGCGAGGACGAGAGACTTGCCGCAACCTTTGAGAAGGATGAGAGTGAGGATCTTGCCGCACGCAACCACACCACCCCTTACGTGGAAGCACTCAAGGAGATCTACAAGAAGCTGCGTCCCGGCGAGCCCCCGCTGGTGGAGTCTGCTCAGCAGTTGATCAATAACTATTTCTTTGACCCCAAGAGATACGATATTGCTCCCGTAGGTCGCTATAAGTATAATAAGAAGGTAGCTCTGCACTCCAGACTCAAGAACCGCAGACTGGCTGCTGACCTTGTCAGCCCCCTGACCGGCGAGGTTCTGTTTGAGAAGGGCACAGTCCTGACCCGCGATATGGCAATTGACGCCGAGAATGCAGGTGTCAACGAGGCAATGATCGAGCTGGATAACGGCAAGGTCATCAAGCTTCTGTCCAACAACACCATCGAGCCCAAGTACGTGCTCGGATTTGATCTCGAGGACTGCGGCATTACCGGCAAGGTATGTACGCCCGTTCTGCTTGAGATTGCCGACGCATGCTCCGGCGACGTGGATGCCATCAAGGAAATGGCTAAGGAGAGAATCGGCCAGCTTTCTCCCAAGCACATTACCAAGGACGATATCTTTGCTTCCATTAACTATATCCTCACGCTGGCAAACGACGTTGGTACCGTGGACGACATCGACCACCTGGGCAACCGTCGCATCCGTTCCGTGGGCGAGCAGCTGCAGAACCAGCTGCGCATCGGCTTCTCCCGTATGGATAAGATCATCAAGGAGAGAATGACCACCCAGGATAACGAGAAGCTGACGCCTCAGGCGCTGATCAATATCCGTCCCGTTGCAACCGTCATCCGTGAGTTCTTCGGTTCCTCTCAGCTTTCCCAGTTCATGGACCAGAATAACCCCCTGGCAGAGCTGACCCACAAGCGCCGTCTGTCGGCACTTGGCCCCCGGGGCTTATCCCGTGACCGCGCATCCTTCGACGTCCGTGACGTTCACTACACCCACTACGGTCGTATGTGTCCCATCGAGACCCCCGAAGGTCCCAACATCGGTCTGATTTCCTATCTGACCACCTATGCACGCATCAGCAACTACGGCTTCATCGAGGCTCCTTACCGCAAGGTCGTTCACCTTCAGAAGGAGGACGGCACGGTTGAGCACATCGTCACCGACGAGGTGGAATACATGACTGCGGACGTTGAGGATAACTACATCATCGCGCAGGCAAACGAGCCGCTGGATGAAAACAGCCACTTCATTAATAAGAAGGTCACCGCTCGTGACAAGACCGAGATTCTGGAAATTGACGTTTCCAAGATCGACTATATGGACGTATCTCCTAAGATGGTGGTGTCCGTAGCAACCGCTATGATCCCCTTCCTGGAGAACGACGACAACTCCCGTGCACTCATGGGCTCCAACATGCAGAAGCAGGCAGTGCCGCTGATGGTTACCGACAGCCCCATCGTCGGTACCGGTATGGAGTACAAGGCAGCGGTTGACTCCGGTGTCGTTGTCGTAGCCAAAAACGCAGGTCGTGTTGAGCGCGTTGAGGCTGATAAGATCGTCATTGTGACCGATGAGGGCATCAAGGACGTTTACACGCTTTCCAAGTTCAAGCGTACCAACCAGGGCACTTGCTTTAACCAGAGACCTCTGGTTGACAAGGGTCAGCTGGTCGAGGCCGGTCAGGTAATCGCCGACGGTCCCGCAACCTGCAACGGTGAGATTTCTCTGGGTAAGAACGCGCTGATCGGCTTTATGACCTGGGAAGGTTATAACTACGAGGACGCAGTTCTGCTTAATGAAAGACTGGTACGTGACGACGTATATACCTCCTTGCACATTGAGGAATACTCTCATGAAGCAAGAGACACCAAGCTCGGTCCGGAAGAGATCACCCGCGAGATCCCCAACGTCGGCGACGACGCACTCAAGGATCTGAACGCAGAGGGTATCGTCAAGAAGGGTACCGAGGTCAGAGCAGGCGAGATTCTGGTCGGTAAGATCACTCCCAAGGGTGAGGCCGAGCTGTCCGCAGAAGAAAGACTGCTTCGCGCCATCTTCGGTGAGAAGGCAAGAGAGGTCAGAGATACCTCCCTGCGTCTGCCTCACGGTGAGAGCGGCGTAGTTGTGGATGTTCGCGTCTTCTCTCACGAGCAGGGCGACGAGCTTCCCGCAGGCGTTAACAAGGTCGTTAAGGTCTATATCGCACAGAAGAGAAAGATCTCTGTGGGTGACAAGATGGCGGGCCGTCACGGTAACAAGGGTGTCGTTTCCCGTATCCTGCCTCCCGAAGACATGCCCTTCCTGCCCGACGGTACTCCTCTGGATATCGTGCTCAACCCCCTGGGCGTACCTTCCCGTATGAATATCGGTCAGGTGCTCGAGGTGCACTTGGGTATCGCATCCAAGAAGCTGGGCTGGAAGATCATGACCCCCGTGTTCGATGGTGCAAACGAGCGCGACATCAGCGAATGCCTGCGCATGGCAGGACTGTCCCGTGAGCTGTTTGCGGGCGAGAATCCCGAGGGCAAGGAGCTCTTCGAGGAGATCGTCAATGCTGACGGCACCAAGGATTACAGACTGCTCACTCCCGCAGAGAGAAACGATCCCGAATATATTGAACAGATGCGCCGCGCTAAGAGACTCAAGCTGTTCGACGGCAAAACCGTTCTGTACGACGGCAGAACCGGTGAGCCCTTTGATAACCCCGTAACCGTAGGTATCATGTATTACCTCAAGCTGCACCACCTGGTCGACGATAAGATCCACGCACGTTCCAACGGTCCGTACTCGCTGGTTACTCAGCAGCCCTTGGGCGGTAAGGCTCAGTTCGGCGGTCAGAGATTCGGTGAGATGGAGGTTTGGGCACTGGAAGCATACGGTGCCGCTTACACCCTGCAGGAGATCCTGACTGTCAAGTCGGACGATATCGCAGGCCGCCGCAAGGCTTACGAAGCCATCATCAAGGGTCAGAACATTCCCACTCCGGGTGTTCCCGAATCCTTCAAGGTGCTGGTTAAGGAGCTGCAGGCTCTGGCTCTGGATATCCGTGTGCTCGACCAGAACGGCGAGGAGATCCAGCTGTCCACTCTGTGTCAGGACGATGACGGACCTGCCTTCACCAACAAGGCTGACCGTGCCGCTATCGACGAGGCACTTGGCAACGATACTCTCCAGATGGGCGATCTGCGTGAAGCATTCACCCTTGAGGACGAGGACGGCGAGGCCATCGAGGACGAAGAGCTGCTCTATGACGGATTTGAATCCGAGGGCGACGATTACTACGACGGGGAAGAGTAATTCCCATCATATAAATTAAGTTAAGTTAGGAGAACAGCTGTGGAGCATAGTGAATTTTCTTCAATCAAGATTGGTCTGGCATCTCCGGAAATGATCAGAGAATGGTCTTACGGCGAGGTTAATAAGCCCGAGACTATCAACTACAGAACTCTCAAAGCGGAAGTAGGCGGTCTGTTCTGCGAGCGTATCTTTGGTCCTACCAAGGACGGCGCTTGTATGTGCGGCAAATATAAGAATTCTCACAGCAAGGAAGTCATCCGTTGTGAGAAGTGCGGTGTGGACGTTACCACCAAGAAGGTAAGACGTGAGAGAATGGGTCACATTGAGCTGGCCGCTCCCGTATCCCACATCTGGTATTTCAAGGCAATTCCTTCTCGTATGGCGCTTGTGCTGGATATTTCCCCCAAGCAGCTGGAGCAGGTGCTGTACTTTGCGGAGAACGTTGTGCTGGATCCCGGTACCACTCCCCTGGAAAAGGGTATGGTACTGTCCGAGAAGGCATATCTGGAGAACCGCGAAATGTACGGCAACGACTTCCGCGTCGGCATGGGCGCAGAGGCTGTCAAGGAGCTTCTGCAGGGCGTTGACGTCGAGGAGCTTTCCCGTCAGCTCAAGACCGAGCTGGTAACCGCTTCGGGTCAGAAGAAGACCAGAATTATCAAGAGACTGGAGGTTGTGGAAGCTTTCCGCAAGTCCGGTAATAAGCTGGAGTGGATGGTGCTGGACGCAGTTCCGGTCATTCCTCCCGATATCCGTCCCATGGTGCAGTTGGACGGCGGCAGATTTGCCTCCTCCGACCTCAACGAGCTCTACCGTCGCGTCATCAGCCGTAACAACCGTCTGAAGAAGCTGATGGAGATCCGCACCCCCGAGATCGTGATCCGTAACGAAAAGAGAATGCTGCAGGAGGCAGTAGACGCGCTGACCGACAACGGCAGACGCGGCAAGCCGGTCACCGGCCCCTCCAACAGAGCACTCAAGTCGCTTTCCGAGATGCTCAGAGGTAAGCAGGGACGTTTCCGTCAGAACCTGCTGGGTAAGCGTGTTGACTATTCCGGCCGTTCCGTTATCGTTGTCGGCCCCAGCCTTAAGATCTATCAGTGCGGTCTTCCCAAGGAGATGGCTCTTGAGCTGTTCAAGCCCTTCGTTATGAAGCGCCTTGTTGAAAACGGCTCTGCCAACAACATCAAGATCGCAAAGAAGAAAGTTGACCGCGGCAGCACCGAAGTTTGGGACGCACTTGAAGTAGTTATCAAGGAACATCCCGTTCTCCTCAACCGTGCGCCCACTCTCCACAGACTTGGTATTCAGGCTTTCGAGCCCATCCTTGTTGAAGGCCGCGCTCTCAGACTCCATCCTCTGGTATGTACCGCGTACAACGCCGACTTCGACGGCGACCAGATGGCTATCCACGTACCCCTTTCCGCAGAGGCACAGGCAGAGGCGAGATTCCTTATGCTTTCTGCGAATAACCTCCTTAAGCCTGCAGACGGTAGAGCCGTAACGGTTCCCTCCCAGGATATGGTCCTCGGTTCCTTCTACCTTACCATAGATAAGGCAGGCGAGAAAGGTGAAAACCGAGTATTCCGTGACTTTGATGAGGCAGTTAT
>JAZULL010000110.1:0-10200 GCA_045603085.1 Eubacteriales bacterium | reverse complement strand
TTGGCCTCCGACTTTAATTGCGGAGAAATTTGAGAATATCCGCATCCTCGTACAGCTCCCAAGCGGAGTATTGGTATTCCGGGAATTTCGCCAAGTAGTCCTTGAAGTCGGATCGTAGCCATGTCGTTCTGTGAGCCAAGGAGTTGATTTATGACATTGTCTTCCTAAGACCGCTTGGCCTCCGACTTTAATTGCGGAGAAATTTGAGAATATCCGCATCCTCGTACAGCTCCCAAGCGGAGTATTGGTATTCCGGGAATTTCGCCAAATACTCCTTGTTGACGAGGGGCGCGTGGGGATCAAAACCAGAGTCGTAATACCAGCCCCACTCATCGTCCTCATACCACTTTTGAGTCCTGTTCAGTCCCTCGGCGTACCAGCCTACGCTATACCCGCCGATGTAGGTGAAGCACATATCCTTGACGAAGCACCGGTCAGAATGGACGCCATGGACAGCAACCTGCTTGTAGTGCCAGTTCATGTAGCAGTGACGGACGGCTACGGTGACCTTGACCAGCTCACCGTCATTCTTGGTGAGATAGGAGTAAAACCGCGTGTTGCCGTGGGGCTCGGGATAACGGATCGCATCCCGTTTGCGGATCTTTTCAACGATATATTTGGGAATAGGCTTGATTTTTTCCATCTTCATGACGTTTACCTCACTTCACAATTTCAACTTTTTGATCGAGCAGCATATACAGCTTGTACATCAACTCGGTATCGGCGTAGGGATCGGGAGCTTCATTAGGCTCTATGATCTCGCCCGTGTTGGTGTCAACATCAAGGCCGTTTATATGCTCTACCAAGGGCTTTTCATGCTCGTTTACCTCTAAGGCAGGCACTTGCTCCACTACGGGTTCCACGTCTTCTACGGGGCTTTCAGGAGCCTCCTCGTAGGTGTCGGATACCACCTCGGCCTCGCCATATTCGTCAGCCACGGTAGTTTCTTCCACCTCCGTTTCCGGCTCGTCGAACAGGTCAAACATGGACATTTGCCCCGCCTTGGGTTGAGATTTAGGAGCGGGGGCCGTAGGCGTATCAGTTACCGTTACAGACGGTTTCGGCGTGACCTTCGGTGTAGGCTTCGGTGGCTTGTACTCCGTCCCGTCCTCGTTGTAGAGTGTGCCGAGGATGCTATCTTCCTCGAAATAGTGGATCGCCCAGCCGAACACGATATCGCTGTGTAGACACGCGCTTCTGGCTCCTTTAACGGCTTGTTTTTGCGCCTCTTTGGTGGCATATTCCATAAAACCCGCCAAGGTCTTTTTGGAGATCAGCTTCTTACCATCTTTTTCGACAGGCACGCCGTTGTTGATCTTATCAGCCAGCACTTCGCTGACCGTTTGCTCCAAATATTCTTTCAAGACCTTTTCTTCAGTTGTCGTTGCGGTGAGATGTAACGTCATGTATTTGTCCTCCTTTTCGTTTTTATTGTTGGATAAAGAAAAAAGACCCCTTATCAAAAGGGATCCTCGTGCCAGATGCCGTCGCGTACCTCGGAGTGCTTGATCGGTATTATGACCCATTTCGGATTGTTCAGGATATGTCCGTCCTCCCTTGCTCTGGGCGGGAAGCGGATGTAACCGGCTTTCGCCTTGACCGCTTGGCGGTAGGTGTAGGTCTTGAAGTGGCGCGTGTAGTTGGTGGCTCCTTCTTCCTTGTAGCAGACCTTGTAGCCATACGGATTGTTCGTTTCAGTTTTCATGTCATACTCCATATAGACGGCTCGCCAGACGCGGCAATGCTGAGTAAAAGTTATTCTGCATGATGGTCGTGTGGAGCTGACGGTCATGGGCAAAGTAATTACGGTCGGCAAATTCATAGCCCTTTTTGGTCAGCCGCTTCAGCTCGTAATGATCCGAGCCGTCGTGATGGTAGCCGTCGATGTAGAAGTGACCGTCCTGTTCGTAGAACTTGACCTTATCCAAGTGCTTGATACAGGTCAGCAGATCGTCGGTGCTGTTGATAAACTTGCCGCCTTGCGCGGGGCCGCACCATCTGCCGCACGTTCCGGTCAGAAGGTAACAATCTTCCTTGAACACCCGTCCGAGGTCGTGAAGCAGTTCTCGCCAATCGGCGTTGTTCTGCTCGCTGATCTCGTCGTAGACCCAATTATCCGGCACGTCATCGGCGGTTTCCCAGCCGTTATCCTCACCGTACATATCGAACAGGTAAGCCCGCACGTCATCGTATGCTTTGTAATCGGCGGTATCGTCGTAAAAAACGTAGGATTTCATGTCGCACCTCCTTAGTCCTCAAATTCTTCCTGCAAGGCGCTCAGCACCTCGCCCTCAATGTCGATATCGTCCAGCTGCTCGTCGATCAGATCCGCGACAAGACTCGTCACCAAAGGCTCAATGTCCACGTCACGGATGCGTTGGGTGATCTTCTGGGTGATCAGCTCTTCCAGGTCGATTTCGTCCATCGCCTCGCTGACGGCTTCTTCAAAATCGTAATGACGGATAGCACTCTTGATCTGATCGCGGATATCGTTCTTAATACTCATGGTTAATCCTCCTTAATGATGCCGTACTTATCGTCGGCGTAATAAGCGTTTGCGAACCAGTTGAAAATGGCGGTGCATTTCACACCCTTGTAGTCCACAATGTAGACCACGTGGTCGGCCTCCTGCCGGCTGTCCAAGACAGTGATTTCATCCATAGCTCCGTCAAGGGAATGGATATGGGCCATTGCCTTAAAGCTCTTCATCGTCTTCATCCTCCCCGTCATCACAGTAATCAATGAGATCGAAGGTCAAGGTCAGAGGAGTCGGATCCTCCAACGTCCCCATGCTGTAGTCGTAATCGTAGTAGTCTGCCGGAGAACTATGGATCGCTTCTAGGATGTGCATGGCCAGATACAGATGATCCTCTTGAATCATGTGGATGGCAAAGTCCTTCAAACTCTCGTAGGTGGTGATGATGTCGGTCTGCTCGGATAGCTTTTCGCAAGCGTCGTTGAATGTCATGGTATAGAGTTCTTGAACCTTCATTTCGTGTATTCCTCCAAGTATTTTTTGTACTGTGTGTCCTGCTCCAAGACCTGCATGATCTCGGGCATCATTTCTTCTTTCGACCTGCCCACGCAGCAAAGCATGAGCAGGTTGGTGTTGGAGCCAAAGAGCCGACGGAAAGCATAATCAAGGATTTGGGCTATGTCTTTGTCTTTATGTTCGCTGGTCTGGTTAATGCAACAGATGGCCGTCAGGATGGCCTGTACCTCTTTCGTATTTTTCATGATCTCACCTCTCAATAACTCTCGGTGTCCTTCAAATACTGCTTCAAAGCCTTTTCCAATCCGTGCAGCAGGCGCGGGTCGGCATTGATCTCATCCACGGTCAGCGCAAGGGCATCCAAGGTATCCTCCAGATCGTACGTAATGCAGTATTCGTGGTTTGCCAGCTCGTACAGGAACATATCCTTGATGATGCCGTCGCCGGTCGTGTCAGCCGCGATGGCCTCTTTCTTTTCACGGTCAAGCCTGTCCACCAGCTCATGGAACGCCTCACGGTCGGTCTTGCGGATATAGCAACCGCCGCCGATGTGCAGGATCTTATCGGTATCGGTGGGGAGCAGGTCCCACTTTGCCATCATTTCCGCGAACTGCTTTTCGCTGAATGCCGCACCCATGGGGAAGGCGTTAAACTCCTTTTGCTGTTTGTTCTTCAAGATCTGATATTGGTTTGTCATATTCATATTCCCTTTCTGTTTCAATATATTTCAATCAAGCCGCCGCTGTATTTTTCAACAACGCCGTCATAGGAAAACGATTCGCCGTAGGACTCAAAATCAAAGTAGTCGATCAGGCTGTCGGGAATGGAAAGACCGCTGTTGTTGAACTGCTCTCGTCCGTAATCTTCCCAGTCATAACCCTTGAAGATCTGAACGTCATCATCCCAGCACTCGCCTTGGTCTTTGACTCGCGCTTCAAAATCCTTGTAGCTGCGCGCTTCGATAAAAGCCTCCATGGTTTCAAACTTATCCGCATCCAGCAATACGCCCGATTCGTACAAGGTTTCAAACAGCCGTTGCGGGCTCATATAGTCGGTATTTTCACCGTCCAGGTCCAGATTTTCAACGTCCTGTATGAACAGCTCTTCGTCCATGCCGTCAAGCTGAAAGCCTTGACGTTCCAGTTCTTCTTCGATTTCCTCCCAGTCGTCATAGTCCGAGAGAGTAATGGGCTTGGAGCCCATCGCAAGCGCGTTGCCGGCGTTGTATGAGCCCCAAGATCCAATGATGATTCTGACTTCGTTATACATTGCGGGTGTCATGATTTTTCTCCTTCCAATGCCCGTTTTTCTTGGATCATTTCTTCGACTTCCTCCCAAAGCTCCAGGAGGTCAATGATGGGTTTATTATCCTTGTTGCTCATTCCGCTACCTCCTTAAAGTCATCCACGGCTAGCTTGGTGTACTCACAGCCGTACTCAAAGTAGTAGCCATTTTCATCGGAAAGCAGCGGATACGTGACCACGCTGATCTTACCCTCGCGGGTAATAGCCACGCTGATCTCATTTTTCAGTTCATTCAGATCGACGATGTTGAAGGTGACGTAGCATTCACCGTCGTGATATTGAAATTCCTTCATGTAGAAACGATTTTTCATGTTCTTTACCTCCATTTCAATCTACAAATTTGTACCAGATGTTGTAATTAAGCTCGATCTCTCGGGTCTCGTAATTGTCCTTACCGGTATCAAGCTGGACTTCGCGGATTTCATAGTGCGCACCCTTGTATTCGCCCTGCTTATCGGGGATAGGATGGCAATTTTTGACGCAATCCTCGAACACGCGGATGTACGGCTTGCCTGCTTTGCTCATGCAAGCGATGACGAGATCGGTATCCGTGATATATCCAAGACCTGAGATCTTGTCGATATCATCTTTACGATACCTTGTAACTGAGTAAACTACTTTTTTCATTTTGGACTACCTCCTGATTTTTTATTTTGCCTTTCGGCAGGGTCAGGGGAGCATAGGTCGGGAGCTGATCGTGTTCATTCCGAGTGAAGTGTGCAGATGTCAACGAGAGGTCGTGACTGCTTTCAGTACACAACAAAATATTGCTTATGGATATAGAAAAAACCAGGTATTGCTACCTGGCTGTTCTATATCTATTTTCATTTTTCGGTGATATTTTTTTACGTTTACATCTGCGAGACCTATGCTACACTGGACACAACGAAAGGCTAAAAAATCGGGATGTTGATTTTGCTGACAGTATTAGAAACAACCCCAACATATCAGGGGTTAATTATCAATAGTTATTACCAAGTTGTTGGTAAACGATGGTAATGGCAACTAGTGCTTCGAACTTAATAAATTTGATAAAGAGTGACAATATTCGATAAAAATACTTGATTTATTGTCTGAAATATGATATAATAAACTCAAAAACTATAGATATTTTTAAGGGGTCTAAGAACAACATAATGTTATGAAACGAGGACAGTGAAATGAGCAATATTAACCGCAATTATCAATCTCGTCTTTGCTATAAATCTATGAGTTGCAGCCACCAGGGATTATTTGATAGATTGGTTAATGCATATGCTAATCGTCTAAATCAGCCTTGCATCGTAGAGAACACTTTGTTTACGCCTCACGATTTTAATAAACATTGCAATAATATTTATAAAATTGTTAGCGACATTATTCTCGCAAATGCAATATTGGATACAAAGGAATGGTTAATTCTTAATATTGCTATACTTTTTCATGATATTTCCATGTCTGGAAAACTTCCGTCAAATATCCATCGTGAAACGCACTCGCTCGAATCGGCTGACTTTGTTCTTTCCGAATGGGATAATAACAATAGTATATTACGAAGGGTAGCTTCGGAAGCAGATATAATAACACAAAATGATATATATGCTATTAGCCACATCATTAGAGCACATAGTGATGTTAAGGATGGCTCGACATCGCCATCTGAAAATGGTTTAAATGATCCTCAATTGAGCTTTAATTTTAACGGTATAAATTCACTTGGACTTGCTTGTGTATTACGTCTTGCAGATGAGTTGGATGTTACGAGCGATCGGATTGGATCCACGTATTACGCTGAACAGTTATCTTCCGAGAATGATTCACAGCGTTTTTCTGCTATATGTTGGGAGGATTTGCGATACTGCTCTTCTATCGAAGTAAAAAAAGATTACACATTTGTTCTTGTATTAAACTGTGATGATTATTACATAAAGAGAGTATTAGATTCGAATAAAACGACTGAGGATAGGATAAAGGAACGAGTATTAAAGATTGTTAAAAAGATTAATGAAACGTTAGAAATGACTAACGAAAAAGCATTTGCGTGCATCGAATGTAGTGGTTTTAATGTAAAATATCAAAAAATTGTTCCAAAGTCAGGAAGGATTACATTTGAAACTCCTGCGGGTAATACTAAAACTATCTCCACAGTATCCAAAGAGGTGCCTCCTAATAGAAAAGAAGGAATAAACAGTTTGCCTACAGGAGGAGCAATTTGGTTACCTGATGCAGAATTAGCTACAGGTGAACAAACACGCTTTAAAACTTATTCAAAAGTTGGCTCAGTTAGCAAATTTATTCCGGATAGAATATCAGCTGATGATTCAGTATGGGGTATATCCGCTATAAAAGGAGCTGGTAAAACTTTTTTACTACAAGTTAAACGTGTAAAAGTATCACCTAAATATTTCACAATCCCTTTAGTTAGTAAGCCTAGTGCTGACAATAAATGGGCAACTGAAACTATAACGAGTATAAAATGTAATCATATACATGGTTATTCTGTTGAACAATTGTCCGATTTATGGGAATATTGTATTGTGTGTCATGTGTTATTAACATATAAGTATTATTTATCAAGAGGAAAAGCAAAGGTAAAAGATCAGTTAGATCGCTTGATTACATATATTAATTCAAAAAAATTAACTGAACTATCTAGGGATCTTTTAAATAGCGAGATAAACTTATCATTGGATAGTATTATGCTTCGGTGCGTTAAGGACAATTGGCCCACAATTGTTGAAAATGATTATTCCTCTCTTTGCGATTGTTTATCCTTGGCGTACTCTATACTATTAGAAAGCAAAGGAAAAAAGAAGTCGGGATTCGCTTTGTTTTTAGATAAAATCGATCAGTTTATTACTCCTCCCGACGCAGAAGATCCTCCTACGGATTGTTCCGAGTGTGAATATAAAGAAAGAACGATCACATGTAATAATCCTAATAAGAATTCGGAGTTCTGCACTACTCAATGTACCGAGATGTGTTGTTACACTTGTTCAACATATGAAGACCCATATGCTGGAACAAAAACCCGAACCAATTCCAGCACAAATAGCCCCTTATTTGCTCATGTTAATTATTGGCAATACTTTCAACTTGCCTTAATCAGCGCAGCGTATCGGATTAAAATAAAGCTGGATGGCATGGTTAAAGTATTCTTCACTGTAAGGGAGGAAGCGCTTCATTGTGAAGATAATATTTTTCATGACAGTAAGGCAAAAGTGTTTGGCATCTTCGAACGAATTTACTATAGTAAAGCAGATCAAAAAATCATTTTTTATGAGGCTATTCAAAACGAGAACAATCTCTCAAAATTGTTTGATAGCAATTTGAAATATACTAATCCAGAATATGCTTTTATCGGCGTGGATATATTATGCCATCCCTATGTTGAAGGGCTATCTGAATCGGTATTTGATAGCATATACCGACATTCTTTTGATCGTGCAAGAGATATTCAACAACACGGGAAAGCACTGTCAGACAGAATCGAAGAGATAAGTTCTATTCAAGATCAAAAGAAACGAGAGGAAAAAGTCAAGGAAATTATTGAAATTACTGCTTCACAATTATTACTTCCGGAAAGAGGTATTCCCAATTATTATGAAGAAAAGATGGATATCATGCCTCGTTATTGGCGAGATCGCCAACATTTTTTAGATTTTATTCAATTATTGGACCGAAATCTTCTCTTTTCGGATGATATAATTGAAATTTGTCGGCTAGTGAATAATAAAGACAAGCAGTTTACTTGTGATGGCAAAGATTGCATAGTTAATTGTTGTGCACATCATCCATTTTCCTTTTTATACAATTTGGGGTTACTTGGATATGTCTCTTTGAACGAAAGTCATGAAGGAGATGAGACTCAAATATTCGTCAATTCTAATGAAATTACTTATTTCCATGAAAAAGACGAACTTTATATTGATCCCCAAAGCTGTTATTTGCTTCATCCTGCATTAACTAAAGCAATTGAAACTTTGAAAAAGAAAAATATCCATCACTTTAAAGGCTTTATTATAGGAAAATCACTACCTGTTCCGAAGAAAAAACTAAAAAAACTAATTGATGACAAAATGCAATTAACTAACGAACACTTCGAACAGTTGTATTTTAGTTGATAACGATGACTGTTGCGCATGTGATTGATAGTTGTCAGTTTTGTACCCCAAGTATTGATTTATATTTAGCTTCTTAATTTCATGTTGATTAATAGTATATAGTTCCCTGTGTTTAATAACTGTAATATTTTCCGATAATAAGCAGTACTTATGAGGAAAATGCGATAAATTATAGCACTCTGTATTGTGGATGTTACGTACAACTAAAACCAAGCCCAAGGTCAAGTGATTGATCTTGGGCTTTACATATTTTTGTTCATATAAAAGAATATCTAAACAATTTGATCCAAACCGCCATAACAAGTAAATGATAAAAAGAATTAAGCACTAACAAAAAGAAAAACCTTACTAACCCGTTCACAATTCGTTTAGAATTTCGAACGTTCGAATTAGTAAGGTTTGGTCGGAGTGACAGGATTCGAACCTGCGGCATCGACGTCCCAAACGTCGCGCGCTACCAACTGCGCCACACCCCGAAGTGTGAAAAATATTCGATTTTTAGGTCATTTTCCGTAAGTGGTCAAATCTGTGGTCAAAACATTTTGTCGGTGTTTTTTTGAAAAGGCAAACACCCGAAAAAGTGAGTGTTTTCAAGGGTTTTCAGCGTTTTAGAAAACTCACGGCAGGAAACTGCCTGCATGCTCCCAAACGTCGCGCGCTACCGTTTCGGCGAAGTCGAAACATTTGCGCACACACCCCGTTTTTTCGTACCTATATATTATATCACGAAATTGTGCGGTTGTCTACATTATTTTGTAAAATTACTTGAATTTTTCTTTGCGGCGGATTGTCTTTTGGGTTTTCTCTTGCTTCGCGGTGGATTTTATGCTATAATTAATTATAGATTTTGTTTTCAGGCAGGAGAAAGTTATGGGCAGACAAGAGATAATCAAGACGATCGAAGACGAAAAGATAATTGTGATACTTCGCGGGTTCAGTTATGACGAGCTGAAAAACACCGTTGCGGCTATGCGCGAGGGTGGGATTCGCTGTTGTGAGGTTACTTATGACAGCCTCGGCAAGATCACGGACGAGCAGACGGCGGAGCATATCGCGCGACTTTGCGTTGATTTCCCCGATATGCTGATCGGCGCGGGCACGGTTCTCAAGGAGAGCCAGGTCGAGCTGACGATGAAGGCGGGCGGCAGGTTCATCATCTCGCCCGACACGAATCCCGATATAATCAAGAAAACCGTCGAGCTCGGACTTGTTTCGATCCCCGGGGCACTGACTCCTTCCGAGGCGACGCTTGCGAACCGCTGCGGTGCGGATTTTGTCAAGCTCTTCCCGAACGGCGAGGTCAAGCCCACCTATCTCAAGGCGCTTGTGGCACCGCTTTCGCATATAAAATTCCTCGCGGTCGGCGGCATTGACGTGTCAAATATTGCCGAGACGCTCAAGATGGGCGCGGTCGGAGTGGGTGTCGCGACGGGAATTGCCAATAAGGCGCTCATCAAGAGCGGAAAATTTGACGAGATCACGGAGCGTGCTCGCAAATTCGTCAGCGCGGCGCGGGGTGAATGCTGATGGCTACCAAATACAGCATCAAGGAAAACAGCTTCCGCATCGGCTGCGGGCGCTATCTTCAGGGCAGCGGGATCATTTCGACGGTTGCTGACGAGGTCATTCGTCTTGGCTGCCGCAAGGCATACGTTTTGGGCGGAAAGACCGCGCTATCGCTCACGCGTGAGCAGATCGAGGAGTCGATTTCTGCGGCTGGGCTGACCGCGATCTTCCACACATATCTCGGATTTTGCTGTCAGGATACCTGCGCGGTGATAATGGGTAGCGACGAATTCAA
>JAZULL010000109.1:0-25705 GCA_045603085.1 Eubacteriales bacterium | reverse complement strand
CAGTATCCCATCCCCACCTACTCCATCACCTCTAACTTTGACTGGTCCGAGACCGAGAACAACAGACTCCTGTTCGAAATGACCGCAAAGTACGGCACTCCCTATTTCTCCAACTACATCAACAGCGACATGGAACCCAGCGACGTGCGTTCCATGTGCTGCAGACTGCGTCTTGATCTGCGTGAGCTGCGTAAGAAGTCCGGCGGCTTCTTTGGCTCGGGTGAGTCCACCGGCTCTATCGGCGTCGTGACCATCAACATGCCCAGAATCGCATTCCTTGCAAAGGATGAAGAGGATTTCTACAAGAGACTTGACCGCATCATGGGCATCTCTGCAAGGTCGCTCAAGATCAAGAGAACCGTTATCACCAAGCTGCTTGATGAGGGTCTGTACCCCTACACCAAGCGTTACCTTGGCACCTTCAATAACCACTTCTCGACCATTGGTCTGGTCGGCATGAACGAGGCAGGCCTCAATGCCCGCTGGATCGGCAAGGACATGACGCATAAGGAAACCCAGGAATTCACCAAGCAGGTGCTGGATCACATGAGAGAGCGTCTTTCCGACTACCAGGAGGAGTACGGCGACCTGTACAACCTCGAGGCTACACCTGCCGAGTCCACCTCCTTCCGCCTTGCCAAGCATGACGTGGAGCGTTACCCCGGCATCAAGACCGCTACCGAGAAGGGCGAAACCCCTTACTACACCAACTCCTCTCACCTGCCGGTTGACTACACCACCGACATCTTTGAGGCTCTGGATATTCAGGATGAGCTGCAGACCCGCTATACCTCGGGTACTGTGTTCCATGCATTCCTTGGCGAAAAGCTGCCCTCCTGGAAGGCCGCCGCAGCCCTTGTCAAGAAGATCGCAGTGAACTACAAGCTTCCTTACTACACCATGTCTCCCACCTATTCCGTATGCCGCACCCACGGCTATATCGCAGGCGAGCAGTATACCTGCCCCGAGTGCGGTGCCGTTACCGAGGTTTACAGCCGTATCACCGGTTACTACCGTCCCGTTAAGAATTGGAATGACGGTAAGGCTGCTGAGTTTGAGAAGCGTACCGAGTACGACATCAAGAAGAGCATGGACAACTTTAAGGGCAGACTTGTCAAGGAAGAGCCCGCCGTGGCAGAGGAGTGCACCTGCGAGGCAGCTGCACAGAGCCAGCTGATCCTGTTCGCAACCAAGACCTGCCCCAACTGCAAGATGGCTTGCACCTTCCTGGATAAGGCAGGACTTGCATACGAAAAGCTGTATGCCGAGGACAACGCAGATCTGGTCAAGGCTTACGAGATCAAGCAGGCTCCCACGCTGGTAGCAGTTCACGAGGACGGCAGCTTTGAAAAGGTCGTCAACGTTTCCAACATTCGCAAGTATATCGAAGAAACCGTAAACGCTTAATTTAACACACAAGGATTACGAACATGTATGATATTGTTGTAATCGGCGCAGGGCCCGCGGGAATGACCGCGGCCCTGTATGCCGCAAGGGCAGATCGCTCTGTTTTGCTGCTGGAGAAGGAAAGCTTTGGCGGCCAGATCGTGTTTTCTCCCAAGATAGAAAATTACCCCGGCTTTATGCAAATGAGTGGCAACGAGTTTGCGGATAAGCTGATCGAGCAGGTGCTCTCTCAGGGCGTGACGGTCGAGCTGGACGAGGCGGTCGAGATCCGCGACAATGGCAAGACCAAAACGGTTGTGGGTGACTCGGGTGCGGAATATGAGTGCGGTGCGGTGATTATCGCAACCGGCTCGCGCCACCGCATGTTAGGCCTTGAGGACGAGGAAAGATTTATCGGCAACGGCATTTCGTTCTGTGCCGTTTGTGACGGCGCGTTCTATGCAGGCAAGACGGTTGCCGTCATTGGTGGCGGTAACTCGGCTTTGCAGGAGGCTGTACTGCTGTCCGACGTTTGCAAAAAGGTCACCATCGTACAAAACCTTGATTTTCTGACGGGTGAGGGCAAGCTGGTGTCTCTCTTAGCCAAGAGAGAGAACGTGGACTATATCTACGGCGCAACTGTTGAGAAATTCCTTGGCTCGGACGAGCTGACCGGGCTGATCCTGGATCAGAAGGGAACTAAGATCAGACTTGACGTGGACGGCGTGTTTGTCGCCATCGGCCAGGTGCCGGTCAACGACGCGTTTGCTCCCGTGGCCGATATAGACCAAAGAGGATATATCGTGTCGGGCGAGGACTGCCTGACAAAAACTCCCGGTGTGTTTGTTGCAGGCGACTGCCGCACCAAGAATATCCGACAGATCACCACCGCTTGCGGTGACGGCGCAGTTGCCGCCATGACCGCGTGCAGATATCTGGATGAATAATAAAAAGGACTGATTTGCCCAACTTCTCATAAGGAAGTTGGGCAGTTTTATTCGCCTTTGGCGAGTTCTATTGCTTCGCAGTGATATTTGGCTACGCCAAGTGTTATTCGCTGCGCGAGTTTAACAGGCGAATAAAATATCACTGAAGCCATAAGGCTTCAATATCACGATTGCGAAGGAAATAATATCACTCTTTGCGCAAGCAAAGAATATCATTCATAGAAAGCAGACGTTGTTATTTTCCATCGGGAATATAGACACAAAAAGGACCGACGAATTTTCGTCAGTCCTTTTCATTTTGCGGTTTGCCTGTCAGAAGGCTGTCTATACTTGTTCCCAGTATGTCTGCAAGCTCATCCAGCCATACGGGATTTGGAAAAGCCAAGCCACGCTCCCATTTGGAGACGGCTTGAGGGGAGACCCCCATCTTTTCGGCAAGCATTTCCTGTGTCAGCCCCTTGTCCCGACGCAATTGCGCAATGCGTGCGCCGAGCTGTTCCAGCACTATCATTGTTCAATCCATCTCCTTCTTATGAAAGTCGCAAAAACGCCCCTTGGGGCAAGCCTTTATGGGGCTTGCCCCGTGGGGGATGGATGTGTCATGATTCATTTACATAAAAAGAAGAGTGGGCAACCTTTTACGTAATCAATCAACCGCGCCAACCCGAAAGGCGCGAGTCACAGCATCCGATTTTAGTCGAGTTGGTCATAACTCCGCCTCCTTTCTTTTTGCCTTGGTTTCCCACGGCATGAATTTCACGCTCTCGCGTGATGATTTGATTATAACAGACAAGATAAGGTTTGTCAATCAACTCATGGTTTATGCGCAGGAATTTGTGCGGGCAGGGGCGTTTTGGCACGTTTCTTTCCGAAAATCGCGTGCAGTATCTCCCATTCGTCGCGGCTGACACATCTTGTCACTATCAGAAGCCCGATATAAAGCAACGCCGTCAGCACGATCTGCCCGATCAGCACACCCACGCTATGACCAAGAGAGAGCCGTTCACAAAGTAGACGTACCGCCGCGGTTGCCCCCGCAATACACAAAATCGGCCCGAATACGTGCCCGAGAATACGCAGCCTCGGCTTGGTGATGGCGATCATGCGCGCAAGGCTGAGCGTGGTATTGAGGATCTCGGTAAAATAAATGGTGAAAATGTAGCCGTTCACGCCGAATTTCGGCACAAGGATGATCACAAGGATTACCGAGGTCAAGGCGTCGATGATATTGACGTTCATGCTGTATACCTGCTGTCCCATCCCCTTGAGTACCGCATCCACCGCGCTGTCCACGTACATCACGGGAATGAGCGGCGCGAGTGCCGCGATCATGCTGCCGGCCTGCAAACTGTCATAGATAGCCAGCCCCAGCCCGTGTGAAAAGCACAGCATGACGCCCGCCACACCCACCGAAAACATCATGGAAATGCCGAAAATACGTCGTGAGACGCGCCGCACACGCTCAGGGTCGTCCTGCACCTTAGCCTCTGCTACCTCGGGGATCAGAAGTCCCGCAAACGAGGAAATAAAGGCCGAGGGAAACAGCACCACCGGCATGACCATGCTGTGAAGAATACCGTAAGAGGCAAGTGCCGACTCCCAAGAAGCGCCGCTGTTCGCAAGTCCGCGCGGGATCAGAATGTGCTGCAGTGTGATCAGCCCCGACCGCGCATACGAACTGAATGCCACGGGCAGGGTAATGCCTAAAATGGTCTTTGCCACGCCGCTCTGCGTACACCTTTCCCGAGTGTCTTGCTGCAGTCGATCGGTCAGATAGAGCAAGACCGAAAAGATCAGCTCAAAGATCTGTGTGATCAGCGTGCCCAGCACCAGCGCAATGCAGGCGTATGCCACACCGCGCGGCAAAAGCAGGGACAGAAACGCCGCCGTGCCCAAAATGCGGATGGCTTGCGAGGAGATCTGCACAGCCGCATTTTTCCAAACGCGCCGCACCGCGGTAAAATAGCCGTTCAGGCAGGAGCATACCGCTACGGCGGGCAGGGAAAGCGCCAGAATACGAAGCGGAATCACGGTACGCGCATCCTTTAACCAATGCGTCCCCGCATAGGGCGCGCCAAAGAACAGCAAAATGCAGGAAGATACACCGAACAGCAGAGAAAGTGCCAGCGCTCGCCCTGCGAATTTCCGCGCCAGCGCCGTGTCTCCCTTGCCAAGTGCGTCAGCCACCGTGCGTGTTGTGCCAAGGTGAATGCCCGAGCAGGCCAGCGTTACGGCAAAGGTATAAACGCCCGAGAGCAGGGAATAAAGTCCCATGGTCTGCGCCCCTGCCTTGCCCGCCACGTAAGCGTTAAAGCCAACGCCGATGGCGCGCATGATCAACGTCACGGCCACCATCAAAAGCGAGTTATAAAAAAATCGCCCCGTCCGACTCAGCCTCTTTTCCATATTGTGCCCCCTTGTTTTTTACGATATTACATCTTATGAGCCGAGAAAGGCTTGTATGCCGCTTGCACAAAAAGGGGATATGTGGTATAATGAGTCCATGAGAGGTGATGAATATGGAAAAATATCACGTTTTGTGCGGCATTGACCGCCGCGATGCACTTGCCGCCGCCATTGGCGACAAAAAGGTCGCACTCCTGACCGCCGCTTCGGGCGTGGACCGCACGGCTACTCCCACGTGGAAGATCTTGCGCGATATGGGGACACTTGCGGTGCTGTTTGCCCCCGAGCACGGTATATGCTCCAATCTGCAGGACGGCAGATATCAGAGCGAGCAGGACACGCCCGACCCGATCTTCGGCGTCTGCGTGTATAATCTGAATTCCAAGGGACACCCCAGACTTGACGAGATTTTATCCGGCGTGGACGCCGTGGTATACGACATTCAGGACGTGGGAGCACGCTACTATACCTATCTTTGTAATCTCACGCAGGTCATGCGCGCCGCGGTGCGTGTGCACATTCCGGTCATCGTGCTGGACAGACCCAACCCCATCGGCGGCGTCCGCATCGAGGGCGAGGTGCTGGACGAGCAATTTTCCTCGTTTATCGGTGAATTTGCCATTCCCACCAGATACGGCATGACCGTGGGCGAATATGCCCGCTACGTCAACGCCGAGAAGGGAATTGGCTGTGAGCTGCAGATCGTTGAGTGCGTGGGCTGGAAACGGTATATGTACGCAGATCAGACCGACCTCTTGTTTGTCAACCCCTCGCCCAATATTCCGTCGGTGACTTGCGCCATCAACTATATTGCCACCGGCATTTACGAGGCCACCAACGTCTCGGAGGGCCGCGGCACGACAAGGCCGTTTGATATGATCGGCGCGCCCTTTATAGACGCCTTTGCCTTGGCCGATCAGATGAACGCGCTGCATTTGCCCGGTGTGATCTTCCGCGCGGCGCATTTCACCCCCGCGTTCAACAAGCATGCGGGCGAGCTGTGCGGCGGCGTGGAGCTGCATATTACGGACAGGGAAGCGTATTCGCCCTTCGCCGTACTGCTTTATCTGTACGACGCCATTCGCCGCTATCCCGAGTTCACCGCCGACCCTCGCGGCCTGAGACTGCGCTTTGGCACGGAAGCCCTCTCGTCTGATTTTGAACCCGCCACCCTGCTTGCCAAGGCGAGCGCTCGCTGTGAGCAGTTCAGAGAGCGGATCAAGCCGTATTTGATTTATGAATAAGACCTGAAAAGGGCTTTCTCAATTTGAGAAAGCCCTTGATTTTTTATTCAGCTTGTATTTCCCCAAGCTCGGTGTAATCGGTCATAGTGCCGCCCGCCTGCAGGATGCCGTCCTGCAACGTGCCGCTCAGCGTGCCGTCGTAAACCACGGTATAGCTCTCGCCCGCAACCAGATCGCCCGTGGAAAGCACCACGGATGCAAACGCCTTGGGGGCGCAGAATGCAAATACCACGTTGCCATCCTTGTCCAGAACGGCCATGGTGGTATCGGCGCCAAAGGATGCGCGGGTCATGAATGCGATCACGGCACGGTTCTGACCCACCGCAGTGTCCGCCATGCCCGAAGAACCGATGGCCAACAGCGTGCCACCCGAAACGGTGAGCAGATCGGAACGGTTGTCACCGTGGTCGATCGGTCCGTTGCCGTTGTCTGTCGGGCCAAAGACGATGACCGTGCCGCCCGTCATGACGATACATCCGTTGGAATCAATGCCGTCTCCGCCGGCGTTGACCACCGTGTAGCCGCCGTTGAAGGTGAGCAGGGGAGTTTCATCCGAGGAAGAGGAGGTGCTGTCCGAGGATTTACCCGGGCCAAATCCGCCACCCATCATGCTCACGCCGCCGCAGGCGTTAAAGCCGTCGTCGGACGCCGTCAGACGAATGGTGCCGCCGTTGACCGTGATCTCCACAGCCTCGATACCCTCATAGCTCTTGGCGATCTCGATCGTGCCGCCGCCTATGAGCACCGATTCCTCGCCGTGAATGCCGTCATCCGAGGCACTCAGATACAGATTTCCGTTGCCGATCTGTACTGCGCTGTCCGAATGGATGGCGTCATCGGTGCAATCCACCGTGACGTTGCCGCCCGTGATACAGATCAACCCCACAGCCTTCAGACCCTTGGCGCTGGTGGAGGATTTGTTGGAATTTCCCTCCTGCATGCCGCCCGGGCCACCGCCACCGGGTCTTCCACCACCCCAATAAGAGGTGCTTTGTGAGGATGCCGAAGCGTCCACCGTGCCCTCGGTGCGAATGACAACCGTGCCGTCCGAAACAGTCAAGTCCGCCGCGGAGCTGATGCCGTCGCCAAAGCAATCGATATAGATCTCACCGCCGCTGAATGTAAAGCTACCCTTACCCTCGTTGGCGTTGGAGGTTTTGATGCCGTCGCCCGCACTTGAGCTGACGTGCAGATACCCGCCGCTGACGCTGATGCTGTCGTTACCGCGCACGCCTGTGCCGACCGCGCTGACGTATACGTGACCGCCGCAAATTTCAAGGTCGTCCTTGGTATTGATTCCCTTGTCGCAGTTTCCCGTGATATAAATGCTGCCCTCGCCGTCAAATTTCAGATCCTCGTCAGACCAGATGCAGGCGTTTGGCAAGCCGCTTGACGATCCGTCCTCGGTCTCGGTATAGTAATCCGTGCCGTCGGCAAACAGATTCACAGAACCCGCAGCCGAATACAGAACCACCTTTTTCTGTGCCGCGTTGACCTGCAGGGCAGGGCCGTCGGTGCAAATAACCGAAACGCCGTTTAAGATCAGCTTGACCTTTTCTGCATCAGGGGTATCCACCACCAGCTGACCGGTCAGATCTCCCGTGATCAGATACGTCCCCTGTGTGGTAAAGGTCACGGTGTTGCCATCCACCTGCACGCCGCGACCGCTTGCACTTGCCGTATATCCATCCAGAATCACAGCGGCGTCATATTCGCCGTCATAGCTGCCCGCAACCACCTCTTGCGCAAAGTCAACGGCAGGGAACTCGATCTCGGTGGCGGTTTCCTTGCCGTCGTCAAAGGTCACGTTATATTGATTTCCGTTGCTGTCTGTATAAATAACTGTGCCATCAGGGGCGGTTTCCAGCCCCGACCCTTCCGGCTGCTCGTCCTTGCCTTGATTGCATGCCGCCAACGCGATGCAGACCAAGGTGCAAAGGCCAAGACTCAGGATCCGTTTGATCATAAACGCCTCCTTTTCCTTTTTATCATAGATAGTATATCACCCAAATGTGTCAGTATCAAGCAATAAAAATTGAAAAAAATTGATGTTTGTGTGAAGAAAGTATGATAAAGAGATACTTGACCCGAGCGACGTTTTTATGTATAATAAGTATAACAGAAGTAGCGTGGGAGGACACGTATGATTTTAGTAGCAACCTGTATGTTCGGGCTGGAGAAGAAGCTCGGAGAAGAAATAGATGCATTGGGTCTTGAGAGAGTGCACACCATGGATGGCAGAGTGACATTTGAAGGATCTCCTGCCGATATCGCGCGAGCCAATATGTTCTTGCGCTGTGCCGAGAGAGTCATGATCAAGGTGGGGGAATTTCCCGCTACCACCTACGACATGCTGTTCGAGGGCGTCAAGGCTCTGCCGTGGGAGGAATATATCGGCTCGTCGGACGCTTTTCCCGTCAAGGGGCATTGCATCAAGAGCAAGCTGTTTTCGATACCCGATTGCCAGAGCATTATCAAAAAGGCGGTCGTGGACAGGCTTTCGGGTGCATACGGCATCCGCTGGTTTACCGAGGACGGCGCAAAATATCAGATCGAATTCTTCCTTTTCAAGGACGTGGTTGCCCTGATGCTGGATACCTCGGGGGTAGCACTCCATAAGCGCGGCTACCGTCCCGCGGCGGGTGTCGCCCCTCTGCGCGAAACGCTGGCGGCCTCCATCGCATATACCGCAAGACCCTCGGACGACATTCTGTTTTGGGATCCCTTCTGCGGCTCGGGCACGATCGCCATTGAGGCGGCCATGATCGCCACGCGCCGCGCGCCCGGACTTGGCAGACGCTTTGCGGGTGAGGATTTCGCATGCATTCCCGAGCGGGCATGGCGCGATGCGGCAGACGAGGCGCAGGATCTGATCATCCGTGACAGTAACTTCGAAGCATGGGCGTCGGATATCGACGAGGACATGTTGGACGTGACCTACGAAAACGCCACCCGTGCAGGCGTGGAGGAATACCTCAATATTTTCCATGCCGATGCGCGCAAGATCAAGCGCGAGGATCGAAAGGGAACGGTGGTTTGTAACCCGCCCTACGGCGAGCGCATGATGGACGAGGCCGAGGTAGCCGCGCTGTACCGCGACATGGGCAAGACCTTTGCCGATCTCTATCCGTGGCACGTCTATATTATCACCTCGTACCCCGAGTTTGAGCGGCAGTTCGGTCGCGTGGCCGACAAGACCCACCGTCTGTATAACGGCATGCTGCCGTGTACGCTTTACGAATATTTCCGTGACCCCGCTACAGCGCAAAAGCCGCGCTTTGAGCAGAAAAAGTCTTTTGATCCGGAGAAGAAATACAAACACGATCAAAAAAAGGGCTATGAGCAAAAAAAGCCTTATCCCAAAAAGAAATAAGGAGTTTTTTTAAATATCAATTATACATCTGCTGCGCACGTGCAGTCTGGCTGCGCCACCTCGTGCCGGTTTCCCTTCGTATGATACCTTCGAGCGCTCGGGGATGCATTGCACGAAACCAAGCCTCCCGTATGAAGGGGCCTTCCGGGCTGCCGGATGGAGGGAAACCCTGTAGCCGAGGCGTAAAATATCAAAATTGCACCCAAAAATCGCAAATGTAACACGCCGTGTTGCAAAAAAACAGCGCGTGTGGTGGACTGTTAGCGGGGTTTGATGTAAGATATAGACATCAAACGATAAGGAGATAAGTATGAGCTTTGGATCAAATATCGGATATCTGAGAAAGAAAAAGGGGATCACTCAAGAGGAGCTTGCCGAGCGCATGTACGTCTCGCGCCAGACCATTTCGCGCTGGGAAACAGACTCGGTGTACCCCGACGTGGAGACCGTCATCAGACTCTGTGATATTCTGGAGTGCGACATGGAAACCCTGGTGCGCGGTGACGCGACCAAGACTGACGTGCAAGAGCCGATCGAGCAGGAGATGCAAGAGGATGAGAGCGGAAAGCAAACCATCCATGCGGATTTTGATTTAGAGGTAGGGAAAGGCGACGTTTTCAAAGTCATTGACGTATTGCTGTTCCCGTTGGCAACCGTGGCATTTTTGCTTATGGGATTTATATGGAATCTGTGGCATCCGGGCTGGCTTGCCTTTGTGGTGGCCGCACTTCTGAGCAGCGTTTTAAAGGCCATCCGCTTCCGCTCTACAGGGCGGTCCAAGCAGATAGAGTCCAAGAGCATGAGCGGTGTGGATTGGGATAGTCTGAACGCCGCATTTTGCTCGATCGTGTTCCTGATCGCCATCCCCGCCTACCTTGTCATGGGCTTTATGTGGAATCTGTGGCACCCGGGCTGGCTGATCTTTGTCGCCGCCGCAGTGCTGTGCGGCATTTCCTCGATCCTGTGCACCCTGGTGTTTGATAAACTTGATCGGAAAAAAGATGAAGAATAAAGAAAACGGGAGAGAGGCAACTCTCCCGTTTGTGTTTGTATAGAATGATCGACATGACAATAAAGCGTGATATTAACGCCCCCGAGCAATCCGGGGCGTATTGTAATTTTGGACAACATTATAATAGTTTATTTGTATAATTGTTGCATTTACAGAATTTTATAAAAGTGATAGAATATTATTATATTTGAATAATGTTTCATCAGAGTTGGCGTTACTGTTCAGTACCTCTCCCTCACTCCCCGTCCTGTCTGTAACCTCACTCGGAGAGAAATAATTCCACTAAGCGATATCGTTGTTACATGGAGGCACAATCATGAGCAAAAGCACTTTGAGAGTAATAACGCTGGCTACGTCGGTGTTGTTATTAATCGCGCTGTTGACGACAGGGCTTGCTACTTGCGGTAAGCAGGGAGAACGAGGCCCTGCCGGCGCAAATGGCAAAAATGGAGCGGATGGAAAATCCGCCTATGAACTCGCGGTTGATAAGGGCTACACCGGCACAGTCGAAGAGTGGCTTGCATCTCTTGTAGGCGAGGTGGGTGCAGCAGGGCAGGATGGCGCTAACGGTCAATCCGCCTACGAGATCGCTGTTAAGAATGGCTACTCAGGCACAGAACAGGAGTGGCTGGAGTCATTAGTAGGTGCGGATGGCGCCAACGGAAAGAATGGTACTAATGGCACAAATGGCAAATCAGCATACGAGCTTGCCTGCGCGAACGGATTTAAGGGATCTCTTTCGCAGTGGCTGGATTCTCTGGTTGGCAAAGACGGATTGAACGGCACTGATGGCACGGATGGAAAAGATGGTGCCGATGGTAAATCTGCATATGAGCTTGCTTGTGACGCAGGATTTGATGGAACACTGACAGAATGGCTGGCTTCTCTGGTTGGCGAGGACGGTGCTTCTGTTAAGGGGGACGACGGCAAGGACGGTGCGGATGGCAAGTCAGCATATGAGCTCGCTGTCGAAAATGGTTATACAGGAACGGTTACCGAGTGGCTTGCTTCTCTTGTCGGTGAAGTTGGCGCCAAGGGCGACACCGGTGCAACTGGTGCGACGGGCATGTCTGCCTACGAGTTGGCTGTAAAGAATGGCTATACCGGAACGGAAACGGAATGGCTGGCTTCGCTTGTTGGTAAAGATGGCGTTGCAGTAAAAGGCGACGCCGGCAAATCTGCATATGAACTTGCCGTAGAAAACGGATATCAGGGTGATATCCAGACTTGGCTCGCGTCTCTTGTCGGTGCGGCAGGTAAAGACGGCGTGGATGGCAAGGATGGACAATCCGCATATAATTTGGCTGTAGAACTTGGCTACAAGGGAACGGCATCTGAATGGATTGCATCTCTTGCCGGTCAGAATGGTTCTGATGGTAAGGATGGCGCGGATGGCAAGTCTGCATACGAACTGGCTTGCGAAAACGGATTTGATGGTTCCTTGGTCGAATGGCTTGACTCTCTTGTCGGACAGAATGGCCTTGACGGCATTGATGGTGCGAACGGAAAATCCGCCTATGAATTGGCTTGTGAAAATGGCTTTAATGGTTCGCTGACCGAGTGGCTTGCCTCTCTTGTGGGCGCAGCAGGCAAGGATGGCGCCAATGGATCTGATGGCGCTGACGGAAAGTCTGCATACGAACTTGCCGTTGAGAATGGCTATAATGGAACGCTGACCGATTGGTTACTGACCCTTGTTGGCGAAAAGGGTGAAAAAGGTGACCAAGGTGAACAGGGTATCCAAGGTGAAAAGGGTGACCAAGGCGAAAAGGGCGACCAAGGCGAAACGGGTGACCAAGGCGAGCAGGGTGTCAGCGTTGTGAATGCATATATTAACGATCAAATGCACCTGATACTCGTGCTATCTAACGGAACCGAAATTGATGCGGGCTATGTTGGCGTCCCTGAAACGGACGACCCCTCTACAGATGAACCCACCACGGATGAGCCCTCTACGGATGAGCCCACCACAGATGAGCCCTCTACGGATGAGCCCTCCACAGATGAGCCCACCACAGATGAGCCCTCTACGGACGAACCCTCTACAGACGAGCCTTACACGGACGAACCCTCCACGGATGAACCCTCTACGGACGAACCCTCTACAGACGAGCCTTCCACGGACGAACCCTCCACGGATGAACCCTCCACAGACGAACCCTCTACGGATGAGCCCTCCACGGATGAACCCTCCACAGACGAACCCTCTACGGATGAGCCCTCCACGGATGAACCCTCTACGGACGAACCGGAAACGGAGTATGTAGTAATATTCAAGAATTATGACGGAACAATTTTAAGTGAGCAAGTGGTAGTAGAAGGCGAAAATGCTCAAGCCCCCATGGATCCTCAAAGAGAAGGGTACGCATTTATTGGTTGGGATGTCTCTTTCGATAATATTTCCGCAGATTTGACCGTGACCGCTCAATATGTTCAGCAATTTACAGTGTCTTTTATTGATTATGATGGCACTGTTTTACAAGAAACTGTAGTGAATAGCGGTGCTTCGGCAACACCACCGTCGGATCCGTCCCGTACTGGCTACACATTTAATGGGTGGCGGGGCATTTACCGCCATGTATATTCCAATCAAGTGGTAGAGGCAACGTACATTGAAGATTCAACTCAACCTACCATAATATTGACTAATGGTATAGCAGCAATTGGAGAAACCATTACGTTGTACATTGATTTAAGCAATAATAGCGGCTTTATCAGCGCAAGTATGTTGGTGGATTTCGACGCCTCTGCTCTGCAACTGATTGCCATAAATGATTTAGGTCTTATACCCGGTGCGATGCATACCGAGCAGTTTGTTTCTCCGTATACATTAACGTGGGAAAATGACGAAAGAACTACAAACATTACCAGCAATGGCAGAATCATCGAATTGGTATTTGAGATTTCTTCGAATGCAACCGAAGGCGTATATGATATAACGCTGACCAGTCCTCGTGACGGCATTATTGATGCCGATGGTCAAACCAAAGAGTACACAATGATTAGTGGTTTTATTGCTGTAACTGAGGGGGGGCGTGATACTCACCGCTGGGATAAGGGTGTTGTTGTAACGGAACCTACCGAAGACGCTACGGGCCTAATCGTATATACCTGCCGAGTGTGCGGTGAAACGAAATCCGAGGTGCTGGATAAACTGGCTCTGCAAACCGCGGAATGACGGAATTTCGTAACTACTAGAGAAAACGAATGAAAGGCGCAAAAATGAAACACAGATTGCTTTTTAAGAAATTGTTTTTTTGCAGTTTGGTAATATCAATCGTTATATTGATTTGTATTACCGCACATGCGTCGGAAATTGAGAATTCGGTTCTTGGAGATGTAAATAATGATGGTTATGTTACAAATCTCGACCGCTTTATTCTCAATCGATACCTTTCCGGTAACGCCTCGATTGCAGACGAAAATGCGGCTGATATCAACAGAGATGGGCAAATCACTGCTGATGACTTGGATATCTTGTCGAAGCATCTCGCGAAACACAGAGGTTATCAAAATTTAACCGATTTTGCGGTTGACCTAACTGTCTCCGCAGTTACGGTTGATAAATCGAATATCACTGTTGGTGAAAGTATTACTCTGTCTGTCGCCACCAATCGTCCCTCTGGCGATATTAGCCTGAATATTGACGTATATTTGGACGGCTCCGCTATTGATCATATTTCCGGTGGCGCGTCTTTGGAATATTCGCCTGTGATTGAGGGCAACTATAGTTTTTCCGTACTGGTAACGGACAAAAACGGAAATGAATATCAGGAAAATCTTGATAATTGTCTTGAGGCTGAGCCCAAAGCGCTTCCGCTGGCAGATCCGGTGCTGATGTACCCTAATCTCCCTACAAGCGAGGATGATAATTATCCTTATTTTGATGACGATTTCACGGTGAGATGGAACGATGTCGAAGGTGCTGTTTCATATACCATTATCACGTATTTATATGAAGATGGAGACTGGGAAGAAGAAGAAACCATCGAAGGCATCACCGAATCGTACTACGAATTTTGTTATGACGATGCATATGTATATGTAGGACAATACCAATTTGAAATCATTGCGTATGATAAAAACGGAAGCTATACATATTCACCAGATTATTATTATTTTCAATGGGGCGATAATGATGATATTTTGGTTGGAAAGGGCAGTAAAACTACTTGGACGCCTACTTATGAAGAAGATGATGCCTCTATTTGGGTTTCGTCTAATGCTCCGTGGCAGGCAACCACATCCGATGATTGGATTACTTTGAAATATGCTTCCGGTGAGGGGCAAGGTTCTGTGAAAGCATTGGTGGATGAAAACACCGGCGATTTCCCCAGAATCGGAACAATAACTTTCACTAACGAAAATGGCGGAGAAGTTGTGTTCACCATTGTTCAGGGGCCTGACGATTCTAGCAATTCTGATATTACATATCCGGAATATGGCGAGATAGTTGATTATGCATCGTTTGATGCAGAATGGAATCATTCGATGTGGGCCTATGAAACAGTCATTTTGTTTGATATTACTGACAACGAAGAGGTCTTAGTCGAAGAAGAAGTGTACAGTGATTATTACGAAATCCCCAAGAATGTGTTAAGTAAGGGGCACTGTTACCAATTGACAATAGAGTTTTACAGTACAACCGATGACTCTTATGTTCGCAATTCTTCTATTGTTTTCCAAGTGGAAGGTGACTCGGATGACTATGAGGACATTGGCGGTGGCTCCGGTACTGCTGGTGATACCGGCAATGATGATGGCGCAACCAGTATTATTTTGAGCGGTTTAACTGATGGCGCGGTTGTGACCAAAAATGACCTTCTCCTTTCTTGGGACGAAGTGCTCGGAGTATATGAGTATGCCATAGCTTTGCGCGATTTAACCCTATATCCCGATTCTCTCGACGAGAGCAATGTTGTGAAGGCGTTGGATTTGGCAATTGATGATTCAAACTATATTATTTCGTCCGGCAAACTCATAGAGGGACATTCGTATCGCTTATGGGTAGCTGCAAAGAATTCCGATGGTACAGTTCTGGTTGGTAAAACATTTAGATTTACAGTAAAGGCGTCGGAAAACAGCGGAACCCCCTCGACAGATTTTAATACCGCTACAAGTCAGCACACTATTGGAGATCCCTTCACATTTGAAGGCACGGTGTTTGCTAATGGTGGCACACTGGAGCACATCCAGATTACGATTACTGAATCCGCTACAGGGAAGTATTGCGATTATGCTATTTATGATGCAAGTTCGTTGAGCGACGCTTCCTCCTTTGACCTCTCAAGTGTTTATAGCTTTTTGACAGGCGCCGGAACGAGTGTTAAGACTAGTGGAAACGGTTATGCACGCGCTGGTTCTCAAACGCTCATGCTTGACCAAGCAGGCGCAAAATATGTCATTACCATTTATGCACGTAATAAGGGGCAAGGATCTACCACGATTGTTGCTACTAAAAACATAACTTTGGTCGCTGAGCCTTACATTAGAGTGCATGATGCTGCTGGCAATGACTTGAACGGAGCCACGATCAATACAGCATATTCGGCCTTCTCCAATGAAAAGATATTCGTTGAGACCAATATGAGTATTGCCGCGTGGGCGGATAGTTCCAAGGCGTTTTCCATGTCTCTTGTTGAAAAACAGTATACAGCCAACGGTATACTGTACACCTACGTTATTAAAGGAACAGAAAACCCCTCGGGTGTTGCTCGCGCCGGAGAATTAAGGATTTATCACAGTGATTCGGGAGTGGTGACTTCTACATCCACGAAGCTGGTATCTATCAAAGTAAAACAAAACGGCAATCCCAATATGCCCGTCGTGTCGAGCACAGCAATCAAAGATGGTACCACTACTTATGATTTGAACAATGACCTTGTACTCAAGGTTGGAGATCACAATTATGATAACGGCTACACTTTGGTTGTCGAATTGAGCAATAGCACCTCAGTGACCTGGTATGTATATACCGATAACTTCCGCGTGGCAAGGACATATAAGGATTCGAATGGAAAAGTTTATGTCAATGCCAACGCACTGGGCACCACCGCACTTTACATCTCCCACAAATATGCATCTTCTTATGATGACGTTGACCCCGCTACCCTCATCAAGATTTGTGATATTGTTGTTGAAAGCCCTCAAAGCACCTCTCCGTCACTAACTTATGAGCAAATTATTGTCGAACGCTTTATCCAGCAACTGAATGAGCAAGGCTTGCTTACATCCAACCAATATGAATATATTCACGAATACAATATAGCTACTCTATATCATTTGGAAGAAAACGCAAATTATGACACTGGCGATGAAGTGCTGCATACCTTGCTTGGCGGAGATGTGATCGGGAAAACATGGAGACTGATATGTAACAATATCGGTGGCAATGATGAAGCCGAGTTGGAGAAAATGGCGTATACGTTTATCCATACCATCATTTGCAATATGCCAGAACTTTCGGAGAATGCAGGGGATCAAGAATTGATGGTATTCCCTGAACAAAACAGCGAAGTGTGGAAAACCGCCTCTGATTTGGCAGATTATCTGGACAAAGTGGATGGATATAGCGATGCCATTGAAAAGTATGAGGACTTGAGCATTAGTGACTCTGCACAGTTCTTTTTAAATGGATTGGACGATGACATCCTAGAAAAAATCACAGATGGGTCTAAGGCAGTAGAAGAAGTAAAAGCCGAGGTTAGCACAGACGGAGCGCTTCTCGCGATATCTTTAGTTTCGGATTATTTGAATTACCGAGTTTTTGAAACTGCTGCTCAACTGGAATATTTCGATGTTTTGTTAGAGGCTGTAGATGGCGATACGCCTGAGGATTTAATTTTGAAGCGGGCAATTCTTCAGTTGAAGGCAGAATACGAAAACGAAATGTTTGCGGCAACCCTAGCTATGTATGACAAGTTGGAAAAGATGCTGTTGGATGCATCGTTTGATTTTTCCGCAGGGTCTATCTTAGGAGCAACATTTGGCGCTACGGTTGGAGGACAAGCGCTGTTTATTGCCAAGGCCGCCGATTTTACTATCTCTCAGATAGTTGATGCTGTTGGCCTGAAGGATTATGTGAATTCCAAAGCATATATTGCCTATTTTGGTTTCATGCCACAACTGATGAAAGAAACCTTAATTGAAAGATTGTGTGAATATGACGGCACTGCACAGTCTGCTCACAACATTGTTGTCCACTATAATTTGTGGCGTAGTATTCAAATTTATTACAATGAGGCTACAGTAAACATTACAGATGATTTAAATAAAAAACTCATTTTAAACAATGAGGTGGCGCATTTAAAGCAAACATCAATTGCTAATTGGAGTATGAATCCGTATTATGCTTACCCTGATTTGCAAAAGCCAGATTTGTCAAAGTTCGATAATGTTCCTAACGGTTCTTTTTACACAACATTGTTAAATGGCAAGGAAGGCCAAGATCAATATGGGCTGCTAAAAAATTGGGACGTACTATGTGATTACGAGAGAAAACTGATTATAAGTGAGATTAATTCTCTCTATGAATTTTCTCAATCTCCAGTTGAGCAAATGCTGATTATGGATGTGGGCGCTATATCTTGGGTGTATTCCCAGCAGAAACATCAATTTAATCAAACCGGACTATGCTTGCTGTTTGTAAATTCCAAAGGCGAGGGTTTAATTATTAGATATATTGATAATTTTTATAACAATACGGGTTCCGATTATCAAGCGTTTAAAGTGATTAGTAGCAAAGAAGTGTCCAGAATACTCTCGGGCAAGGCAGAATTACCCAATGATTATTATGCCACTTTACGCCATCCACGTGTAGGATACACCTTGGATTGGTATGATTATTCAAAGGATGGTATGCAGTCAATTATTTTTGTGGACGCAGATAAAGGCGCTTCTTACTGTGCTTCAGGTTTTACGAAGTTTATTGCGCTAGATATTGATGATAATGAGTTTCAAAATATATGCAACACTTATTTTTTAAATAACTCTTATTTTGGAAAGACCGGAAACCATTTGAAGCTGATTGACAAGATAATTGATGGTACATGGAATATTTGGGTTTGGAATAGCAATGATATTTCATATATCGCTGAGCAATTTAACGCTAAAGCCGATGAAACCAACGATGATTCATTGCGAGTAACAATAGTTGAGTCTAATTGGGATGATCATTAATGCAAACGCCCCGGAGAAATCCGGGGCGTTCGTTTATGCCAAGCGGCGGGGCCGTTGTATCCTGCGGACGCTCTATCACGCTATATATATAATATCCCCGACAGAGAACATCTGTCGGGGAAGGCTTGTTTATTGATGTATTTTTTCGTAAATCGCGTCACTCAGCGCCACGAAATCGGTGATGGAAAGACGCTCACCACGGATATCTGCGCTGTGTCCGCAGGACACGATGATATCGGTCAGCGTCTGCTTGTCCAGCTCGCCAAAGCCTGCGGCAAGGGCGTTGGGCAGGGTCTTTCTGCGCTGCTCGAATGCTGCTTTGATGGTGCGGAACATCAGTGCCTCGTCCTTGGGATGGTAGGGCTTTTCGCGGTAAAGGCGGGTGCGGATGACGGTGGAGTCCACCTTGGGCGCGGGCATGAAGCAATCGGCCTTGACCTCAAACAGCTTTTCGGTCGTGCCGTAATACGCTAACACAGCCGTGATCGCGCCGTAGTCCTTGCTGCCTGCACGGGCGCAAAGGCGATCGGCCACCTCGCTCTGGATCATGACCGTGATATCCGAGAAGGGAAGTCCGGACTCCAGCAGCTTCATCATGATGGGCGTGGTGATATAGTAGGGCAGGTTGGCGCAAACCGAAACCGTGCCCGAGACAAACGCCTCGCCCAAAAGCTCATTTAAATCTGCCTGCATGACGTCCTGATTGTAAACGGTCACGTTATCAAAATCGGCAAGTGTATATTTGAGTACGGGGATCATGCCCGAGTCGATCTCCAGGCAGATCACCTTTTTATATCTTGCTGCCAGCTCTCGCGTCAGTGTGCCAAGACCGGGGCCAATCTCCAGAATGGTGGCATTTCGGTCATCACAGCAATAGTCTGCAATATCCTCAACCACGAATTTTTCTGTCAGAAAATTCTGCCCGAATTCCTTTTTGAAATGCAGACCGTACATACCCATGATCTGCTTAATGGTTCTTTGGTCGCAAAGATTCATATAAAACCTCCAACGGAACGTCATATCAAACATATATAAAAAATTATACCATACTATTGGCGGAATGTCAATCAATTCGGGGGATTGGAAAACGCAAGAAAAATAAAATAAATACAAAAAAGGGCTTGCATTTTTGTTTTAGGTGTGATATAATACTAAGGTCGCTGGTGTGGCTCAGGGGTAGAGCAGCTGATTCGTAATCAGCAGGCCGAGGGTTCGAATCCCTCCACCAGCTCCAAAAAAGAGGATATGGCCTTTAGGCCATATCCTCTTTTTTAGATTTGTTTCACCGATTTGAACCCCACCAAGCGGCAGCGCCGCTTGGTTACATTTGCGCAGGGCAACTGAAAGAGTATGGTGATTGCCGGCGCAAATTCGGGTTCTAAATCCCTGATAATAGCCCCCCTCCGGGAGGGGGGAGGCGACCTTAAATCATAAAATAATCGCCGGGGGGAGAATGCGGAGTAAACGAGGCGGAGAGTGTTACCCCGAGCGTCCAACCAAGCCCCTCAGCTCGCAATCTCCCTTCGTCATTTTGCAAGCCCAAATGCCCCGCACCTGCGATTGGCAAAATGCCACCTCCCTCTCGGAGGGAGGCAATGGAATACTTACTCCTCCTCCTCCTCGCCGGAGTTGTCTCCGCTTTCGGTCGTGCCGTCGCCCTCGGTCGTGCCGTTATCCTCACTTGCGTCGCCCTCGGTCGTAACGTCACCCTCGGTGGTCGCGTCACCGTCGGTGGTGTCATCTGCGGGAGGCTGCGTGGTCTGATCGGTCGTGGTCTGCTCGGTCGTGGTCTGCTCGGTCGTGCTGCCGTCGGTGGTGCCGCCCTCGGTGTTGTCCTCGGTTGTGTCACCTGCAGTCGTATCCTTTTCGGTCGTGTCCTCCGGTTTTGTGGTATCGGCAACCGTGGTGTCAGCCGCGGTGGTATCCTTTTCGGTCGTGTCCTGCTCGCCCTTGCCGACCGTCGTACAAGCAACGATCACAGCCACCAGCACCAGAGCGCCCAGAATGGGGAGTAAAATCTTGAGTACCTTTTTGGATTTCATGAAAAATCCTCCTTAACGTGAGTATGTGTGTGGCATCCTTGATGGCCACGAGCACATTCTAACACGACTTCGGGGCGCAGTCAACACACAACATCTGTCGCAATTTCCATAACGTAACAACAAGGCAGGATTTTTGACAAATCCTGCCTTGATAGGAAAAATTATATTATTCGGTTCGCAGAGCTTCCACTGGATCCTTCTTGGATGCCAGGGTTGCAGGGAACAAGCCTGCGATCAGCGTCAGAACCATGCTGATTGCAACAAGCCCGAGCGCGCCCCACCAGGGAAGCACGGCGTTGATACCGGACATGCCGGACAGCCACTGCACAAACCAGCTGATCGGGAAATTGAGCAGAATGGTAACGATAATACCGATCATGCCCGCAATAAATCCAACGATGGCGGTCTCTGCATTGAACACCTTGGAGATATCACCCTTGGATGCACCGATCGAGCGCAGAATACCGATCTCCTTGGTTCTCTCCAGCACCGAGATATAGGTGATGATGCCGATCATGATCGACGAAACGATCAGCGAGATCGAAACGAATGCGATCAACACGTAGGAGATCACGTCGATGATAATGGTGATCGAGGACATCATCATGCCCACAATGTCGGTATAATGGATGGAATCCTCCTCGTGGCCGTCAGCCTCGCAGTCCTTGTTGTACTGATCGATCATGTCTGCAATATAGTCCTTGGATGCAAAATCCTTGGAATAGATGCTGATCGAAGCAGGCTCCTCGTCCAGATACCAGCCAAACAGCTCCATGATATCGTCTTTGTCGTTTTCGGACAGCATATTGGGCATATATTCGTCGTACAGAATGGCCTTTTGGGCATCGCTGTAGCCAACGTAGCTCTTCATAAAGGCATCCACCAGCTGCTCGTCGGTGTACTGGTCGCGAATATCTGCGTTATCAGAGCCGCCGCCCATGATCCGGTTGACCATGGAATTGAGCTGTGCATCGCCAAGGCTTTGCAGATAGCCTCGCAGAGCCTTTTCGCCCTCCGTGGAGGAGGTGCCGTATTGCGACATCATAGCCTTGAGCTCCTGCGCGGACATATTTTCAAAATATGCGGCAAAGGAATTGTATTGGTCACCCATGGTCTGCTTCATCATACCAAGCATGATCGACTTGTAGACGTCGGGATTGGTGTCTGCAAGGGAGTCAAACTGCTCCATGACGTAAGTCACCTTTTCATCCTTGCTCATACCCGCAGAGGGAGAATCCTGCTCGTTGCCCTGATTGGAGGCCTTGATATAGTCCACCATGATCTGTACGATGACCTCGGTGTTGCCGAGAATATAATCGTTGAACAAAATGGCTTTTTCATGTGTCGAAAGGCCGAGATACTGGCCGTGGTCAAATTCCAGACCGGTGGTAATGTCGTATTCGGGGATCTTCTCCTGCGCACGCACTACGTCGCTGTCACGAATGATGTCCTGCATGTAGGCTTGCAGAGAGGTGTTGTATGCGATGGGGGAAGAGATCGAGGATGCCATAGCGTCCTTGGAGGGGCGGATCAGACCCGAAACGGTGATCTCAACACCGTTTTCCTTGACGAATTTCTCAGCGTCAAAGTCGGGGTCGTTGCGGACATCCTTCCAGATGTGGTACACCTTGCCGTCCACGGTAAAGGTCTCTTCGGATTCATAGAAATATGCGCTTTCGGGTACGACTAAGAAGGTCATACCGATAAAGTCGTCCACGTCGTAGGGATCGGTCTTGGGGATCTTGTAATCGGGATTGGTGAACAGCTCGATCAGCATATCCGCGATCTCACTCTGATCCTTGATTCCCAGCATATAAAGCGTCATGTTGCTGATGGCGTTGTTCTTATCCAGCACCAGCATGATCTCGGTGGGATCGTCTGCCCATTCGCTGTTGTCACCAACCAGCTCGTACTGCGAGTGGATCAGATCCTCGTTGTCGATCATCTGCTCAAAGGTGTTAAAGCCGCCACCCATGCTGCCTAAAGCGCCCATCATATTCGAAATGTCCGAGAAAGCGGGTCCCATATTATCAAAAATGGTGGTAGGATTGACCTGCGTTTTGCCGTCCGCAGAAAAAACGCGGAGCGTGTAGTTGTAGGTATATCGGATATCCAGCACGTAATCCTGCAGCTCGTCCTCGTGCTCTTCCAAGAATTCCTTGAAGGCGGGCAGATTGTTTTCCACCTTGGAGGTGGAGGCGGACACGAACTGATCCATGGAATCGTCGATATAGACCGTGTGATCGTCAGGCTCACGACCCTCTACGTTTTCCTGCGTCTGCTGCATAGCCCCCATGAGCGCGGAGTAATCCTGCTCGGTCTTATAGATGGTGATGGGGTATGTGGAAAGCGTGTCCTCCTGCACCTGATCGATAAAGTTATTGATACCGGTGGAAAGGGAAAGGATGAGTGCGATACCGATGATACCGATACTGCCTGCAAAGGAGGTCAGGAAGGTACGCGCCTTCTTGGTCATCAGGTTGTTGAGCGAGAGTGAAAATGCCGTCTTGGTAGACATTCTGGCTTTGCCCTTGGATACTTTGGGCGGTGCTGTGCGCACAGCGTTGATCTCATGCTCGGTGGGCTCGTAAGGGTCGCTGTCGCCGATCAGGTTGCCGTCGCGCAGCTGCACGATTCTGGTTGAGTAAGCCTCTGCCAGCTCGGGGTTATGTGTGACCATGATAACCAGCTTATCCTTGGAAATCTCCTTGAGCAGCTCCATGATCTGCACCGAGGTGGTGGTGTCCAAAGCGCCCGTCGGCTCGTCGGCCAGCAGGATATCGGGGTCGTTGACCAGCGCTCTTGCGATGGATACGCGCTGCATCTGACCGCCCGACATCTGAGAGGGACGCTTGGAGAGCTGATCGCCAAGTCCCACCTTTTCCAGCGCCTCACGGGCTCTGCGTCGGCGCTCGGCGCGTGGAACACCCGAAACGGTCAGTGCCAGCTCTACGTTGGAGAGCACGCTCTGATGAGGGATGAGGTTATAGCTCTGGAATACAAAGCCGATCGAATGGTTACGGTAGGTATCCCAATCGCGGTCCTTGTATTGTGTGGTGGACTTGCCGTTGATCAGCAAATCGCCCGAGGTATAGCGGTCAAGACCGCCGATGATATTCAAGGTCGTGGTCTTTCCACAGCCCGAGGGACCCAAAATCGAAACAAATTCGCTGTTTCTGAAGTTGAGCGAGATCCCGTTGAGCGCGTGGACAACCGTATCTCCAACAGTATAGGTTTTTACAATGTTTTGAAGTTGAAGCATTCAGGTTTCCTCTTTGACATAAAAATTCATAGTAATTATAGAATAAAAATGTGAAATTATTATGAATATGTATACCCACTTTGGTGAAAACACATGAATATTTCGATAAATTAACACAATCTTGACAAATGGGGCACGATTTGTTATACTGAGTATAATGAAAACACAGGAGAGCGACATGAAAATTACCGTTTTTGATAAAGCCAGCATTGGCACCGATCTGGATTATTTGCCCTTGAGTGCGTACGGAGATCTGACCGTATACGACACATCCACCCCCACCGAGGTCAAGGAGCGCCTTGCAGGCTGCCAGGTGGCCGTCATCAATAAGGTCAAGCTGTCGGCCGAGGTGCTCGCACACGCGGACAGTCTGAAGCTGATCTGCATTTTTGCCACGGGATATGATAATATCGACGTGTCGTATTGCCGTGAGCGGGGCATCGCCGTCTGCAACGTGGTGGGGTATTCCACCGAGAGCGTGGCGCAGCTGACAATTGCCATGGCTCTCTCGCTGTGCTCGCATCTGCCGACCTATAACGCCGCGGTACAGAGCGGTTGGTATTCGCGTCAGCAAAGTCCCAATCTGCTCGTTCCCGTGTACCATGAGCTGTGCGGCAAGACGTGGGGCATCGTGGGCTACGGCAACATCGGCAAAAAGGTGGGCGAGGTGGCAAAGGCCTTTGGCTGTAAGGTTCTGGCGTATAAGCGCAAGCCCGACAGCCCCGAGTGTACCGATCTTGAAGCACTGTTACGAAAGAGCGATATTATCTCTCTGCACACCCCGCTCAATGACCAAAGCCGCGGCATGATCGGGCAGGAGCAGATCGATATGATGGATAAAAAGCCGATCGTGATCAACGTTGCGCGCGGTGCGGTGTGGGACGAGGCGGCAATTGCCAAGGCGCTTACCGACGGCAAGATCTCGGGACTTGGCTGTGATGTGTTCAGTACTGAGCCTTTTCCCGTCGAGCACCCGTTCTTTGAGATCAAGGATCACCCCGCAGCCTGCATGACCCCACACATGGCATGGGCATCCTTCGAAGCCCGTACCAGATGCCTGGATGAGATCTGCAAGAATATCGATGCATTTGTAAAAGGGGACAAGAGAAATCGAGTGGATCTGTAACAGAAAGAGCCTGCCAAAACGGCAGGCTCTTTCTGTTATGAATTTGCTGTGCAAATGTTATGAGCTTGCTGTGCAAGCGTTATGATTGGCTGTGCCAAATTATGATATGATTGCCCGGGTTATATCAAACTGCGCGAAGCGCATCATAACTACGCGAAGCGTATCATAACTTATAACTTGCCCCAAGGCAATCATAACTGTTCCGAGCACTAATGTGCTCGGAACTGCAACCCGTAACTCATTGCATACTTCTCCGCATACGATCCTGCCGCGCCGCATAGGGTCAGCGATTTGGAACAGCCGTCAAAGGCGGCGTAGCCGATGGTGCTGACCGCCTCGCCCATGGTCACCGTCTGCAACGACGCGCAACCGTAAAAGGCAAACCAGCCGATGCTCGTAACCGAGTCGGGGAGCGTCACGCTTGTCACACCGCTGTCCTTGAAAAGATTGTCGCCAAGAGCTGTGACCGCATAGCCGTCCACCTCGGCAGGGATGACCACCTCGCTTCCCGAGCCGGTGTAAGAGGTCAGCGTGGCTGTCCCACCCTTGACCTCATATGTAAACACCGCGGTTGCGGGCGGCTGTTCCTCGGGATTCTCGGGCTTGGCCGAGACGTCGGTGTCAAGCGTCGACAGCTTGGCTTCAAGCTGGGCGATGGTCTGCTGATATGCAAAGGTCTCGACGTAGTGCTGTTGTCTGAGCGTCAGGATCTCGTCCTGCAGCTCGGTC
>JAZULL010000108.1:0-3904 GCA_045603085.1 Eubacteriales bacterium | reverse complement strand
ATGAGATGGTCTCTCTCGGCGGCATCTGCGGTGAAGTGATGGGCGCCGGCACCGAGAGCATTGGGATTATAAAGCCTGAAAAGCGCAACCGTCTCTGACTCTTCTGAATACCAGCCTATGCCTTCATCATTCCAGCCCTCTTTGATGAGAAAATCCCTTTCCTTGACATCAGCAGTGTAGTGATGGCCTCCGGCGTTTGGATTGTAAAGGCGATAGACCGGGATCTCTGACTTTTCGGGCGCGTTCCATGCAACGCCCTCATAATTCCAGCCAAGCTCTATAAGGTGGTCTTTCTCCTCGACATTTCCGGTAAAGAAATGCTCACCGGAGTTGGGGTTGTAGAGCCTGTGCATTTCTATGAGTTCAACCGGATCTTCAGGATTCACGGGGTCTTCGGGATCCACGGGATCTTCGGGATCGCCGTTTTCAATGCTTTGATCATAGACGATGGTATAATCCGAAAAATGCGATGTCACGAATGAAAGCAGCCAGTTTCTCGACTTTGTCATGAAGTCTCATGTAAAGCGCATCAAGAATCACTTCTCGACGCTGAACCGGGCTCAGTTCCTTCATGCTCGCTCACCTCCATTCCCTGCCTCGTGGAATCAATTTAACGGTTAAAGGTGCAAACCCCCTGCACCATTAAAATGGGTATTTCAAAATATTCTTCTGCTCCTTCCGGGCAGTGCCAGCTGACATTTTCAATTTTGAATTTGAATCCTGAATCCTTGTTGTAAATCAAGTTCAAAGCTGATATAACGGTTTATGTGTGTTTATATGTTTTTGTACATTGATGTCGACAGCGAACTCAAGCTCCCCATCACGGATTAAATTCTGATGTAGCGAACCCAAAGCGGTCAATTACTGCAAGCGACGGTTTAGTGGTTGATTTTGGTCGCTCGGAAGATTAAATCGAGGTCGCTCGCTCTGACGGTATCAAATGAGCATATTGGAGTTTTTTTTATGGCAGGCCATACGGAAGGGAATGGGAATAATGACTATCGAAAATGAAAATGAAAAATGGGTTAATATTGAAGATGTGGCGGAGCATTTAAGCGTTACTGCCGATACCGTCCGAAGCTGGGTACGCTCAGGGAAGCTCCCGGCAAACAAGGTCGGAAAGCGGTACAAATTCCGACTTTCAGAGATTGACAAGCTGGTGCTTGAGGGAAAGCTTAAATAGGTCGACATGCCGGAAAGGAGACATTATGCCAGAGGATGAAGTATTAGACAAGAAAACTGCCGCCATCAAAACGATACTGCCTACGAAAAAATCGTTCGAGGGCAACACAAAGCCCATCACTCCTATCCTTGTCAACTATTTTTTTTGGAAGAAACGGAGCAGGTAAATCCTCGATACTTCGTTCAGCTCTGTGGCTATGATGAAGAAAAGCTCCTAAACACCATCTTGAAAGAGCGAGAGGATAAATTTTTCAACCGTCTTTCCGATGGGACACTCGACACATCAGAGTATAACCTTGCCGAAGCTTTCATCTCCAGAATCACTACGCCTCCCTCGGTTATTGCTGAGGAACACTTCGTTGAGGACGAAAGCGACCTGGAACGCTAACGGGATATTTTCGAGAGAATTTTCCGTGCGATGGTTCAACAGCAGCATTTTGATATGATGATGGAGAGTGTAAACTGGAATAAATCAGAATAAGGTTATTCCCGTACAATTTCTGCCACCGCCGGTGGCAGATTTATGAACAGAAAGCAGGTGACAACCCATGTACATCATACAGGAAGATGAAATTAAAGACCTTATCGGTGAGGCTACCGAGTATGATAAAAAGGAAATGCTGGAAGAAAAGGATCCCCGAAGCTGGTGCAAGAGCGTCAGCGCTTTTGCCAATGGCATCGGTGGCTCCCTGATCTTCGGTATTGTCGATAAGACCAACGAGGTGGTAGGGCTTGCCGATGCAGAGGGCGATTCCGAAAAGATCAGCCGTGTGCTGCGCGACAGGATGGATCCAATACCGCCTTTCGTGTTGCGGTTTGCAACCGTTGACGGCAAGAACCTGATCATTGTCGAGGTTCATCCCGGCTCCGAAACGCCCTACTACTATGCCGGAAAGAGCGAGCGCACCGCCTATCATCGAGTCGGGAACGAAAGCGTTATCTGCAATTCCGCAAAACTGAAGGAGCTTACCCTTAAAGGTTCCGGACGCAGCTTCGACAGCCTTCCATCGGGATATGATTTTTCAAAGATGGCTTTCACCAAGCTCATCTCAACTTATTACCAGCGTGCCCACAAGGATTTTCAGGATACGGATTATGAGTCTTTCGGCATCAAGGATGTGGACGGCAATCTCACAAATGCAGGTGCCCTCCTTGCGGATAATTGTCCGATATATCAATCCAGGCTTTTCTGCACAAGGTGGAACGGTCTGACGAAGGCATCCGGTCTTCAGGACGCACTTGATGATGCAGAATACACCGGAAGTCTGATCACGCTCCTTCAGGAAGGAGAAGCATTTGTGAAACGCAATTCCCATAAGGGCTGGTTTAAGGAACCGGATCGGCGCGTCGAGCTTCCCGACTACCCAGAGCGTTCTGTGACCGAAGGTATCGTTAACGCCTTAATCCATCGAGATTATCTCGTTTTTGGCAGTGAGGTTCACATCGATATGTTTGATGACCGACTCGAAATCTATTCCCCCGGCGGGATGTTTGACGGAATAAATGTGCAGGACAGAAACATCATGACCGTTCCCTCCAGACGCCGAAATCCCATCATCGCCGATGTGTTCACGCGCCTGATCTACATGGAACGTCGTGGCAGTGGATTCAAAAAGATCATCGAGGATTACCAGTTCCAACATAACTACACAGAGGAACTTGCCCCTGTGTTCCTGTCAGAATATGGATCATTTTTCCTGACGCTGAAGAACCTCAATTATTACCAAGGTAACAATCAGGGTAATAATCAGGGTAACGATCAAGATAACAATCAAAACGGTGTGGATTGGATCGAACGCAAAGAACAAGTACTTACTCTTGTTCAGAATGATCCAAGCATAAAGCTTGATGATATTCAGGAGCTAACCGGCTTGACCAGACGCCAGCTAACCCGCACCATTGATATGTTAAAAGAAGAGAAACGATTAGAAAGAGAGGGGTCTGCAAGATCTGGAAAATGGATTACACACCAGAATTAATACCAAAGGTAATAATCGGGTAATAATTTAGGTAATAAAAATAGCAAAGGGAGAAGATGTTAATGAATTCGATATTCGTTTACTCTTTACCCTTTGGTATCTGCCCGGCGTGATTTATCTCACCATTACCACCATCAATGCTGATGAGATAAATGGTGAGATAAAATCCTGCTCACGGACAAAAAAATAAGACCGTCTCCGGTCAAACTCCTCCAAATCGATGTCCAAATGCCCCTTAGCTCTGTTTCTTCGTTCTAACCTATCTTCCGACTCGCCTCGGCGCAAACACATATCTGATAACTTTTCTGATAACCCGCCAGACACCCTGATTATACGATCCTCCGGACCCGTAAATTTAATCATGATATCTCCGGAATTTACCGTATATTCAGGCATAGGCAAATTGTCAGCTTTCAGAGCGTTACAAATCTTCTCAACTCCGCGTCCCCAGCTTTCAATAAATCCTGCCAGGTAAAAGACGTAGGCGATATTCGGATTGTACGGCTTTGCAATGGCTGTAAGGGTATCATTTCGCAAGATAATTTGTATACAAATTTTACAGCAGCGTTAATAAGGGCAACAGGGGCCGTTATGATCAGGCGGCTCCTGCCTCCAAGCGAAGCGCTCCGTACCAGCCTGTTTTCTCATCCCTCCATCCGATCTCGATGAGATGGTCTCTCTCGGCGGCATCTGCGGTGAAGTGATGGGCGCCGGCACCGAGAGCATTGGGATTATAAAGCCTG
>JAZULL010000107.1:0-1946 GCA_045603085.1 Eubacteriales bacterium | reverse complement strand
AGCTGACGCTCCTCGGCGTTCTTCTGCTTGTGGTCGTGTCCTTTTGGGCGATCCGCTTGACGGCGAACTGGGCGTACACCTTCGGAAATCTCAATCATCAGGATTGGCGTTACACTATGCTTCATGAAAAGACAGGGATATTTTACCCCATCATCAATTTCGTGGGCATCCATATGGTGCCGACGCTGGTGGTGTATCGCTGTATTTTGCCCAGTGTTTACGCCATCCGTGAAGGACTTTCAGCCAATATCGCAAGCGTGCTGTTCCTGTGCCTGTCCCTCTGCGCGGCCATCATGCAGGGAATCGCGGATATTCAAATGCACAAATTCCGCAAGAATCGTACCGCGCCTTTTATCCGCATAGGGCTTTGGAAATACTCGCTTCACCCCAACTATCTCGGCGAGATTCTCATGTGGTGGGGCGTGGGTCTTTCCGTGCTTTGCGCAGCACCGAGCGCGTGGTATCTCGCGGCGGGTGCTGTAGCAAATACGGTACTGTTTTTGGCGGTCAGCATTCCTATGGCGGACAAACGCCAGTCCCGCAAGGACGGCTTTGCAGAATACAAAAACCAGACAAGAATGCTGCTGCCCATCAAAAAATAATTTTTTACGTAAGAAAAAGGTACGACTATGCTTTGGATCATTGCCGCTATACTTTCCGCTGTGTTTGCAGGGGTGACCTCAATTCTTGCCAAATGCGGTATCAAAAAAACTGACTCCGACCTCGCTACGGCGATTCGCACCGTTGTGGTGCTGATCTTTTCGTGGGTGATGGTGTTCGTAGTCGGATCGCAAGGTACGATTGTAGAAATAGAGCCCAAGTCACTGATCTTTTTGATTCTCTCGGGGCTTGCTACGGGCGCTTCGTGGATCTGCTACTTTAAGGCGCTTTCGATGGGAGACATCAATAAGGTCGTTCCCATTGACAAGTCAAGCACGATACTCACCGTCCTGCTCGCGATCATTTGCTTTGGTGAGACGTCGAATCTGGTATTCAAGCTGATTGCCACCGCCATTCTCGCGCTTGGAATTTTTCTCATGGTCGAAAAGAAAAAGACCGAAGGACAGGCCAAGGGGCGTTCGTGGATGATCTACGCGGTGCTCTCCGCCGTTTTTGCTGCACTCACATCGATACTTGCCAAGGTGGGTATTTCGGGCGTGGAGTCCAATCTTGGCACGGCCATCCGCACGTGCGTCGTGCTGGTTATGGCTTGGGGGATCGTTTTTGTGCGCGGAAAGCAGAAGCAATTGCCGTCGCTTGACAAAAAGGAATTGCTATTCATTTCGCTTTCCGGCATTGCTACGGGAGCATCGTGGTTGTGTTATTACTACGCGATCGGTCATGGACTTGTCAGCGTGGTTGTGCCAATCGACAAGCTGAGTATCATCGTAACCGTTGCGTTTTCTTATTTTGTGTTCAAGGAAAAGCTTTCGAAAAAATCCTTCCTTGGGCTTTGCCTGATGGTCGCAGGTACCTTGCTGATGGCGTTTTTCAAGTGATGATAAGGAGATAAAATTGATATGATAAACGATTATGAAACCGAAGCTCGCTCCCGCTGGAGCAACACCGATGCCTATTGCGAGCACGAGCAAAAGACAAAGAATTACACAAAAGAGAAGTGGGTTGAGGCAAACAACGGCTTAATGGCGATCTTTGCCGAGTTTGCCGCGTGCAAGACGAGCGGTGCGAGTGCTGATTCTTCAGAAGCACAGGCACTTGTAGCCAAGCTTCAGACACATATAACAGCCAACTACTACACTTGCACCAACGAGATTCTCGCAGGGCTTGGCAAGATGTACGTTGCCGACGAGCGATTCAAGAATAACATAGACAAGTACGGCGAGGGCACTGCCAAGTTCGCAGCGGATGCGATTGCCGCTTACACGAAGAAAATATGAATCAATATCTTAAAAATCTGAACAAGATCGAGTTCGTCGTGACCTACG
>JAZULL010000106.1:0-16571 GCA_045603085.1 Eubacteriales bacterium | reverse complement strand
CGCGGATAGTACGCGCGATCTCCAGCCACTGCACGTGGCACATATTGGTGCTGTCCAGATTGAACAGCTGCAGTGTATCGATCTCGCAAATGCCACTCAGCTCGGGGACGGTTTCCAAAAGCTCCCGGGACGAGAGCCCGGGAGCAAGACCCGATTCGGTTGGCGTGGAGGCGATGGTGCCTCCGGTTGCAATCAACAAAATCTTTTTCATAATTTCACTTTACCCTTTTTACCGCCTGCAACGGGCTCGCAGGTGACGTTGATGCCAAGTCGTTTATAAATGCGCTCATCCACGGGAGAAAGAATGACCGAGAAGTGTGCATCACAGCCGCGGAGCTTGTCCAGCTGAGCCAGCGCCAGCGCGGCTTTTTCATGACTGCCCGAGCTGATGGACAGCGCGATGAGCACCTCGTCCGAGTGCAATCTGGGGTTGCTTTGGCGCAGATACTCGGTTTTGAGTCTACAGATCGGTTCCAGCGCGTCCGCGCTGATGATCTTTTCTTCCTTAGGAATACCGGCAAGGCACTTGAGTGCGTTGAGCAGAAGAGCTGCCGAGGGGCCGAGCAGCGACGAGGTCTTTCCTGTAACGAGCGAGCCGTCCTCCAGCACCATCGCGCCTGCGGGGTTTGCGGTCTGCTGCGCTCTTGCAAGAGCGGCCGAAACAGCGGGGTTATAATCCACCGTGACGCCTGCCTTTTCCATTAAGATCTTCATCTTGTTAGTCAGCGTGCCATCGCTTCCCTTTTGCTTCTCGGAAACGGCGGTCTGATAATATCTGCGCAAGATCTCCTTTCGCGCGGCCTCGCAGACAACCTCCTCGTTCTCAATGCAGAAGCCGACCATATTAACACCCATATCGGTGGGCGACTGATAGGGCGAGGCTCCCTGAATACGGGTCATCATGGAGCGCAGGACCGGGAATATCTCAATATCGCGATTATAGTTGGTGGTAGTCTGACCGTAAGCCTCCAGATGGAAGGGGTCGATCATATTGACGTCCTTGAGCTCCACGGTTGCGGCTTCGTAAGCGAGGTTGACGGGATGGCGCAAGGGCAGATTCCAGATGGGGAAGGTTTCAAACTTTGCATATCCCGCGCGCACGCCGCGCAGATGCTCGTGATACAGCTGAGACAGGCAGGTTGCCATCTTACCGCTGCCCGGACCGGGCGCGGTGATGATCACCAGCGGCTTCGAGGTCTTGACGAATTCGTTCTTGCCAAAGCCCGCGGGGCTGACGATACGCTCAACGTCAGAGGGATAGCCCTCGATGCGGTAGTGCAGATAACTGTTGACGCCGCGCTCTGCCAGCTTGCGGCGGAAATCGTCGGCCGCCTGCTGTGCGGCATAGCAGGTGATGACCACGCTGTCAACCGTAAAGGAAAGGTCACGGAAAATATCGATCAGACGCAGAGCGTCCTGGTCGTAGGAAATGCCCAGATCGGCACGCATTTTGTTCTTGGCAATGTCCTCTGCATTGACTACCAGCACGATCTCGGATTGCTCGCGCAGGCTCAGCAGCATGCGAAGCTTACTGTCGGGCGCAAAGCCGGGCAGTACGCGCGCGGCGTGATAGTCGTCAAACAGCTTGCCGCCGAACTCCATGTAAAGCTTACCGCCAAATTGGTCGATACGCTTACGGATCTGCTCAGATTGCAGGCTCAAATATTTCTCATTGTCAAAACCGATCTTCATGTCCCCATCCCTCTTTTCCGCTGTAAATATTTTTTGAGAAAATCAATACTCTTTATTGTAACACAACTCAGGGCAAATGTAAATAGACGCTCTCAAATATTTCGCAAAAATTAGTCGATAAGAGTCTGTGCCGCAGGCGCGACCAGCTCGTATGCACGGCTAAACTGCGCATAGGTGCACAGCTTTTCGCGATTCCAGGTATTCTCGGACAGGGCTGCCATGCGCTCTGCCACCAATCTGCGCTCCTCGGCAACGCCGTCGGCCACGGTTGCAAAATGCTGCGGGATGGCGTCACCCCAAGCCAGCAGCTGACCGCCCAGCACGTTCTCGTTGGGGGTGATCTCAGCCGTCACGCCACGGTAGGGCGAGCCGGGATGCACAGGACGCCAGCGGTAAACGCTCCAGCCGAATACCTCTTTTTGCGACCAATACGCCACGGGTGTGACCACGTACATGGGACACCAGGAGCTGTTGACGATCTTAAATCCGCCCTCGATCAGTTGGGGTGTGGTCTGATAAAAGTTTTCCCAGCTGTGGATGATAATATCCTTGGAAACAAACTCGTTGACAGAGGCGGCAAAGCCCTCCCATGCCATAACCTTTTTGCCCTTGGCCATAACGGCGTCTGCGGTCTTCTGCACGAAGTTAGCCAGCATGCGCTCGGCAAGATAGCGCTTGTCGGCACAGTCAAAATCAATGCCGCAGGACTCGGCATAGGCACGGCAGCACTCGTTGGTCGTCCATTTTTCAATAGCCGCCTCGTCGCCGCCCACGTGCACGTATTCGGCATTCGGGAACATGTCGCAAAGCTCACAGAACAGCGCCTGCATGGCGTTCATGGCCGCCTCGGTCTGCTCAATGATGTTATCCGTGCCGAAGATCTCGGGATAGCTTTGACAGAACGGCGTGCAGTGTCCCGGCACGTCGATCTCGGGGATCAGAGAAATGCCGCGCTCGGCCGCATACTTGTTGAGATAGGCGATATCCTCGGGGCTGTAGGAGCGACCCTTGGTGGGCAGCTCGGGATAGATGGCGCTGGGCAGGGTGTAGCTCTGGTCGTCGGTAAAATGCAAATGTAGTCGGCTGATCTTATAGAACCAGCAAAGATCCACGTAGGAAAGCAGATAGTCAAAGGGGTGCCAGTTGCGCGCCAGATCGATCATGACACAGCGGTGAGAGCAATCGGGCAGATCGCGGATCTCGCACACGGGCAGTCTGACGCGGCCGTCCGCAACCGAGATCAGCTGACCCAAGGTCGCCAGCGCATACTGCATTCCCTGCTCGTCGGCGGCAGAGAGCACCACACGCGCCACCTGCACGCGCAAGGAGTATTCGCCGCTCTGCATATCGGGGTCAACACGCAGTACGACAGACGCTCCCCTACCCTCGGTAAAGCGCACGCCGACAAGACGCTGTGCATAGCCTGCAAACGCCTTGGCGGGACGGGAAAAGATGGGATCACAGATCTCCATGATCGGCATGATGGCCAGAGTCTCTTGTCTGTAAACGGCATATTTGGGGCACGGGATCAGCCCGGGCTTGAAGTTTTCCATAATTCGTCCTTTCCCTCCGTGCAGGAGTACGTCATATATTACCATTTTAACACATCACTCTCTCTTTTGCAACAAGACATGAGAAAATTCGGCCAAAAAATATCCCCATGCACACGCGGTGCATGGGGAAAAATGATTACAGAGAGTTGGCAATCTCTGCCGCCTTGTCGGCAAGAGTTTCCAGCGCGCCATCCTTGAAGGGGGACGCCAATCCCGCATCCTCGATCAGCTGCTCGAATGCCTTGGTGCCGCCGCACTTGACAAACGCCAGATACTTCTCCAGCGCATCGTCGTAATTCTCGGTCGAAGCAACCAAAAAGCCGATGGCCACCGTCTGCGCCAGGCAGTAGTCGATATAATAGAAGGGACTTTCGTAGATGTGCATCTGATACTGCCATCTGGTTCCCTCTTCGAGATAAGGAATGCCCGCAAGGCTCATATAAGGACGGTACTTGGCCTCCAGCTCCAGATAGACCTGCTTGCGCTCGGCAGGGGTCAGGTCGGGATTTTCGTACATAACGTGCTGGAATTCGTCCACGATCACGCCGTAAGGGATAAAGCTGAGTGCATCCAGGAGGTGACGCTTTCTGTACTTGGGCGCCATATCGCCAAAGAACTTATCCATGTACTTCCAGCAAAGGAATTCCATGCTCATGGAGTGGCATTCTGCGGTCTCCATGCCGCCCACGTCCAGCTCAAAGTTGTTCTGCTCGCACGCAAAATGTGCCGCCAGTGCATGACCGAATTCGTGGGTCATAACGTCCACGTCACCGCAGGAGCCGTTGAAGTTGGCCAGGATAAAGGGTTGGTTGTATCTGGGGAAGCAGGTGCAATAGCCACCGCCCCACTTGCCGTCGCGCGCATCCACGTCAAACGCCTCAGCCTGTTGCATGGCGCGCATAAAATCACCCACTACTGGATTCATGGAATCGTACATTTCCTGCGCTGCGGCGAAAATGCCGTCCTTGTCCAGCATGGGCCTGGGCTGCTCGCCTGCCATCCAGACAGCATCGTCGTAGAACATAAAGGTCCCGTAGTCCATCTCATCTGCCAGCTTTTGCTTGAGCGCGGCAACGCGGGGCACAAGAGATTCCTTGACGTTATCGCGGAACTTGCGCACCATCTCGGCGTTATAGTCCATTCTGCCCATACGGTAATAGCCCAGCTCCACAAAGCTCTCATAGCCCAGCTTGGTGGCCATGGTGTGGCGCACCTTGACCAGCTTGTCATAGATCTCGTCCAGCTGCTCGGCATTGGCTTGCAGACCGCGACCGATGGCCTCGGCGCACTCGCGGCGTGTCTGGCGGTCGCCATCCTCAAGGTGTCCGCGCAGAGCCGAGAGCGGCATGGTCTCGCCACGGAACTCAAACTTCATCTCGGACATGAACTTGGAATACTCGGTGGTAATGCTGTTTTCCAACTGCATATCCTCTACGATGCAGGGGTCAAAGCACTTCATGCTGATCTCAAGCGACTTGAAGATGCGGGGATTGAGCAGCTTTTCCAGCTCGGCACGGTAGGGCGAGGTCAGCAGCAGCTTGCCGTACTCAGCCTGCATGCCCGAAATGTGCGGACCGATCTCGTCGTAGTAAGAGACCTCTGCGCTGTAAAACTCATCTCTGGTATCTAATGTAAAGCGGCAGTTGGCCAAAGAAGCGGCGGTGTAATAATCGATCATGCTCTCGATCAGCGCAGCCTTGGCGGCCAGCACGTCCTCGGCGCTCTTAGCCTTTGCGTTGGCCTCGGTAAAGGCACCGAAAGCTGCCTGTGCATCCTCCAGCGTATATCTCTTGTAAGGAATTTGCGAAACTTTCATAGTAAGATCCCCTTTTCTTGGAAATATTACACCCATTATAGCACACTGTGTGGGCTTTGTCTACCTTTCTTCCCTTTTTTGTGTGAAAAAAGGGGCGTTGCTTTACGCAACGCCCCATAAGGGTACTATTCAATTAGTCCTTCTTGAAAACAACTGCACAGCCAATCACTGCAACGATTGCCAGCACGCCTGCGCCAACGATACCGCCGCAAGCCTTTTCGGTCTTGGGAGCTTCGGTGGTCTGCTCTTCGTCACCGGCAACGGTGGTGTCATTCTCGGAACCTGCATCATCGGAGGAATCCTCTTCGGGCTCGGTGGTGGAAGCCTCGGTGGTGATCAGCTTATCCTCATACAGATCATAAGGATCTTCGCCGTAGAATTCGATCCAGGCAATGTCAAATACGCTGCCTGCAGCACCTTCCTCATCATAGAAAGGAATCAGGCCGAAGCAACGGATATAGTCCTGCCAGGAGCCTTCGCTGCTCATGTCAAGCAGCAGATAGTTCCACTGGTCACCGGTCTTGTCGATGGGATCGAAGTAGCAATCCTCAAGCTTGTACTCGGGATCCTGTCTGGTCTTCCACAGAATACCGATCTCATCGGTCAGCTCGGAGTTGGTGCGGTACTTGATAACAACGTATTTTGCATCGCTCAGTACGTTTCTGGGATAAACGTTGCTGTACAGATAAGCGCCGTCCTCGGTAGCGGTGAAGCGAGCGAAGGTCTCCTCGCCCTCGGTTACCTGCTCAAAGGTAGCACCCTCGGCAGCAAAGCCTGCAAATGTGTCAGCGTTGGAAAGGTCTACAAGCTCGCGCAGATCGTACTCAAGCTTTACAGGATCCAGGCCAACGATCTCACCGGGCTCGATAATCACGTCATCGGGCTTACCGGTAAAGGTAATGCGAGCAAAATACTCGTTCATCTTCATGGAGTACTGACCGCCAATACCCTGGCAGAACAGAACCTGTGCGTTCTTGGTAGAGTCATTCTCGCCGCCGATCTCCAGAACGAATGCCATGTTGCACTGGTCGCCGTTCTCGGGGTACTTTTCCAGACCCAGAGCCTGCTGAAGGTCGATTCTCAGCTCGTAGGTCACTCTCTTGGTAGCGTCGTCGTACTTACCGACGTAGTCGTCAGCGCCGGACTGGTACTGACCTGCCCAAGTAAAGGAGCGATCTTCGCCGGTTACGTTGTCATAGCCAAAGCCAAGCTCGGTGTAAGAGGTATCCTTACCGGTAGCATCAACGTCGGAAAGACCAATCTGCAGGCAGTTGTAAGCGAACAGCATAACTTCCTGATCAAAGTTGCAGTGGTAGCCGTCTACACAGTCAACCTCAAATGCCATGTACAGGTACTTGCCGTCCCAGCCCCAGTAAACGTCAAAGAAGCCGTCCTTGACTTTCCCGTACAGCGCGTCAGCAGCATCAGCACCGTAGTTGGTGGTGGTTGCCAGCGTGATGTAGTCTTCGTAGTTTTCGAAACGCTCATACTCGGTCTTGCCGATGTTACCGTCAAGCGCGGGCTCAAAGCCAAGGTAAGGAACGTTCCATGTAACGGAGGCTTCGCCTGCTTCACCTGCAAGAACCTCATCGTTCTTGGGAGAAGCGTACTCATAGTAGCCCGCAACCTCTACACGGTCAGCAGCAACTGCGGAAATTGCGCAGATTGCAGTGATCATGATAGCGGCCAAGAGCACAGCCATCAATTTTTTCATGTTGCACCTCTTATAAATTAGTATTAACAAGCGACGAACACTCGCCATCTTATTAATCATATTATACCGAATTTTCCAACCCGTGTCAAGTAGCATTTGTATTTTTTTATAACACACTAAATATTCAAACGCCATTGCATTGGAAAAGATCCTGTGCTATAATAAAATAAATAAATGGAAAGGACTTAACGCTATGAAGCACTTTACTCTGCAACCCTTCCCCCAATACCCCGAATGCTCGCTGATCGGCTATCTGCACGACAAGAGTCCCGAGCTGCAGATCGGCGCGCGCCGCACAGTCATTGTCTGCCCCGGCGGCGGCTATGCATTTTTGTCCGACCGCGAGGCAGAGCCCATCGCGCTGCAGTTTCTCTCTGCCGGCTTTAACGTGTTCATTCTGCGCTATTCGATCTGCGAGAATGCCGCCAATAACCGCCCTCTGATCGAGGCTTGCATGACGGTCAAGTACCTGCGCGAGCACGCCGAGGAATACGACGTTGATCCTCGCTACGTCTTTATCAACGGCTACAGCGCGGGCGGTCACCTTTCTGCCTCTGCGGGCACTATGTATAAGCTCCCCGAGATCAGAGAAGCCGTTGGCTGTCTTGACAACGACCTGCACAAGCCCACCGGCACGGTGCTGGGCTATCCCGTCATTGCAAGCAATCACTACGGACACGCAGGCTCGTTCAACCTGCTTTGCGGCGACGCAAACGCCACCGCCGAGGATCGCGCCTACTACTCGGTGGACAAGCACGTTGGCCCCGACACCGCGCCCGCCTTTATCTGGCACACGGCAGAGGACGGCCTTGTTCCCGTGCAAAACGCGCTGGTCTACGCCCATGCGCTGGCAGATAACGGCGTCAGCTTTGAGCTGCACGTTTACCCCTTCGGCCCGCACGGTCTGGCACTTTGCAACAAGGAGACCTCCTACGGTCAGGCCATGCTGGAGCGTCCCGAATGCGAAAGATGGATCCTGGATGCCGGCCGTTGGATGATGAGTTTCTGAGAATAACACAAAAGGGACTGCTAATTAGCAGCCCCTTCTTTTATTTTTCGATAATTTGGTATATCTTCTCCCACCTCTGCTTGAAGTCCTCGGTGGAAAGGTCGGGGGCAAAGCCAATGCGCAGGTAACTTTTAATGGCGGGGATACGCCAATCGTCGGTAGTCAAATAGGCACTTTCCATGCCCTCTTTTTTGAGCACGGTCCTTGCAAGACGGCACAGCAGCGTGCCGTACCCCTTCCCTCTTGCAGACTCGCGGCAGGCGACCATATGAACGTAGCCCTCTTTTTTGTCATAATCGCAGATTACGGTCAGGGTTGCGACCGCCACGCCGCTTTCCACGACGAAAAAGCACTTGTCCTCGCTATACCCCGGGTGTGCGGTCATAGTGTCGTGATAAAACGCCGCATCCATCTTTCCCTCGGACAAGCCGTATTGCACGATATCCAGCCATGCGTCCATGGCATTCTCCAGCTGTAAAAAGCTGACGATCTCACAGCCCGCAGGCATTTTTCCAAGCTCCGACGAACCACCGTCGTTTTTCCAGCGCATGATCAACTGTTCCATTTTGCTTCCTCCGGCGTATTTTAAGTATGATTTTGCGGCGTATCGACCGCAATGCAGGCCGCGATGATGACCGCAGGCCCATAAGGCTTGAGCTTTGCGGCACAGGCAGAGAGTGTCGAGCCGGTGGTGACCACGTCATCCACCAAAACCACGCACTTTCCCTTGAGCGCGGCGCAGTTTTTCTCCACCGCCTCAAATGCCCCGAAAGCGTTCTTGCGGCGCTCGGTCTGCCCCAGCTTCTTTTGCACTCTGCCACCCGTACGACGGATCATACACTTGGGCTTCGGCATCCCCATCGCCCTGCAAAGCGCATAACACAGCCGCTTGGATTGGTCGTGCCCGATGCTTCTCTCGGCGCGGACCGAGCGCGGTGCCCACACAAACACGGTGTTCTCGGGCGTCTGCCCCAGCATCAGCAGCTGCTTTTCGATCAGCGGCACAAGCTCTGCGGCAAGAAATTCCTGCAGCTCGATGCTGTCCTGATCCTTGAGCTTGAAGATCACGCGGTTGGCAATCTCAAATCTTCTGTCCGGCACGTATTCGACCAGACGAAGCAAGGTCTTCACCCCATGTCTTGACGGCATGGCGGGCGACGCGGTGCAATCCGTGATGGGATAGCCGCAGCAATGGCAGGGGCGATTCTTAGCCTCGTCCCACCTGACGGCGCAATCCTTGCAAAGTGCCCGCGGCACAGGACGGTGCATGCCGTCCAGCAGCTCGCCGCAAGCGGCACATCGGGGCGGGAACAAAAGGCGGCGAAGCATTCTCATGCTCATTTTTCCACCTCTGTGCGCAAACGCTGGGCAAGCCCGGTATAGCGCATGGACTGGCGGTTATTGGCTACCATTTTGGCCACGATATCCTCGCGCCCCACAAAGATCACCATATTCTGCGCTCTGGTGACCGCGGTATAAAGTAAATTTCTGGTCAGAAGCATGGGCGGCGCCGCATACATCGGCACAATAACAATGGGATATTCACTTCCCTGACTCTTATGCACCGTGATGGCATACGCGTGCTCCAGATCCTCCAGCACGGCGAATTCGTATTCCACCATGCGGTCGTCAAACTCGATATCCATGACGTGATCCTCAGGATAAATACGGCGGATAACACCCATGTCACCGTTGAAAATGCCGCTTCCCTGCGTGCCGTCGGTCTTTTCCCAGACAATGTCGTAGTTATTTCTGACCTGCATGACGCGATCTCCCTCACGGAACACACAGTCGCGGAAGGTATGCTCACGCTTTCCCTTGGCGGGCGGATTCATACGGCTCTGCAACAGCACGTTGAGGTGATCGGTACCACCCTCGCCGCGACGCGAGGGCGTGATGATCTGCGTGCCGGTTCGCGCCATTTCACCGTAAGTACGCGGCAGGCGGTTCTGATACAGATCGGCAACCGTGGCTGCGATCTGCGCGTCACTTTCCCTTGGCAGGAAAAAGAAATCGTTATCCTTGACCGACAGATCCGGCATCTGCCCCTTGTTGATGGCGTGTGCGTTGGTGACGATCAGCGACGAGAGCGCCTGACGGAAGATCTCGTCCAGGCAGACCGTGGAAAAGCGACCGCTCTCGATCAGATCGTGCAGCACGTAGCCCGCGCCCACGCTGGGCAGCTGATCGGCGTCACCGATCAGAATGAATCTCGCGCCCGGCTTGACCGCCTTGAGCAAATGGCACATCAGCGCGTTATCCACCATGGACGCCTCGTCCACGATGATGACGTTCTCCTCCAGCAGATCCTGCTGGTTCTTGCGGAACTTGCTGCCGCTGCCATCATCCTCCCCCGAAAACTCCATCTCCAGAAGGCGATGGATGGTCTTGGCCTCGGTTTGGGTAGACTCGGAAAGTCGCTTGGCGGCGCGGCCTGTGGGCGCGCAAAGTGCGACCTTGTGCCCCATGCCCGCAAAAATATCGATCAGCGCACGCACGACGGTGGTTTTACCCGTACCCGGGCCGCCCGTCAGGATCATAACGCCGCTCTCCAGCGCCGCATAGATCGCCTTTTTCTGCATGGTGGCATACTGCATGCCGTTCTTTCGTTCCTCGTTGCGGATAAAGGCGTTTACGTCACCCGAATCAATGGCGGGACAAACCTTATCCAGCAGCACCAGCTTTTCGGCGATATACACCTCCTGGGCGTAAACGTAGCTGTCGTACAGATACTGCACGCCGTCAAACATGGAATAGCACACACGGTTTTCAACCAGCAAACGGCTGACCGCCGCATCCGCGTGCTCGGCCTCGATATCCAAAAGCTTTGCCGATGCCGCTACCAGCTTGTCGCGCGGCAGGCAAACGTGTCCGTTTTGCGCGGCATTGGAGCGCAGCATATACAAAATGCCGCTCTTGATCCGCTCCTGATGATCCGCCGCCATGCCAAGGCTTTGCGCCATGGCGTCCGCGCGCTCAAAGCCGATACCGCTGATCTCGTTGCAAAGTCTGTACGGGTTGGCACGCGCGATATCCACCGCCGCACTTCCCCATTGTTTATAAATACGGACGGTCAGCGCCGCACCGAAAAAGTCCCTGAAAAACATCATGGCGTTGCGGATGCCCGATTTTTCATTGAAATCCTTGCCGATCTCCTTGGCCTTTTTGAGCGTGATGCCCGGAATTTCAGCCAACCATTCGGGATGGTTTTCCATGATCTCCAGCGTTTCCTCGCCAAATCTGTCTACAATCTTTTTGGCGGTCTTGGGGCCAACACCCTTGATACTTCCCGACGACAGATAACGCAAAATGGCCGAAGTATCTGCAGGCATCTCGCGCTCATAGGACTCTACCTTGAACTGCGTGCCGTATTTGGGATTGTGCACCCATTTTCCCCAGGCATTGATTCTGTCACCCTCTGCCACGTAAGGCATTGTGCCCACAATTGTGATCAGCTCGTCGTCATCCGTACCGAAATCACATATAGCATAGCCGTTTTCCTCGTTTGCATAGATCACGTGCTCAACCGTACCGCTGATCTGCACAAGACCGCGACCGTCGCTCATCCGCTCGTCCTGCATTTCCCTGTTTTCCTGCATCTGCCGTCTCCTTTCTTTGATGTTTCACTCAATGATTCTGTATTCCGCACCGTACCTTGCCAGCAGCTCCAGCGTCTCCATACTCACGTCGCCGTCCTCTCCCAGCACGCTCTGTAACAGATCCCGCCGGATCAGCACCACGGTGCGTCTGTTCCCCTTACGAAAAAATGCGGAATGTGCTTCATGCAACAGCACGTCAAGCATTTCCGCATCTTTTTCATTGTTCAGCTCGACAGCCGCCACCACCTTGCCCGACGAGAAAAACGCCTCTATCGGGAATTTGACGGCACACCACAAGCCGAGCACCGACAGCAGCGACACCGTCACTGCCATTACGGTATATAAAATATCCATTTGATCACCCCCGCACAGTATACGCGAGGGAATCGTTTTTTGTTACAGAAGCTCTGCAGCCAGTACGGGAGCGAGATCCTTTGCCTCCCAAGGAGCTTCAACGTCCTCTCTGCCCATGTGACCGTAAGCAGCAAGTGCAGAGTAGATGGGTCTGCGCAGCTCAAAACGCTTGATGATAGCGGCAGGACGCAGATCCACGTGGCGAAGAACAGCCTCGGAGATCTTTTCCTCGTCTACCTTAGCAGTGCCAAAGGTGTCGATCATGACAGACACCGGCTTTGCAACACCGATCGCGTAAGCAACCTGTACCTCGCACTTATCAGCCAAGCCTGCGGCTACTACGTTCTTTGCAATGTATCTTGCGGCATAGGATGCGGAACGGTCCACCTTGGTGGGGTCCTTACCCGAGAATGCACCGCCGCCATGTCTTGCATAGCCGCCGTAAGTATCAACGATGATCTTTCTGCCGGTAAGTCCCGTATCACCTGCAGGGCCGCCGATGACGAATCTGCCGGTGGGGTTGACGTAGATCTTGGTGTTCTCGTCAATCAGATGTGCGGGCACGATGGGCTCAATGACGTGCTTGATCATGTCCTCGCGGATCTGTGCAACCGTGGCCTCGGGGCTGTGCTGGGTGGAAATGACCAGCGCGTCCACACGGACGGGCTTGTCGTCGTGATATTCGACAGTTACCTGGGTTTTGCCGTCGGGGCGCAGATAGGTCAGCGTGCCGTTCTTGCGCACCTCGGTCAGACGCAGGGCCATCTTATGAGCCAAAGAAATGGGCAGAGGCATGAGCTCTGCGGTCTCGTTGCATGCATAGCCGAACATCAGACCCTGGTCACCTGCACCGGTGTCCAGACCGTCGGTATCCACGCCTTCCTTAGCCTCCAGAGACTTGTCAACACCCATAGCGATGTCGGGGCTCTGCTCGTGGATCGAGTTGATCACGGCACAGCTGTCGCAGTCAAAGCCATACTTTGCACGGTCATAGCCGATCTCGCGCACGGTTTCTCTTACAATGTGGGGGATATCAACGTATGCGGAGGTGGTGATCTCACCCATGACGCACACAAGGCCGGTGGTCACAAAGGTCTCGCAGGCAACGCGAGCCATGGGGTCTGCCGCCAGCATGCTGTCAAGAACTGCGTCAGAGATCTTGTCACAAATTTTATCGGGATGTCCTTCGGTTACGGATTCACTTGTAAACAGTACTTTTTTCATGTCTTTTCCCTCTTTTTATATCACAATTTATTATAATCAAATCAAAATACTCAGCCACTCGATGCCGCTGTTGATGCCAAAGCAGATCAAGCTCACGATCACGCCCGCAATCATCACGCCAAGCAATGCCGAAAGCATGGCTTTCCAGAAATTCATGCGGATGGTGGCTGCGACCAGAGAGCCTGTCCATGCGCCGGTCATAGGCAACGGGAGGGCGACAAAGAAGCACACGCCCCAAAATCCGTAGCGTTCAATCTTTTCGGTGTTCTTCTCGGCCTTTCTTCTGATCCATGCTGCAACTGCGCGCACGAATTTGATGGGCATTTTCTCCATCAGGTCAAGCACCCGGCGGATCAGCAACAAAATAAACGGTACGGGGATCATATTGCCCACGACAGCCAACAGATACGTCAGCCACCAAGGGGTTTGCGGGTCGGTAAACCAGCCGAGCGGAATGGCACCGCGCAGCTCAATGACCGGCACCATGGAGCACAGCACAACGCCAAGCTCCTTACCGCCGCTCATCAGAAAATCGATCAGCAACTGTTTGATTTCTTCCATGTTATCTCCAATTTAAGTTCCGAGCTTCACAAACCAATCGATCTGTCCGCCCATCAGGACAAAAAACAGAATCAGCGATGCTGCGACCAGCAAAAGTCCTGCCAGCGTGATCAGCACGTTTGTGCGGACGTCACCGCGGCGCACCTCGGTCTTGTCGCCTCCTCCCGGAAGCTTGACGCGCGCATAACGAATGGCTGTGGAAACAGGTTTATATAGAATCAGAACCAGAGCGGCATTCATAGTCGCCTTGGTCAGATTAAAAGGCAAAAGTAATTTGGGAAGCATACCGAGCACAGCCTCGGTGGTCATTCCCGGGGTATACAAGGGTACGATGAACAAATTCATCAGAAGCATGACGGCCGTCACGCTGAATACAGCGGAAACAAGGCCGACCACAGCGCCGAACAGATCACGACGTATGCGATAGATCAGCGCGGCAACACACGAAAAGGTCGCGGACGAGAGAAAATTCATCAAAAGTCCGTACACACCGGTGTCGCTCACCGACAAGAATTCCAACACCGCCACGACGGCAGAGGTAATCACCGCGGCCACCGGACCAAACAGCAACCCACCAATGGTGATGATGCAATCCTTGATATCAAAGGTCAAAAAGGTCACCTTAATGCGGAACAGATGCATCGCCGCATACGCGAGCGCGCAAAACAGCGCGATCATGACCATACGCAAGAGCTTATCTCTTGCACTTAGTTTGTTTCTTTCTTTCATAAAAAATCCCCCTTTTATTGTGGGGGAAAGGACAATTCGCCTGCAAGCAGGCTTTCTTATTCTTTCCCATCCGGACTTTCGCGCTTGCGCGCCGCACGTTTGTGCACACCGTCGGTTCGGGACTTGCACCCGATCGGCCCTGCTATGCAGAGTTTGCAGACTCTTCCCTTTTGGGATTCACTGCCGGTATGGAATTTCACCAATTCTCAAAAATAAAAATATGGGGGATGGGATGAAGCTCATCCCATCCCCCGAAGTTACGTCAAATATTATGGCGTAAATTAGTCGATGATAGCGGAAACGACGCCGGAACCAACGGTTCTACCACCCTCACGGATAGCGAAACGCAGACCCTCTTCGCAAGCGATGGGGGTGATCAGCTCAACGGTCATGTCAACGTTGTCACCGGGGCGGCACATCTCAACGCCGTCGGGCAGGTTGATAACACCGGTAACGTCGGTAGTTCTGAAGTAGAACTGAGGTCTGTAACCAGCCAGGAAGGGCTTCTTACGGCCGCCTTCCTTCTCGGTCAGAACGTATACGTGGCCAACGAACTTGGTGTGGGGGTTAACGGAACCGGGCTTAGCCAGAACCTGACCTCTTTCGATGCCGTCCTTAGCAATGCCACGGAGCAGAGCACCAATGTTGTCACCAGCCTCTGCCTGGGGCAGCAGCTTGTGGAACATCTCAACACCGGTAACGGTGGTGGAAGTTCTCTCGTCGGACAGACCAACGATCTCAACAACGTCACCAACCTTGATGGTACCTCTCTCAACTCTACCGGTAGCAACAGTACCACGGCCGGAGATGGAGAATACGTCCTCAACAGGCATCAGGAAGGGCTTGTCAGACTGACGCTCGGGAGTAGGAATATAGTTGTCAACCTCGTTCATCAGCTCGAGAATGCAAGCATACTCGGGAGCGGAGGTGTCATTGTTGGTGGAAGTCAGAGCCTCACGAGCGGAGCCGCGAACGATCGGAATGTCGTCGCCGGGGAACTCGTACTGAGACAGCAGATCACGGATCTCCATCTCTACCAGGTCGAGCAGCTCATCGTCGTCAACCAGGTCGGTCTTGTTCATGAATACTACGATTGCGGGAACGCCTACCTGACGAGCAAGCAGAACGTGCTCTCTGGTCTGCTGGAGAGGACCGTCAGTACCTGCAACAACCAGGATAGCGCCGTCCATCTGAGCAGCACCGGTGATCATGTTCTTAACGTAGTCGGCGTGGCCGGGGCAGTCAACGTGAGCGTAGTGACGGTTCTCAGTCTCGTACTCAACGTGTCTGGTGTTGATTGTGATACCTCTTGCTCTTTCCTCGGGAGCGTTGTCGATCTGGTCGTATGCCATGAACTCAACGTTGCCCTGGCCCAGAGACAGAGTCTTGGTGATAGCAGCGGTCAGAGTGGTCTTACCGTGGTCAACGTGACCGATGGTACCAATGTTAACGTGGGGCTTGGTTCTTTCAAATGTTTGCTTTGCCATTTTGAAAATCCTCCGTAAATATTCTTTCTTTAAATTTTTGTTTTTTTAACGTCAATCAGTCGTTCTTTGCGCGACTCTTGACAATGGTTTCCTGAATGGACTTGGGTACCTCAGCGAAGTGGCTGGGCTCCATGGAGTAGATACCGCGACCCTGAGTCTTGGAACGCAGGTCGGTCGCGTAACCGAACATCTCGGACAGCGGCACGTGAGCGATGATCTCCTCAACGCCACCGGTGCGAGCTTCCATAGTGGTGATCTGACCACGACGGGAGTTGAAGTCACCGATAACTTCACCCATGTAGTCCTCGGGAACGATGGTAACAACCTTCATCATAGGCTCGGTGAGCACGGGATCTGCCTTACGCATAGCTTCCTTGAATGCCATAGAACCGGCAATCTTGAACGCCATTTCGGAAGAGTCGACTTCGTGGTAAGAACCGTCGTAAAGGGTGACCTTTACGTCAACTACGCTGTAGCCTGCGAGCACACCGCTCTGCATTGCGCCCTGGATACCTGCATCAACTGCGGGAATATATTCCTTCGGGATGGAACCGCCAACGGTAGCGTTGACAAATTCGTAACCCTTACCGGGCTCGTTGGGCTCAACGATGATCTTGACGTGACCGTACTGACCGGAACCACCGGACTGACGCTTATACTTGCATTCGTGGTCAACCTTCTTGCGGATGGTTTCCTTGTATGCAACCTGAGGCTTACCGATGTTTGCCTCTACCTTGAACTCGCGCAGCAGTCTGTCAACGATGATCTCAAGGTGGAGCTCACCCATACCTGCGATAATGGTCTGGCCGGTCTCTTCATCAGTGTAGGTCTTA
>JAZULL010000105.1:0-10693 GCA_045603085.1 Eubacteriales bacterium | reverse complement strand
GTTTTGAGTGGCAAATATGTGCACCTGCCGCAGATAAAATCCTCGCAATATCTTATATTGCTTCGTATTTTCTCTTTGCATCTGCGAAATATTTGCTCACGCAAAACTGCCGGGGCACCCTCCGGCGTTGCAATTTTTGATGGATTTAGTCAAAGCGAGGCGAAGCAAGATATGCATCTTGCAAGGCGAGCTTTGGCGAAAGACGCGAAAATTGCTCGCCGCAGGGCGTATGAGTTCGACTCTCTTCGGCTATATCAGTATTCAATCAATTGAATCGGGCCGAGCAGTCCCGAGGGAGCTATCGGCATATTGTGTGAAAATCCGTCGCGAACCTTGCCGACCAAGGTGTTTGCCACCTCGACCGTAACCGTATTGTCCCCCTGCTTCAAAAAGGCGGAAATCGGAAACGCATAGGGTGCGGTAATTCGGATACCCGCATATTGCTCGTTGACGAAAACGCGGGCGGTCTGTCCCACTCTGCCCAGATCCAAAACGGCATTCACAGGCACTTGCTCCACCTGTAAGGTAAAGGTATAGCGCATTTTGCCCGAAAAGGCGGGCTTTTCAGAGGCCGCGGTGATATTGGTCAGCACGTCGGTCGTCTTGTAAGCATAGAATGCACTCAGATCCTCCGAGTCCGCAAGCTCTACCCGACAGGTGGGCGTCAACACGGTTGCGCTCTTGGGCATACCGCGCTTGGGCAGGTCTGCCGTATCTGCGCCAAACACCAGAATTTCGGACTGCCCCGGCAACAGCTCAACCAAGATCTTGCCGTCCGCGGTCGTATCGGCATAAGTCGCGTCCTCGATCATGCGCAATCTCGCAAAATCGCCCTGCACAGGCAGCGTTACGGTTGCGCGCGCGGTATTGACGCTGTCCTCATTGAACAGCATGAATACGTCAGCACCGTCTCTGCGCACGTGATAGTGGCGAAGTAAGGGACAATCCCCCAGCACCTCGATATCCGCAAGACCCAAAGCGCGAATGCGCTCGGGCAGCTCAGTCTCTCCGATCACTTCACCGTCAAAGCCCTCGGCTCTGCCGCCGCAAAGCAGTACGGGCACACCGGCGTCGCAAAGCCGCCTGACGGCTACCTTGGTCGCCTCGGGCAACACCTTTGCATACGGCACGACGAGTGCGCCATAGTTCTCACCGTTGACAGTCAGCTTACCGTCCGCGATCTCGGCCTTTTCCAACGTTTCCAGACAGATAATATCATAGCACAAATGCGCGTCCAATAATACCTTGGCGGGCACTTGGGTCAGCATTGCATCGCCGCGGCGATTCATCCACTCACCCTCTGCGTGATACAGTATGGCACATGAAGTAACATGCTCGCCACCGTACAAGAGATGAGCAGCCTTGTTGGTATATTGCATCAGATGGGTAAATCCGTCAAACTGCGGATCATGTCCCTCTGCCCCAAAGTGCGGAGGGCAATCGGGGTCGGGATAATCGGGCGAGAATGCGTGCGGCACAAAATGATTGACACCGCGCACCAGTAAAAAGTCTGTGATCCATTTCATCATGGTGCTTCCCTCTGCCCAGCCGTACGCACCAAACTCTTCGCACATGGCTCTTCCCTTCATCTGCGGATACTGATGCGCCATAGAGGCCGCCAATTGGCCCAACACATAGTGGAAGAAGGCAGGATCGGATACGTTTCCCGAGGTGGAGCAATTGTGCATATAGTGCGCCATACCCGGCATGACCTGATGCAGTACGATATCAATACCACTCATGTCCTGCCCCTGCAAGGCGCGAAAATAATGTCCGCCACTACAGGACAGGCGGGCATGTGCATTCATGTCCTCAATGATATGACCGATATACATCACCCCGTGTGCGCGACACCAGTCACCCACCTGCTCGGAGAAGCATTGACGCCAAAGATGCGTAATGGCATTCATATACGCAAGTCGCGTTTTGGAGGAATGCTCACCGGTGTACCAAAGCTCGCCTAAATACAGCCGCGCATCCTCTCCCATCTCTTTGCTCATCAGGGACAGTACCTGTTCGTTGTACGGAAGTGCTAAGCCGGAATCCCCCACACGGTGCTCGTAAAAACCGTAATCGGTGCGCATTTGACCGCACGCACCGTTGCCAAAGCAAGGCTCATCCGAAAAGAAACCCACAAAGGTCTTTCCAAAATAATGGGCATAATGTTCGTAATGCGGCTCGTATACAGCTTCTATGAGTGCGTGACAGGACTCTGCAGAAATCATATCCATGTAATCCCCGCGTCCGCAGCGTTGATTACGGTACAAAAAGAACACGCGATAGCAGCCCTTTGGAACGTCCCAATAAAGGTATCCGCCCCGGACGTTGTCCGTCAGATCAATGGGCTCGGAGCGGATATCCTCGTCATGCCCGGTGCGCGGATAAGCAAGCACCGCCACCAAGGGCTCAGACGGCGAATCGGGATACATCAAAAAGGATGCGCTCTCCATGGGCCCCATCACATCCACGTGACGCTCCACCAGATTCCATTGACGCAGATGCGGATACTTCTTTCCGATAAGACCGTTGGCATAACCGGTGGGAAAACGCTTATCATCCAGTACCCACACCTTCATACCCCGCTTCTCACACTCCTCGAGAATGATATCCATATCAGCCCACCATTCCGGGCCGCAAAAATCGGGATGCGGACGGGATTCCACACAAAGTGCGCGGCATCCGCTGTCATAAATGCGTTGAATCTGTGCAGGGATGCGGTCACGGTGCGTGCCGTGCTGCCAGTAGAACGGGAGCAGATAATTACTCTGTTGCCCCGCCAATACCTCTTGTAATCTTGTATCCGTCATAGTCTTTGTTATGGGATCAGCCCAGCGTCTCGGGCAGCTTTTTGCCGCCAAGCAGGTGGAAATGCAGGTGATGCACGCTCTGACAGCCGTCCTCACCGCAGTTGGTGATCACACGGTAGCCATTCTCCAGGCCGCAGGCCTTGGCCACAGTGGGAATTGCCTCGAAGATCTTGGCAACGTAGATGCTGTTTTCAGCCGTAACGGCGTCTGCGCTGTCAAGATGCTGCTTGGGAATCAACAGCACGTGCACGGGTGCCATGGGGGCGATATCGTAAAATGCGTAAACGTAATCGTCCTCATAAACCTTTTTGGAAGGGATCTCTCCCGCGATAATTCTGCAAAACAGACAAGCCATAATAACCTCCTTGATAAAAGTGCTTGAATATCACACTTGAATATGATATAATTGTAGCACAACAAGATCCGTTTGTCAATCAAAGGAAGGATAACATATGCCATATTCCGCATTTCCCGATCTTTGGGAATATCTCAGACATACAAATAAACACGTAGTCATGTACGGCATGGGCAACGGCGCGGATAAGATTCTGGCGGTGGCCGAGGCCAAGGGCATTGCAATCGAGGACTTTTTTGCCAGCGACGGCTTTGTGCGCGGACACTCGTTCCACGGCAAGCGCGTGCTGTCCTACACCGAGGCCAAGGAGAAATACGGCACGGACAACATGATCGTGCTGCTGTCGTTTGCCTCCTCCCTGCCCGAGGTCATGCAGAATATTCTGCGCATTGCCGCGGAATGCGAGCTGTACGCGCCCGACGTGCCGGTTTTTGGTGACAATCTGTTTGACGCCGCGTTTTATGCCGATCACAAGGAAAATTTCGATCAAGCCCGCGCATTGCTTGCAGACCAAGAATCGGTGCGGGTATTCGATCATATCATTTCTTATAAGCTGACGGGAGATCTGAAATACCTCACCGCGATCGAAAACGATCCCGACGAGTCGTTTGGGACCATCCTCCCCTCTCATACCTTCCGCACGGCGATCGACCTTGGCGCTTACAACGGCGACTCCGCGCGCGCGCTCAGCGCTTACGCGCCTGGGCTCAAAACGCTTTACGCACTTGAACCCGACGCGCGCAACCACCGCAAGCTGTGCGCCTATGCCGAGCAGGAATCGCGCTTTACCGTCCTGCCCCTGCAGGCTGCCGCATGGAGCTGTGACACCACGCTGTACTTCGATGCCTCGGGCAACCGCAATGCAGGCGCGGCGCAAAACACCTCATCGGTGCTGCTCCCCCGCGCGGGCAAGGTGACCGAGGTGCAGGCACGCTCGGTGGACAGCGTGCTGGATGGCAAAGCATGTGACTACATCAAATTCGACGTGGAGGGCTCGGAGGCCAAGGCCTTGGAGGGTTGCCGCCGGACCGTTGCCGCCTGCAAGCCCTGCCTGCTGGTCTCCTGCTACCACCGAAGCGAGGATCTCTTCGCGCTCCCCCTCTTGGTGCACGGGCTGTGCCCCGAGTATCGGCTGTACCTGCGCCGCTTCCGCTATTTCCCTGCATGGGATATTAATTTATATGCAATCTGCTGAAATTTCAGCCGACAAAATGTGACAATTATACCGTTTGGATATTGACAATCCACAAAAAATAGTTTATAATTGAACCAATGGCAACCCGCCATGCAAGATTTTTTCGGAGGCATATTATGCAGCTCAACGGTTTTGATAACGTTATTCTGAAGTTCCCCAAGACTTCCACCAACACCTTTGTTGAGGAAGAGACCAAGAAGCACTTCGTATGGTCGATCGTTCTTCCCGCAGTTTCCTGCGCGTTCCCTCTGGTCGGTCTGATCATGGTTCTGATCTGGAAGAACAAAAACAAGGATGAAGATTATGCAAAGTTCCTTAGCAACCAGGCTCTGTGGATCGCAATCACCGGCCTGATCGGAAGAGTTACGTCCATCATTGGTATCGGTTTTATTTTCGGCCTGTGGAACGCTTGGCTGACTGTTATCGCCATCTACGGCAATATCACCGGCAAGTACTTCGCACTGCCCCTGGTTGGTGAGAAGAAGCTGATCAAGTATTGATCCGGCTCACATAGAAAAGCGACTGCCTTCGCAGTCGCTTTTCTTATTTTTTATTATTCTTCAGGAGTAATGAAGAATGCACCTGCGGGACAGCCGTAGCTGTTGCACAGATTGATCTCATCTCCGTAGAAATTATCGGCCACGCCGTTGTAAACGACACCGAATTTCATAGATGCCGAGCAGGTCACCGTGATCTGATTGGGCGCGGTGATCTCGGCTGTAATGGTCGTACCCTTCTTGGTGTTAACGGTGTACGAGCTTCTCATGTAGGTAAAGCCGTTGACCGTCGTACCGCCGTCGGTGGTGGTCAGGCCCTGGCCCACGTTGGTAAAGGTCAGCACGGCGGTCTTGTAATCAGCGGAGAATTCCACGGATTCCACGATCGGGCCGGTTGCAGTCTCCAGCGTACCCGCATCCCCGCGCACAGCGGCGGCCAGCTTGGCAAGTCTTTGTCCCTGACCGAACTTGCAGTCGGGGTGCAGATTGTTGAAGTATCTGTCATCGGTCCAAAGATCACAGGATACCGACAGATAGCTGTTGGGCAGCTTCTGCGGAATTGCACCAACGACACTGCGGATCAGGCCCAGATCCATAAAGTGCCAATCACCCACGTGATCCGAGGGTCTTTGATAAATGGTGGGGAATTCCACGATATAAACTGCAAAATCGGGATTGGTAACGTTGTGAGTCGAGCGCATGTAGGTCATAAAGGTAGAAAAACGCTCGATGAATTCCTTTGCATGGGCGCGCTGGAAATCACTCTCGCCCTGATACCATACAAGGCCTGCCATAGCGTACTTTTCAAACGGATACATGTAATGGTTATACATATATCTGCCCCAGACGGCATTGACACCCTCGGGCACGTAAATGCCCTGCGCATCATTCCACTTGTCGGTCTTGAGTGCATCGGCAACCTCGTTGGGCATGAATGCACCCAAGGGCTGGCCGTTACCGTCGATCTCAATGACGCCCACGGGCACCTTGCCCTCGGTCATCTGCACCAGATTCCATGCAAAGCAGTAGCCGATGGCGGTAAAGCGACCCACGCTGGTTGCATTGGGTCTTTCCCAGGTGCGGTCATGGACGACGTCGGGGCAAACCTCGGTCGTGCCTCTCTTGGGATATCCATGTGCCTCATTCTCATTCAGGGTATTGTAGTGCAGACGGATGGGGAGAGATTCATCGATCATGTTGAAGCCGTAATTTTCCGTATCGGTATTACCGGCCCCCAGATACGCAGTAAAGGAGTACGCCACGTTGGACTGACCGATGACCATATAAACGTCACCTACCAGCACGTCCTCAAAGACCACTTCCTTGGTGTCGGTGTAGATCTTCATCTCGTTGCCAAGCTCTGCACAAGCCTCAAGCTTAGCACCAAACTGAATGGTCCATGCGCCGTTTTCGATCAACGCCTCGGCAAACATACCCATAAAGGTGGCCGAAACCTTCTTGCCGTTTTCGGACTCGGGTGCCCAGCCCCATACGCGGAGCCGCTCACCGCGCTGTACCACCATATCCGAGGTAAACACCTTGGCTACGGTGAAATCTGCGGCATAAGCGGCGTCGATCTCCTCGCCGATCATCACATCAACGTCCTCGGTAGTAGCTTCCTCTGTGGTAGGCTCTTCGGTAGTAGGAGTCTCGGTGGTGGGATCTCCTACGGCAGGCTCCTCGGTGGGTTGCTCGTTGCCGGTACCGTTACAGGCAACCGCGCTGACCAGCATCACGCCGCAAAGCAGCAAAAGCAGGGTTCTGAAAGAGAATTTCATAGCAGTTTCCTTTCTTTATATAAAAATTAATTACGTTCTGTGAATTCTGACAAGCGTTGCCACACCTGCCGCAAGCTCGCGGCAAAGTGCATCTGCGTCCGCCTGCGTGTTCTCGGGGCACAGACTGATGCGCAAAGCGCAGTCCGCCTGCTCGGGAGCCAGACCGAATGCGGACAGCGCGCGAGAGGTGGCATGACCGTGCGAGGAGCAGGCCGAGCCGCTGGATACGTAAATGCCCTTGCTTGACAGGTGATTGAGCATGGTCTCGCTCTTGATATCGGGCAAGGTGAGATTGATAATATGAGGTGCGCGATTCCCTGCCGGCAGATTGAGTGTGATTCCCTCAACCTTTGCAAGCTCGCCCTCCAGATAGGTGCGCAGGCGGGTCATCCCCGCAAGGTCGGCGCGCAGGGTCTGCATGGCGGCCTCGCAAGCCGCACCAAAGCCCACGATACCGATCACGTTCTCGGTCCCCGAGCGCATGCCCGATTCCTGACCGCCGCCCAGCGTGACGGGGATCAGCTTTTTGGCCTTGGTGATCTCGGAGCTGACGTACAAAGCACCCACGCCCTTGGGGCCGTGGATCTTATGCGCACTGACCGTTACCAGATCCGCACCGATGGCCGCGGGAGAAAATATCGTTTTCATAAAGCCTTGAACCGCGCCACAATGGGTGACGACGGCGGGATTATTTCTTTTTGCCAATGCGAACAGAGATTTGAGATCATACAGCGCACCGGTCTCGTTGTTGACCATCATGGCGCTGACCAGCAGCGTCACCTTATCAATCGCCTTTTGCGCAAACTCCATATCCGGCACGCCGTTGCGGGTGGGAATACGGACGACCTCAAAGCCGTCCTTTTCCAGCTTTTGCATGACCGCCTCGACCGAGGAATGCTCGCCCGCGGTGGTCACGATGCGGTTGCCGGTTCTTCTTTCCTTGGCATACACGCTGCCAAGAATGGCCAGATTGTTGGCCTCTGTGCCCGACGAGGTGAAATAGATCTGCCCTGCCGTACCGCGGACACCCAGAGCGCCCGTCACCTGCGCGCGGGCGGTGCGCACCATCCTTTCGGCGTCCAGACCCAGCTGATGCAGAGAGGAGGGGTTGCCGTAGCATTCCATAGCCTCCATCATCGCTTTTTTTGCTTGGCCACAAAGGGCGGTTGTGGCACTGTTATCCAAGTAAATTGCCATATCAGCGGAAGGTGAAGGATTCGAGCATGGCCTCGTAATCGCTCATATACTGCTCAAAGCCGCCGTCCGACGCCTTTGCGGTATAGGTGATGACGTAGATCAGGCCGGAATGCACGATCACGGTCTGCGCGTATCGGTAGCTCTGCCCGCCCACACTTGCTTCAAAGGTATAGGTCTTGGCATTCTTGGTCTCCTTATCCACACCGATGGTGGATTCCTTGACGGTCTCAAAGACGCTCATAGAATCAAAAACAGCCTCATACTCGGGCAGGCAATAGCCCTGCCAATACATATCCACACTGATATAGTCGTTGGACGGCACGTAAATGGTCACGGTGACATTGGTGCTGCCGTCAGGTGCGGTTGCCACGGGATATTCGGTCGTCTCGCCCACCTTCCAGGTATCGGGAATATAGAAGCGATACGGCATTTCGTTTGTGGACGCAGGGATCATATCATCGGCGGTATTGTCATCCTTGAACAGCTTGGGAGCCTTGGTGTCCGATTTTTCCTGCTTGATGATGAATTCACCAACCACGGTCTCGTCGGGCAGATCGGCAATAAAGCTTTCAATGAAGATGTCATAATCCTCTTCTCTTGCCGAATAGGTCAGCACGAAGAAATCACCGTGATACATGGCGATCACCTGACAGTACTTGCGGGGAAACTGCATAGCCCCCTGCTGTTCTCTGTCCTCGGTGGGAGCAAATTCCTTGACGGTTGCCGTAAAGGTATACACCTGTGCGGCACAAACTCCGCTGTCGTCTCCCCAGATATCCAGCGCGGTCGAGCGATAAATCTGCTCGGGCTTATCCTCGGTAGCCTCTTTATGAGGAATCACCTTGAAATCGGTGTAGGTCTGTGCGTAATACGCACTCAGCTTTTCCCAGTAGGCATCAATGCTTTCTGCGCTGTCCGCCACCTTATCGGCAGTGATGGTCCAATACTTGGCGTGCTTTGCCAGATCCGAGCCAACCTCCGAGCGGTCGGTGGTGGTATAGTACGCACCCGAAATGCCGCTGCGGGCATTGGAGATCCACGACATGGGAACGTACAGAATATAGTCCTCGCCGGGAGCGGTAACGTCATGCATACCGGTAGGCACCTCTCCCTGATCGCAGGCAGCCAGCGTACTGCAAGCCAGCGCGATCAGCAAAAGCGTTGCAATATATTTGATAAATCTCATTTTCTCTTTTCCTCCAGCATGCTCTGTGCGGCAGACAGAATACCGATCTTACCGCTCTCGTATGTCAAGCCCCCCTGGAAATACGCCGTATAGGGCGGACGCAGAGGTCCGTCGGCGGAAAGCTCGATGGACGAGCCCTGCACGAATGCGCCTGCCGCCATGATGACCGGGTCTGCGTAGCCCGGCATTGCCCAAGGCTCGGGGGTAACGTAAGCGTCCACGGGAGAGCCTGCCTGAATGCCGCGACACAGCGCGCACAGCCCCTCGGGTGTGCCCGTGATCACGGTCTGGATGATATCGTAGCGCGTTTCATCCCAACGGGGCTCGACACAGAAGCCAAGGCCCTCGAACATGTATGCCGCCAGATGGGCGGTCTTGAGTGCCTGCGCGACCGTGTGGGGTGCGTAGAACAGGCCCTTGTAAAGGCTCTTGTTCTGCCCCATGGTTGCACCGACCTCACAGCCCACACCGGGCGAGGTCAATCTGTAGCTTGCAAGCCCCACGGCACGCGCCGTGCCCGCAATGTAGCCGCCCGTCTCGGCCATGCCGCCGCCGGGATTTTTGATCAGCGAGCCGATGATCATATCCGCACCGTAGGCGGTGGGCTCGCTCTCCTCGGTAAATTCGCCGTAGCAGTTGTCCACCACCACGTAGGCGTCGCATCTTGCCTTGACAAACCTGACCAGCTCGCCGATCTGTGCACACGAAAGAGTCTTTCTGTTGAGATACCCCTTGGAGCGCTGGACGAACACCACCTTAACGCTGCCCGTGTAGGCTTCCAGCTTGTCCGCGATACCGTCAAAATCAAATTCTCCGTCCTCGGTCAGCTCGACCTGATCGTACTTGACACCGAAATCGGCCAGCGAGCCATCGCCCACCTTGCCGGTGATACCGATCACGTCCTCAAGCGTGTCGTAAGGCTTGCCGGCAACCGACAGCATGACGTCGCCCGGACGGAGCAGACCGAAAAGCCCGATGGTCAGGGCCTGCGTGCCGTTGACGATCTGGTGGCGCACAAATGCCGCCTCGGCATCCATGACGTCGGCCCAGATGGCGTCCAAAGTGTCTCTGCCGCGGTCGTCGTAGCCGTAACCGCTGGTGGAATCAAACATGGTCATGCCCACGCGGTGTTCACGGAAGGCGTCCATGATCTTTTGTGTGTTATTGAATGCAATTTTGTCGATGCGGGCAAAGTGAGGGGTGAGTGCCTCTTCCGCCTTGTCCGCAAGCGTCAGTATTTCCTGTGAAAATTCCATCTTTCTAAAGTCCTTAATCCTTTTTATCACTATGGAGATACAGCAGCGCGATCTCCACGCAGAGTCTGGTGTCGCCCAGATCGATCATCTCCACGCCCGAATGAATGTAGCGCGTGGGGATGGAAAGCGCGCCGACCTTGACGCCGATGCCGCTCTTTTGCACCGCAGAGGTGTCGGTACCGCCCGCGGTCAGAATTTCGTACTGATGCTTAAAGCCCTTTTCGCGGGCCAGCTTGACAAGACGGTCCACCACGCCCTTGTGGCACAGCACCGAGCTATCCTTGACCTTGATGGCCGCACCGCCGCCCAGCTCGCATGCCATGGGCTTGGCACCGGGCACGTCGCCCGTGGCGGTGACGTCAAAGTTGATACAGTAATCGGGGCTGATCTGCTCAGCCGCCGCACCCGCACCGCGCACGCCG
>JAZULL010000104.1:0-5908 GCA_045603085.1 Eubacteriales bacterium | reverse complement strand
AAAACCGCCGACGCGGACTATGCACTCCGCATCAGCGGCGACAGTATGGAGCCCAAATATCACGACCGCGACGTGCTGCTGGTGCAGGAATGCGAGCAGATCGAGCCGGGTGAGCTTGGTATCTTTGTGCTGGACGGTGAGGGCTATTTCAAGAAATTTGGCGGCGATTGTCTGATTTCGCTCAATCCCTTCTACGCTCCCATCATGCTGCGCGATTTCGAGGATATCCGCTGCTGCGGCAGAGTCATCGGCAAGCTGCATAAGAAATAATCTAACACAAAAATTCAAGGGTCTGCCCCCGGGCAGATCCTTTTTCTTTTGATGGCGAGCTTTTCATGGTTCGTTGCATCTTGACTTTTGACAGGATTTGGGTTATACTGAAATTGATCTTAATACGGAAAGGATATTGCTTATGAAACTTCAAAGGCTCTTATCTATCCTGCTTTGCCTTGTCATGCTGCTCAGCGTTGCATGGACGGGCACGTTGACCTCGGTGGCCGAGGAAACTGAGCTGAGTTACGTAACCGACGGCTTGGTTTCTCATTACCAAGGGCAGGGCAATTCTCCCGATGCTGCTGTATGGAAGGATTCGGTTGGTACAAACGATCTTCCCATCGAGCAAAACGCTACCAACTATTTTACCGAGGACGGTCTTGCGGCACAGGGCACACAGCATTATTTTCCGCAGGGCATTGTCAATCTGGTCAACGGCCAGGCGTTTACCGTTGAGATCACGTTTGGTGATTTCGTTTCGATTGGCGGAAGCTTCAATACCTTTATGAATTCCTCCAACGATAACTTTGCGCTGTTCCGCCGTAACAGCAACGACAATCTGGAGTTCAAGTGGGCGGGCAAGCCGGGTGACGCACGCCCCAAGGCCGCAGACGGCTTGAATCTGATCGACAACGGTACGGTTGCCATTACCTTTGAGGTGGGCGGCTCTTGCTGTATGTACGTGGACGGTAGCCTGGTGGCCAAGGTAACGGCTGATACCTCCATGGGCGCAAACGACCTCTTTATCGGCCATGCTGAGGGCTCCAAGCAATTTTCCACGGTCTATCGCTCCATTCGTTTTTACGACCGCGCGCTGACTGCTGAGGAAATTAAAAACAATGCATTGGTGGACGGTGCGAACGTGCCGGATACACCGGCCGAGAAGCCTGCGGTCAACGTCACCGTGGCACAGCCCATGACCAATATCGTGGGTGATATCTCCATGATCCGCCAGATCAATTCCAAGTCCGAAATGGATGCTATGCTGAGCGCAACGAGCCTGCCTGCGCTTGCAATGTATACGGTGAACCAAAAGCTTGAGGCGCTGGACGAGGCGGGGAATGCCTTTACCACCGTGGCAGAGATTTTTGAAGCACACGATTACCGCGTGATCACCGCCTTCCGCGTAGAAGATGCGGCAAGCGCGAATGCACTTGCGGAATACATCAAGCAGATCCGCTTTTACGATTGTATGGTGGTTTCGTCCGATCCTGCGCTGATGCAACAGATGCGCACCGAGCTGCCCTCTGTGACCGGCGCGATCGACTACACCAAGGCGTACGCCGACGTGGCGGAGCTGACCGAGGCGCAATGCCTGGACATCCGCCGCTCCATCAAGATCCATAAAGGCACGGTTGCTATTCTTCCGCTGGCGGTATGCAGTCACGACACGGTGCAGTATCTCTATGACCGCCAGGTCAACGTGTGGGCCATGACCCCCGACCAGCCCACCGCGCGCGAGCAATACAGCGCATTGCTTTCCGGTGCGATCGGCGTGATCTCGGATGCAACCGATGCACTCCTGGACGTTGCCTGCAATCAGCTGCCCGAAAACACCATGACGCGCGTGCCCTTGAATATAGGCCACCGCGGCCTGCCCTCCAAAGCACCCGAAAACACCATTGAGGGCGCGCTTGAGGCGTATGCGCAGGGTGCAAACGTCATTGAGCTGGACGTATATCTGACCAAGGATAACGCGCTTGTGATCATGCACGACGGTACAACGGGGCGCACCTGTAACGCGGATATTTCGGTGGAGGGCTCAACTCTGGCAGAGCTCAAGGAGCTTTACGTTAACAAGGGCTTTGAAAAGAACGCGAAATATTCGGAATGCCGCATTCCCACGCTGGAGGAATTTTTGACGGCATTCAAGGATCTGGAATGTCAGATCTTCATTGAGATCAAGTCCAACAAGACTGCCATCGTGCCTGCCATCAAGGCATGCGTGGATGCGCTGGATATGTATGATCAGTGCTCGGTCATTACGTTTAACGAGGGCATTATGCAGGCGATGTGCAAGGACTATCCCGAAATGTCGGTGGGTGCTCTGTGCAGTAGCTATATGGCAGGGTCTGATCCCGAAACCGATCTGCGTACGGCCATGAGCTTTATCGGCAAGTATAACGCCACGCTTAATCCCTCGTACGGCTCTTATGAGGCCAACGACCTGCGCGCGGCGCTCATGCGCGGTATCAGCATTTATCCCTGGACCTTCCGCGGCTCGCTGAGCACGTATCAGAACCACTTCCTGTGGGGATATTCCGGCTTGACCGGTGATAACGCCAACGTGTTCAAAACCTATGCGCGCCATGCCACGACCGTGGTCAAGGAGGGTGACCTTGCTATTACGCTGGAGCTGTCGGCGTTTAACAGAACCACCAAAACCGTAGATCCCACCACGCTGATCGTGCTGGAGGGAAGTGAGCTTGTGGTCGAGCAGGACGGCAAGTATTCGCTGGACGGTCAAGGCACGGCGGTGATCATCCCCGGCGTTCAGATCAAGATGGGTTCTAAGGGCAACTACGTGCTGTTTGGCGAGATCTGCGAGGTGACTTTAAACGAGGAAGTGGTCGAGCAGGTCACTACCGCGCCCGAAGTAACCACCGAGCCGGATGATTCCGGTGAAGTGACCGAAGCCCCCGAGCAGCAAAACGGCGGCTGTAAATCCGTGGCAAGCAGTGCTTTTGCGCTGGCTGTGCTGGCCATGGGCGCAGTCCTGACCATCGGCAAAAAGAATCAAGCTTAATTTCAAAATATAAACCCGCCCGCGGCACGTGCCGCGGGCGGGGGATGGATCAATCATCTTCTATTACGATTTCTCCGTCGTTACGGAATATCACTCATAAGACAAAAAAGAGAGAGTAGTGCGAATTCGCACTACTCTCTCTTTTGATGGTCTTTTCGTTTATTTGTCAGCCCCGCACGGCAGACCCTTGTTTTGGTTATGAACGTCAAACGACGCGTGCGGATCAGTCGGACGTTACCTCACCGTCGGTACAGATCACCTTGCAGGAATTCTTTCCGATCTGCAGAGCAGCCCATTGCTCGCAGGTGCCTTGATAATAAACGGTCGTATCGGCACCAAACGCCGAAGCGGCAATATTTGTGACGCTGGTGGGAACGGTGATCTGCGCACCCTTGTAAACATAAGTGACAAAGGCAGCCGCACCTATACTGATAACACCCTCGGGAACGGCATGCTCGGGCAGGGATTCGCATCCGAAAAATGCGCCCTTGGCAATGTGCAGAATACTGCCATCGGAAGGAACGACAGAATTTTTACAGCCCAGCAGCAGCGTGCCGCTCTCTTTTTCGATCAGGCAATTGTTTACCGAGTAATATTCGGGGTTTTCTTGCTCTACCGTAATGTCGGTCAGTGCGGACAAGATGCCAAACGTGCCCGGCGTAATATACGTCACGCCTTTTCCGACGGTCAGCTCGGTGAGCTTTTCAAGACCGAAAAATACGCTTTCCCCGATGTAAAGACTGTCACCCAGAATGGTCAGTGAGGTCAGACGGGAAAGATCGTTGGTGCCGGAGGTGATGTAAAATGCCATATCACCGATATAGCGAACCTTTTGCGGAATTGTTAAGGACTTGAACGAGGAAACACGCTCGTCCGCAAAGGCTTGGTCTGCAATATAGAGGGTATCTTTGTGAATGCTGTCCGAAAGTCTTCCTCCTATCAGAATCATATAGGGATTATCCGCCGTGCCCACGTAATCGATGGACGAGGACGATTTGATCGCCGCGCTGTCCAGGAAGGCGTCTTTGCCCACAAACCGCAGGCTGTCCGGAATGGAAAGATCTTTGAGAGCCGAGGTTTTTGCAAATGCGCCGTCATCAATCGTGATCACGCCCTCGGGAATGGCAATTTCAGTAATGCTGCTCATGTAAAAGGCATAACCGCCAATGACCTTGGTGTCCGGATGGATCTCACAGGTTGTCAGAGAGGTGTCCTTGACGCGGATCAGGATCAGATACGGATTCTTCTCGTTGCCAATGTAATAGGCATTGTCATATTCGATCGCAGTGGGGAAGGGTACTTTTACCGTGGTGATTCGTGATAAATAAAATGCATCCTTGAAGCGCACTACGTTGTCGTATACCGTAAAGCTCTCCAAAGCCTCACATCCCGCAAACGCACCGCTGCCTATCGATACCGTGGTGTCGCCGGGGGCGATGGTAACGGATTTCAGCGACGTGCATGAGTTGAATGCATCTTCACCGATCACCCGGACCGTGGCGGGGATGACTACCGACTCGATTACGGTATTTCCTTTGAAGGCATAATTGCCACCGGCGTAATTATAATAAATCTCGGTTACGGGCAGGCCGTTGTATTCGGACGGGATGACCACGTCCTTGTCCTCGCACGAGCCGATACCCATGACGCGGTAGCCGTTGTTTTGGGGATTGATTGCGAATTCCAAGCCCTCGCTGGCGGGCGGCATGACAAAATCGGGCTCGGGCTCGGTTTCTGTTTCCGTTCCCGTTTCAGTTTCAGTTTCAGTTTCTGTTTCCGTCTCGGTCTCGGTCTCGCTTTCACTTTCGGTCTCGTCTCGGTCGCCGCCGGTCAGCGCGTCGAAGAAGGAGCCCAGTGTATTCTTGACGCCGTCGGGGAGAATTTGATTCAGGAAATGATTTTCATCCTCCAGCATGGCATCGATGGCAAAGACCAGACCGCCGTCCAGCTCAGGATGGGCGTTCATGTAAGAAATGGCAACGGCAAGGGGGGCGATCAGCATGCTCGCGGCCAACAGCAATGCCACGGCGGCAACCAACAGCACAGCGCGGAATTTAGGCTTTTTCCAAGCGGGAACTGGGGCGTTGGCGCGGCGAAGCAGCTCGGGATCAATGCCACCAAGCAGCTCCATCATTCGAAGCTCGGTCATACGTTATAGCCCTCCTTTCGCAGGTAGTCGCGCAGCCTGGCGCGCGTGCGGGAAAGGATCTTTTTGACGTTAGCCTGCGTGATGCCGTAGCGCGAGGCGATGGATTCCATGCTGTCCACGTAATAGTAGCGTCGGATGAAAACGTTGCAATCGCGCGCGGGAAGAGACCACAAAAAGCGGTTGATCTTGTCGTAAAACTCGGCTTCCTCGGCCTGTGTTTGCACGTTGACGTCCGAGGCGACCACCTCGCTCATCTCGTCGAGTGCCAGCACCATCTCACCGCCACCGCGCTTGGCGCGGTTGGCTCTGCGATATCTGTCCAGCGAGATGTGGCGGGTGATGCCGCCAAGATAGAGCTGGAGATAGGTGGGACGGGCAGGGGGGATCGAATCCCATGCGCGCAGCCACGTGTCGTTGACGCATTCCTCGGCGTCCTGCATGTTGTGCAGAATGCTGTGGGCAATGCTTGTGCAGTAATTGCCATACTTGTCCGCAGACGCGGCAATGGCTTGCTCGTCGCGTGCGTAGTACAGCGCAATAATGTCTTGATCTTGCATACTGAAATGCTCCTTTCAGAATTTTTCTCTACCCTATAAGGCGTCAAACGACCCGGATCGGTGACATCATTTTAGCACATTTTCCGAGATAATGCAAATTTTTGCGAAAACCCGACCGCGGCATGGGCCCCGGGCGGGTTTTTGTGTGTGGGTATTTTTCACGGATCAAGACGGATGAGCTCT
>JAZULL010000103.1:0-5632 GCA_045603085.1 Eubacteriales bacterium | reverse complement strand
CGTCATCAGCCGTAACAACCGTCTGAAGGAGCTGATGGAGATCCGCACCCCCGAGATCGTGATCCGTAACGAAAAGAGAATGCTGCAGGAGGCAGTAGACACGCTGATCGACAACGGCAGACGCGGCAAGCCGGTCACCGGCCCCTCCAACAGAGCACTCAAGTCGCGTTCCGAGATGCTCAGAGGTAAGCAGGGACGTTTCCGTCAGAACCTGCTGGGTAAGCGTGTTGACTATTCCGGCCGTTCCGTTATCGTCGTCGGTCCTACCCTGAAGATCTACCAGTGCGGTCTGCCCAGAGAGATGGCGCTTGAGCTGTTCAAGCCCTTCGTGGTCAAGAGACTGGTTGAGATGGGCAAGGCAACCAACGTCAAGGACGCTCAGAAGAAGATCGAAAGAATCTTCCCCGAGGTCTGGGACGCGCTTGAGAACGTCATCAAGGAGCATCCCGTACTGCTCAACCGTGCACCTACTCTGCACCGTCTGTCCATTCAGGCGTTTGAGCCCGTGCTGGTTGAGGGCAGAGCCATCAAGCTGCACCCGCTGGTATGTACCGCGTTCAACGCAGACTTTGACGGTGACCAGATGCCCGTACACGTTCCGCTGTCGGCAGAAGCACAGGCAGAGGCACGTTTCCTGATGCTGTCCGCGAACAACCTGCTCAAGCCCATGGACGGTAAGGCAGTGACCATTCCTACCCAGGATATGATCCTCGGTTCTTACTACCTGACCATGGAAAAGCCCGGTGAACCCGGTGAGGGCAGCGCTTACCGCGATATCAACGAGGCAATGATGGCGTATGCCAACGGCGCACTCGGTCTGCATGCAAGGATTCATATCAGAGTGCAGAAGGAAATCAACGGCGAGATGCGCTCCAAGGTCATCGAAGCAACGCTTGGCCGTCTGATCTTCAACCAGCCCATTCCTCAGGACCTGGGCTTTGTAGACAGAAACGATCCCGAAAAGCTGTTTGATCTTGAGATCGACCAGGTCGTCAAGAAGAAGCAGCTGGGTCAGATCATTGATAACTGTATCCGCGTTCACACCCCTGCAATCTGTGCAGAGATGCTGGACAATATCAAGGCGATGGGCTATAAGTATTCCACCAGAGCTTCCTTCTCGATCTCGGTATACGATATGACTATTCCGGCGGAGAAGAAGGGCATGCTGGAGGCGGCTCAGAAGGACGTTGACGTTCTGACCAAGCACTATCTGCGCGGTGAGCTTTCCAACGAGGAGCGCTACAACGGCGTTATCAAGATCTGGAACAAGACCACCGATGACGTTACCAAGGCGCTGCAGAACAGCTTCAGCACCTATAACCCCATCAAGATCATGGCAGACTCCGGCGCGAGAGGTTCTATGACCCAGATGCGTCAGCTGGCAGGTATGCGTGGTCTGATGTTTGCAACCAACGGTAAGACCGTGGAGCTGCCTATCAAGTCCAACTTCCGTGAGGGCTTGAACATCATGGAGTACTTCATGGGTGCACGTTCCTCCCGTAAGTCGCTGTCGGATACCGCTCTGCGTACCGCAGACTCCGGTTACCTGACCCGCCGTCTGGTTGACGTATCTCAGGAAATGATCATCCGCGAGGACAAGTGCGACACCACCAAGGGCGCATGGGTCAGCGAGATCATTGACGATAAGGATAAGAACGTTCTGGAGCCTCTGGCTGACAGAATCGTGGGCAGATACACCATCGGTCCCGTGGTGAATCCCACCACCGGTGAGGTCATCGTTCCCGACGATACCATGATCAGCGAGGAGCATGCAAAGGCAATCGCCGCTGCAGGCATCCAGCAGGTATATATCAGAACAGTCATTCAGTGTCACTCCAAGTACGGTGTGTGCGCACACTGCTACGGTGCTGACCTGGCATCCGGTAAGCCTGTTCAGATCGGTGAGGCTGTCGGTATCATCGCGGCTCAGTCGATCGGTGAGCCCGGTACTCAGCTGACCATGAGAACCTTCCACTCGGGCGGTGTTGCAGGTAGCGACATTACCCAGGGTCTGCCCCGTGTTGAGGAGCTGTTTGAGGCTCGTCAGCCCAAGAAGGCTGCCATTATGGCAGAGCAGACCGGTACGGTTCACGTATCTGTTGGCGAAATTCCCGGTATGCACGACGTATCCATTACCGCAGATGAGACCAATGAATTCCACAAGTATACCATTCCTTACGGTATGCGTCTGGCAGTTGTTGACGGTGCGCACGTTGAGCGCGGTCAGGCTCTGACCGAGGGCTCCAAGGCTCCCGCAGACATCATGAGAATTCTGGGTCTGGATGCAGTTTACGAATATATCATCAAGGAAGTACAGAAGGTTTACCGTTCTCAGTCGTGTAACGTTAACGATAAGCATATCGAGATCATTGCACGTCAGATGACCAGAAAGATCCGCATCGAGGATAACGGCGACACCGAGCTGCTGACCGGCGCTCTGGTTGACATCAACACCTACGAGGAGGAGAACAACAAGGTCACCGCTCGCATCGAGGCAGGCGAAGCAGGCCTGAAGCCGGCAGAGGGCTCGCCCGTTCTGCTGGGTATCACCAAGGCGTCGCTGCAGACCGAATCCTTCCTGTCCGCCGCATCCTTCCAGGAAACCACCAAGGTGCTCACCGAGGCCGCTATCCGCGGTAAGGTTGATAACCTGCTGGGTCTGAAGGAGAACGTTATCATCGGTAAGCTGATTCCTGCAGGTACGGGTATGCGCTGCTACCACGGTGTAGACGTCAAGCGCGTCGAGCCCGAGGCACAGGAGCAGCCCGCAGATCAGGCAATCTGATCGGTATTTGACTAAGCAAAACCAAGGGGAAACACGGTATTTATGCCGTGTTTCCCCAAAGTGCCGTTAAAACGGCATGATTTTTGAGCAAAATCCCATACAATTCGCAAAAAGCGGCACAAATATGAGAAAAATTATTTGTGCAAAACGTAGAATATTTGGCACTCTGTTTTTGCATCTTGACAAAAAAAGAGGGTAGTGATATAATAAGTTGAATGTGCGCCGTGGGTGAACTGTGCCCAAAACGGCGAAATCATTCGTGAAATTGACAGTTTCGCAGTACGCTGCGTCTGTATAAACATTAAATTTCAGAAGAAGGAGGAAGACAAGGAAGTATGCCAACCTTTAACCAGCTCGTCAGACAGGGTCGTAGCGATAAGGTGTATAAGTCCAAGGCACCCGTGCTGCAGAAGGGCTTCAACACTCTGAACAACGTTCCCACAGACCAGGCATCTCCCCAAAAGAGAGGTGTTTGCACAAAGGTTTCCACTACAAGCCCTAAGAAGCCTAACTCTGCTATGCGTAAGATCGCAAGAGTAAGACTTACCAACGGTCTTGAGGCAACCGTGTATATCCCCGGTATCGGTCACAACCTGCAGGAGCACTCCGTAGTCCTTATCAGAGGCGGTAGAGTAAGAGACCTGCCCGGTGTACGTTACCACATTATCCGCGGTACTCTGGATGCCCAGGGTGTTGCAAACCGTGCACAGAGCCGTTCCAAGTACGGCGCAAAGGTTCCCAAGAAGAAGTAATTCGGGGGACAAAAAAGGTATTAAGCATTTGTGAACCGTCTGAAGTTACTGTAAATTTAATGTTTATATTAACGGCCGACGCGTGCTAACAGAAGATTGCTTTTGAGTACCAATGATCTCATTTTAAAAATTTGATGAAGGAGGGAAGTACAGTGCCGAGAAGAGGTCGTATATCCAAAAGAGATGTATTGCCGGATCCGATGTATAATTCCAAGCTTGTAACCAAGCTGATTAACAACGTGATGTATGACGGCAAGAAGGGAGTTGCTCAGAAGATTGTTTACGATGCATTTGAGATCATCGAAGCAAAGCAGGGCAAGAATCCCCTTGAGGTATTCCAGGCTGCTCTTGACAACATCATGCCCGAGCTTGAAGTAAAGGCTCGCCGTGTAGGTGGTTCCACTTACCAGGTACCGATGGAAGTAAGAGCTGACCGCAAGCAGACCCTTGGACTCCGCTGGCTGGTTGCTTATGCAAGAAAGCGCGGAGAGGCTACCATGGCAGAGCGTCTCGCAGGAGAAATCATGGACGCTATCAACAATGCCGGTGGCGCATTCAAGAAGAAGGAAGAAACTCACAGAATGGCAGAAGCCAACAAGGCTTTCGCACACTACAGATATTAATTTTATCAAGGAGACCGTTAGAATATGCCTAGGGAATATTCGCTTGAAAATACGCGAAATATCGGTATCATGGCGCACATCGATGCCGGTAAAACAACCACCTCTGAGAGAATCCTGTTCTACACAGGTAAGACTCATAAGCTGGGTGAGGTACACCAAGGCGCCGCAACGATGGACTGGATGGAAGAAGAGCAGGAGAGAGGTATTACCATTACATCCGCAGCAACTACCTGCGTATGGAAGGGTCACCGCCTGAACCTGATTGACACCCCCGGCCACGTTGACTTTACCGTAGAGGTTGAAAGATCTCTGCGCGTGCTCGACGGCGCAGTGACCGTATTCTGCGCTAAGGGTGGCGTTGAGCCTCAGTCCGAAACTGTCTGGAGACAGGCAGACAAATACCGTGTACCGAGAATGGCATATGTAAACAAGATGGACATCACCGGCGCGGACTTCTACCGCGTGCTGGGCATGATGGAGGAAAGACTGCATACCAATGCAGTGCCGATCCAGTTGCCTATCGGCAAGGAAATGACCTTCCGCGGCATCATCGACCTGGTTAAGATGGAAGCCGTTGTTTACTATGACGACCTTGGTAAGGACATCAGAATCGAGCCCATCCCCGAAGATATGCTTGAGCTGGCTCAGGAATACCGTGCGAAGATGGTAGAGGCAGCAGCAGAGCAGGATGACGAGCTGATGGAAAAGTTCCTCTGCGATGAAGAGCTCACCGAAGAGGAAATCAAGAGAGCACTCCGCCAGGCGTGCATCGACAACAGAATTGTTCCCGTTGTTTGCGGTACCTCTTACCGTAACAAGGGCGTTCAGAAGCTGCTTGACGCAGTTATCGACTATATGCCTTCTCCTCTGGATATCCCCGCAGTTACCGGTGTTAACCCCGATACTGATGAGGAAGACAGCAGAGAGGCTTCCGATTCCGAAGCAATGAGTGCACTGGCATTCAAGATCATGACCGACCCCTTCGTTGGAAAGCTTTGCTACTTCCGCGTATACTCGGGCGTGATCAACGCAGGCGACACCGTTTACAACTCCACCAAGGGTAAGCGCGAGCGTCTGGGTAGAATCCTGCAGATGCATGCAAATGACCGTAAGGACATCGACGCATGCTACAGCGGTGATATCGCAGCGGCAATCGGTATTCGTTATTCCACCACGGGTGATACCTTCTGTGACGAAAAGAAGCCCATTATCCTTGAAAACATGGAATTCCCCGAACCTGTTATCCGTCAGGCTATCGAGCCCAAGACCAGAGCAGGCCAGGAGAAGATGGGTATTGCACTTGCAAAGCTCGCAGAGGAAGACCCCACCTTTAAGACCTACACTGATGAAGAGACCGGCCAGACCATTATCGCAGGTATGGGTGAGCTCCACCTTGAGATCATCGTTGACAGACTGCTGCGCGAGTTCAAGGTAGAGGCAAACATCGGTAAGCCTCAGGTTGCATACAAGGA